>NZ_JAFNOK010000023.1:0-1913 GCF_026536305.1 Gilliamella sp. B3892
AAATTATGTTTGTATTTACTTTTAAGAGTAAATAGAAAGATAAAGCTCTTTAACAATTAGGAACAAGCTGAAAGAAACGAGTTCTCGTTTTTACGGAAGGCATTTGTATGAAAGTATGAATGTGAAGAAGTAGAAAAGAGAAAAAAGCGTAATTGAAACCAAGACAACTGTGAGTTGTAAGGTTAAGAAATTAAGCGTACACGGTGGATGCCTAGGCAATCAGAGGCGATGAAGGACGTGTTAATCTGCGAAAAGCGACGGTGAGCCGATAAAAGGCGCTATAACCGTTGATGTCCGAATGGGGAAACCCAGTGCAGGTGACTGCACTATCATCTGATGAATACATAGTCAGATGAGGCGAACCGGGAGAACTGAAACATCTAAGTACCCCGAGGAAAAGAAATCAACCGAGATTCCCAAAGTAGCGGCGAGCGAAATGGGAGGAGCCCAAGCGGGTAGCATAGTGTATTAGTGGAAGCGTCTGGAAAGTCGCACGACAGAGGGTGAAAGTCCCGTACACGAAAATGCATTATGTGGAAGCTTATAGAGTAGGGCGGGACACGTGATATCCTGTCTGAAGATGGGGGGACCATCCTCCAAGGCTAAATACTCCTGATTGACCGATAGTGAACCAGTACCGTGAGGGAAAGGCGAAAAGAACCCCGGGAGGGGAGTGAAATAGACCCTGAAACCGTGTACGTACAATCAGTGGGAGCATGTACCGTTGGGTATGTGTGACTGCGTACCTTTTGTATAATGGGTCAGCGACTTATATTCTGTAGCAAGGTTAACCGAATAGGGGAGCCGAAGGGAAACCGAGTATTAACTGTGCGAAAAGTTGCAGGGTATAGACCCGAAACCCGGTGATCTAGCCATGGGCAGGTTGAAGGTTGGTTAACACTAACTGGAGGACCGAACCGACTAATGTTGAAAAATTAGCGGATGACCTGTGGCTGGGGGTGAAAGGCCAATCAAACCGGGAGATAGCTGGTTCTCCCCGAAAGCTATTTAGGTAGCGCCTCATGAGTAACTGTTGGGGGTAGAGCACTGTTTCGGCTAGGGGGCCATCCCGGCTTACCAACCCGATGCAAACTCCGAATACTGACAAGTTTAATCATGGGAGACACACGGCGGGTGCTAACGTTCGTCGTGAAGAGGGAAACAACCCAGACCGCCAGCTAAGGTCCCGAAGTCATAGTTAAGTGGGAAACGAAGTGGGAAGGCTTAGACAGCTAGGATGTTGGCTTAGAAGCAGCCATCATTTAAAGAAAGCGTAATAGCTCACTAGTCGAGTCGGCCTGCGCGGAAGATGTAACGGGGCTAAAACTATGCACCGAAGCTGCGGCAGTGCACGTAAGTGTATTGGGTAGGGGAGCGTTCTGTAAGCCGTAGAAGGTGTGTTGTGAGGCATGCTGGAGGTATCAGAAGTGCGAATGCTGACATAAGTAACGATAAAGCGGGTGAAAAGCCCGCTCGCCGGAAGACCAAGGGTTCCTGTCCAACGTTAATCGGGGCAGGGTGAGTCGACCCCTAAGGAGAGGCCGAAGGGCGTATCTGATGGGAAACGGGTTAATATTCCCGTACTGGCTGTAACTGCGATGGGGGGACGAAGAAGGCTAGGTTTACCACCTATTGGATGGTGGGTTAAGCGTGTAGGGGTGTGATTAGGCAAATCCGGTCACTGAGACCCTGAGGCGTGATGACGAGCTACTAAGGTAGTGAAGTAATTGATGCCCTGCTTCCAGGAAAATCCTCTAAGCTTCAGGTTACAGTTAATCGTACCCGAAACCGACACAGGTGGTCAGGTAGAGAATACTCAGGCGCTTGAGAGAACTCGGGTGAAGGAACTAGGCAAAATGGTGCCGTAACTTCGGGAGAAGGCACGCTGACGGTAATTGAAATCCCATGCGGAC
>NZ_JAFNOK010000023.1:2007-3200 GCF_026536305.1 Gilliamella sp. B3892
TGCGGACGTAGGTGAAATCAGTCGAAGATACCAGCTGGCTGCAACTGTTTAATAAAAACACAGCACTGTGCAAACACGAAAGTGGACGTATACGGTGTGACGCCTGCCCGGTGCTGGAAGGTTAATTGATGGGGTTATGCGTAAGCAGAAGCTCTTGATCGAAGCCCCAGTAAACGGCGGCCGTAACTATAACGGTCCTAAGGTAGCGAAATTCCTTGTCGGGTAAGTTCCGACCTGCACGAATGGCGTAATGATGGCCAGGCTGTCTCCACCCGAGACTCAGTGAAATTGAAATTGCCGTGAAGATGCGGTGTACCCGTGGCAAGACGGAAAGACCCCGTGAACCTTTACTATAGCTTGACAGTGAACATTGAGCCTTAATGTGTAGGATAGGTGGGAGACTATGAAGCATGCACGCCAGTGTGTGTGGAGTCAACCTTGAAATACCACCCTTTAATGTTTGATGTTCTAACCTATACTTCTGAATCGAGGTAAGGGACACTGTCTGGTGGGTAGTTTGACTGGGGCGGTCTCCTCCCAAAGAGTAACGGAGGAGCACGAAGGTTAGCTAATCCTGGTCGGACATCAGGAGGTTAGTGCAATGGCAAAAGCTAGCTTGACTGCGAGAGTGACGGCTCGAGCAGGTACGAAAGTAGGTCATAGTGATCCGGTGGTTCTGAATGGAAGGGCCATCGCTCAACGGATAAAAGGTACTCCGGGGATAACAGGCTGATACCGCCCAAGAGTTCATATCGACGGCGGTGTTTGGCACCTCGATGTCGGCTCATCACATCCTGGGGCTGAAGTAGGTCCCAAGGGTACGGCTGTTCGCCGTTTAAAGTGGTACGCGAGCTGGGTTTAGAACGTCGTGAGACAGTTCGGTCCCTATCTGCCATGGGCGTAGGAAAATTGAGAGGGTTTGCTTCTAGTACGAGAGGACCGAAGTGAACGCACCGCTGGTGTTCGGGTTGTGATGCCAATTGCATTGCCCGGTAGCTACGTGCGGAATAGATAAGTGCTGAAAGCATCTAAGCACGAAACTAGCCTCGAGATGAGTTTTCCCTGAAGAGATTCAGTAAGGTCCGTTTGAGACTAAGACGTAGATAGGTCAGGTGTGTAAGTGTAGTGATACATTGAGCTAACTGATACTAATGAACCGAGAGTCTTAACCTTACAACTCGGAGTTGTTTTGG
>NZ_JAFNOK010000024.1:0-2658 GCF_026536305.1 Gilliamella sp. B3892
AAGAACTTGATGAGCGTATTAAACAAATAGAAGCAGTTTAGTCAGTCACTAGAACGGCTTTTTAATATTAACAGGAGACCAAAATGTTAACTGATGTAACAGAATTCATCCAAGATTTGGATGTTGGTAATTTCAATGAAAAATTTGGAGTGGCATTTTTAATAAAGGGTGTTTCAGGCAAATTAAAATCAAAACAGAATTAGACATTAGTCTATCTAAAGCATTGGAATTGCCTAACGATGTAATAAATCGATATCCGAACGTTTCATTAAATAGATATCAAATAATACAAATTAACGGTGATAGCGTAGTTAAAGTTGTACGTTTATGCAGAACACAAATAGGTTATATCATCGAAATTAAGTAATTTTGCGGGGGAGATTCAAAAATTGGCAATAACACACAAATCACAAACAGAGAAGCAAAGTAAAGATTATTGGCGAACAGGTCCAGAGCTTGTTAATGATGCTCAAAAATTACTTAAAATTAGGTGGGTTAGCATCGATGTATGTGCTAAAGATCGTAATACATCAATTTGGTTATCAACAGCTTATATTGATGAAAATATTGACGCCCTAAGTCCTACGGTGAATTGGTATGAGCATCATATTGTTAAAAATAAATTTCTTTATAGAAGAGATTTACCAATGTTCTGTAACCCACCATTTAGTAAAAAATGCCAATTTTTCAGCGAAGCGATAGAACAGTCACAGTGCTATCACCAATGTATATTAATGGTCTTACCCTACCCCCCTTCAACAAAGCAATGGCATGAAAACGTACACGGCCAAGACTGCATTATTTACGTCCCAGACGGTCGTTATCAGTATTTATTACTAGACGGCACAAAACCAGTAAATAGCTGTAATTTTGAAACATGTTTAATTTCAATTGTACTGTTTAAATGCGGAAATGTAATGGTTAATGATAAGAGAGGGCAAGAAAAAGACATTGCAAACACAAGGAAGCCACCTTTTTCTGGATTATAGCTGTTTTAATGGTGATTATTTTTACCTTTATAAATAAAAAGAAAGCATTAAATCAATTAATTACAAAATTAAACATAAATATATATGAACTGAAAATAGGCTTAAGAGAAGCCAAAAAACAACTGGAGCAAGAAAATGGCGAAACACGCTCATACAGAATACACATATAGATGTGACATGTGTCAAAAAATTTCAAACAAACCACCTCCCGACATTTTAAATATTTTCATAATCCAGTGTTTAGATTCATCAATTAAATTAAATCTTAAAATAGATTTTTCTTACGAGTGGACGCCAAACGCAATCATTTGCAATGATTGTGTCATTAAATATTTGAAAGAATTTATGTAGAAACAGGAGAAAGAAAATGGCAAATAGAGGAATCAATAAAGTGATTCTAGTTGGTAACTTAGGGCAAGATCCCGAAATTCGCTATATGTCAAATGGAAGTGCTGTTGCTAATTTCACTGTTGCAACTTCAGAATTATGGAAAGATAGACAAACTGGGGAGCAAAAAGACCGTACAGAATGGCATCGAGTAATTGTCTTCGGTAAATTAGCAGAAATTGTTGGTAAATATGTCAAGAAAGGCACACAAGTTTATCTAGAAGGTCAATTACAAACTCGTAAATGGCAAGATCAAAGCGGCAACGATCGTTACATAACAGAAGTTGTTATCAATCCAATTGGTGGAACATTGCAAATTTTGGGACCTCGTATTAATGATATTAGACAAGAACAATTACAGCAACAAAATAATATTGATGCTCCACAATCACAAAACGAGCCACCAATAGATTTTAATGACGACATCCCATTTTAAAATCAATTAGTTATCAATGTGTCCGTCTTGTACAGTTTTACCCACTAACTCTGTTAATAACTAGTTTGTTATCTACCCTATCCCATTAATTTAAATTCAATTATCACGCTGATTATTTAGTGTGAGATAGCTATTGGTGAAAATATGTCAAAACTAACTAAGGTGCGAAACAACGGATGGCTACATGATAGCGGTATTTATGTAGCTAAATTTAATTTTGGTTATTTTGTTTATAAAAGTAAACAGGACTATCAAACGCCTTGCGCTGATTACATTTCATTTCAAACAATGAAAGAAGTTAAGGCTCATATCAGTAAAGTACTATCTAAAAGGAAATGATTATGCCCTCCAAATTTACAGTTCTAACAGGTGACTGTTTAGAATTATTAAAAAATATAGATGATAATACTATTAATTGTTGTGTTACATCTCCACCATACTACGGGTTGCGTGATTACGGCGTTGAAGGACAAATAGGTTTAGAAACAGACCCTCACGAATACATAAATAAACTAGTTACCGTGTTTGCAGAAGTTAAACGTGTATTACGAGATGATGGCGTTTTATGGATTAACATTGGCGATACTTATGCCGGAAGCGGTAAAGGGATATGGAATAATAAAGAAGCACAGATTGAAAGTTATATCCCCGACCCTAAAGGACCTCAATCAAAAATACCAAAAACATGGGCAGAACATGGCATAAAAGCAAAAGATTTAATAGGCATACCGTGGATGTTGGCTTTTGCTTTACGTGCTGATGGATGGTATTTACGACAAGATATTATTTGGTATAAACCAAATGCAATGCCGTCAAGTGTAAAAGATCGATGCACAACTTCACATG
>NZ_JAFNOK010000025.1:0-2549 GCF_026536305.1 Gilliamella sp. B3892
TGGATTAATTGATTTACCACTTAGTAAGTGTTGTAAAATATTGGCACACTGGCTTTGTGTGTTTTCATTGTTTAACGTGCTCATGAATACCTCATTTATTTTGTATTACGAATAACAGACCAGCTAACGTCGGGGCGAAGATCTTCACATCTAATTATTCCATTGCTATTATGTTCAATTTCTATGCAAATTTTTTCACCAAGATTTGCTGTTCGGTCGCTGATTCGTTTTCTCAAATAACCAATTGTTGTGCCACAATTTATGGCAAATTGTTTTTGTTCATCTGCCGTCATTGTTTTCAATAATAATTTTAATTTCTCCATAATATAACCTTTTGGTGTTGTTTTTTGAATTTGATAATACCATATGGTTATATTAAAATCAACACCTTAAGGTTATTTACCAAACGGTAAATTTTTTTTAGTATTGACCGATATATATATAAGGAGCACTTATGAATATGAATAGATATGAAATAAGAAGGTTAAATTTAATAAAACTAAAGGATGAATTGTGTGGCGGCAAGATTGTTGAACTTGCTAGAAGAATAAATAAAGACCAAGGATATGTATCAAGACTTTTATACGAAGCGGGGAAAAAATATAAAAAAAACATTGCTGACAGGATGGTATCTGATATTGAGTCTGCGTTTAATTTACCGCGCGGATGGTTAGACGGTCTGAGCGCAGACAATGATCTTTCAGATATTATCATTAATAATGAAGGCGAATTAAATGATGGAGTGAAAATAGAAGTTTTGGATGTAAAAGCAAGTTGTGGAAACGGTATTATAACAGATAGAGAATTTGCCAGCGTTTTACGCTCAATCGAATTCACACCAGATTATGCGGCCAAACTATTTGGTAGGCGTTCAACTGAATATATAAAAGTTATTACTGCAAAGGGCGACAGCATGACCCCGACAATAAAATCTGGTGCTAACATATTTGTAGACACTAAAATAAATTATTTTGACGGCGACGGTGTATATGTTTTTGTATTTGACAACGAAATTTATATCAAACGAATTCAGGTTACAGGGACTGAGGTTATAGTTATTTCTGACAATTTGGTCTATGAAAAATGGAGGCTTGATAAAAATTTACTCGGAAATTTCCATATCCAAGGTAAAGTTTTTGTCGGTCAGAATATAGATTATGTATATTTTGACTAAACTCACCTAATAATGAGCAGGGAAGCCGCTTAAATGCGGTTTTTTTGCCCCCTCAAATATCTCACCGTATAAAAAACAACCAATCAGAACAAAAAAAATCAAAGAAAAACAAATGAATATTACCAAAAGGTTTCTTTTTCTTAAAAAGAAAATAACCTCGAGGTATTTACACGACAACAACCTTTTGGTAATATTGTCACATCAAAACAAATCAACTTAACAAAAAAGTTAAACAAGACTACGAGTTATTTAACTAGTTAAGAAGATTCAAGTAGCTAGCTGAGGCATATGAAAGTACAGCGGTTTTGGAAAGCAATCAATAAGAGTACGCATCGGGTGAGCGACTAAATCACTCCTAGCCCCGACAAGGGATCGACTAGCCATCAAGTTCTTTAGTAAATAAGGATTGCTAATTAAGTTCAAATCAAAGCGCATTCAACGAGTGCGCTTGAGTTTGATGTAAAGAATACTAATTATTATCAGTATTATTTTTTTTGATTTCTTTTCTAATAAATTTTTCAAATGATGGTTCAAGTACAAAGCGACATTTGGTATCAAATGTATGCGGAAAACTACATTGAATAATCAACCCCTTATTAATAAGCTTAATAACATGTTTAGGTATTTTTGCCGCTTCAAATGAAATGTATGGATAACCACTATGTAATAAATAAGCAATAATTTCTTTCTCAGATTTATTTAACGAATTAATTAATAATACTAATTCATTTCGTTCTTTATTTAGCTGTTTTTTATTAGAAAAGTTTGTATAGAACTTTTTAAAATTTACCACTACAGAATAAATAAAACTGCACAAAATAAAACTGGTAGCAAAAACCGCTATTTCATAACTGAATGGGATTTTTACTTTTTCACTAAATTTAATTTGAATTTCGGTGGGAACTATAAAAAAAATACAGAACGAAACAAGAACTATCAACATGCTTTTCAATGAAAAAATATCCTTTCTAAAGATAGAAATAATAGTAACTAGCCAATCTGGCATAAATAAAAATCCTTGTTTGTACGTGGTTATACATATTCTAAATCCTTGTACGTGGTTGTCAAGGAAGCCTGAGCGTGTTGCAGTATTACTCAGGCATATTCCTAAGCGCATTTACAAGAGTTCTTACGAATACTGACAGCTCGGAAAGACGGCGCAATGCTACATCCTATTGCCCTCCTAGCGAGGGCTTTTTTCGAGGCGATTATGACTAATAAAGATTTTGTTAATGTGAAAATCAAAGATAGATTTCACAAGGATTATGAGTTAACAGACAGCGAAATTATGTTTGCCCTCTTTTGCACATACTTTGTGATTTTGGGTGGATTATTTGGCTTGTTCTACTGGATGCTACAGATTGCTACGAGGTGA
>NZ_JAFNOK010000026.1:0-2407 GCF_026536305.1 Gilliamella sp. B3892
AGATTCTAGAAAAAATACCAGGCAACCAAGTTAAAATCAGAAGTTATAATATTGGCTATGATGACGAAATAGTATCTCAAGATGAGATAACTATATTAGGACGTGTTTGGTGGCAGTCGTCTATATTGGATTGAGGATAAAGATATAAAAATAACCGCCTAGGTGGTTTTTATGAAGAGGGAACAAATATGAGTAAGTTAATGTACACAATAAGCATGATAGTAGGATTGGCTTTAGTGCTTTTTACTCACTACCTAGAAATTATAGGATTAGGAGTAATTCGATTTTTGTCTACAGCTTTAGGATTAGGAATAATATATACAGCTACAAAATGCTATAAAAAGAAAGACGACTAACCGCTTCGGCGGTTTTTGAGAGTGAAAGATAGGCAAGTGAAATAAGGTAATAAGGATAATTATAATGAAAAAAACTAAAAATTTTACAGTGAGATTTTACTCACTTGAAGCTACAAAAAAAATGATAAACTATCTTTAAATGAATTATGTAATGAAAATAAACATAAAGATAAATATGATTTCCCATTAATAAATATCGATAGTGGCATTTATCACATAAGGGGGGTCACCAAAAACACTGACAAATCTATTTCTGGATATATTGTAAAATATAAAGAAAATGTACACGACTCAAGCAGCTTAAGCAGTTTAGAAGAAAAAGTCATTAATTTAGGTTCAGACAATGCCTTTATTGAAAAAAATCATTTCATTATTTTTTTAGAAAAAAATAAATTTGAATTATTAGCATATCAACATAGTCGAGATGGGACAACAATTAACACTCTAATTAGTTACTTTAACAAAATTTCTAATATTAATGTCATTTGCCAAGATATCCTAACAAAAGATTCTCTTGATGAGGTTTTTCATAAAGGAGTGATTAAGAATGTTGAGTTTAAAATACACAAACCTATTTCTAAAGATTATCAACCAAATCCAAATTCCAATTGGACAACTTATGCATTTAACGAAATGACACAATCAGGGGCAACTACATTTTCAGGAAAGATTGGAACAAATTCTAAAACAAATGGCCTGAAAAACAGAGTTATAAATGAAATAAAACAATTACTTAATTCAGATTCAACCAAATTATTAAAAGTAAAATTATCAAATAATTCAAAACCGATCGACTTGTTTGCAGAAAGAATAAATGATAAAATAACTGTTCTTTTATACAGTGATGAGACAGCAGGTACTAGCACTATCAACTCAACAGAAGTTTACGCACAAATAAGGTTAGTGAAAGAAAAAAATCAAAGGCATTTTGACGCTAACTTTAGTGAAGATTAAAAAGGAGTAATGCTTTATGAAATATGCAACATCAATATCTCTTTTATTAGCATTAGCTACTTGTTTTATATTTCATAACTCAGGTTTTACAGGAACAATTAAACTAATTATGCCTGAAATGATTCAAATTTCTATTACTTTACTTGGTTTTTTAATTACATCCTTATCTATTATAATATCAGCATCAGATAAAAGTTTAATTATTGTTATGCAAAAAAATGGGTTTTATCATGTTTTGATTATGAAAATTTTGCAATGTTCTTTATTTTCATTTCTACTTTTTTTAGCTAGTACTATAAGTAAACTTTTACCTGTATTTTATGAATATAGCATCAATCTGATTTGTTTCTTTTTGTTTACTACTCTTATTTTAATGATTATCGATTTAGGATGGCGGTTGTGGTTAACACTTTCATTTTTATCAAAAAATAACAATAAATAAATTTTATTGATACTCCAAGCGACTTAGGTCGCTTTTTTCACGTCTAAAATCCGCATCCCCCTTTAGATACTGCCCCCGGATAACCACCGATAACTTTACTCCTCTCGATAACTTTTGTTATTGACATTAATGATAACTTATCTTATCATTATCACATCAAAACAAATCAACTTAACAACAAAGTTAAACAAGACCTCGAGTTATTTAACAAGTTAAAAGGATTCAAGTAGCTAGCTGAGGCATATGAAAGTACAGCGGTTTTGAAAGCAATCACAGCAGTACGCATCGGGTGAGCGACTAAATCACTCCTAGCCTCAAGAGAGACCGACTAGCCATCAAGTTCTTTACTAAATAAGGATTGCTAATTAAGTTCAAATCAAAGCGCACTCAACGAGTGCGCTTGAGTTTGACTAAATACTGACAGCTCGAAAAGACGGCACATTGCTACATACTATTTGCCCTCTACTATGATGAATTTTTCGAGGGGATTATGATTAATAAAGATTTTGTTAATGTGAAAATCAAAGATAGATTTCACAAGGATTATGAGTTAACAGACAGCGAAATTAAGTTTGCCCTCTTTTGCACATACTTTGTGATTTTGGGTGGATTATTTGGCTTGTTCTACTGGATGCTACAGATTGCTACGAGGTGA
>NZ_JAFNOK010000027.1:0-2140 GCF_026536305.1 Gilliamella sp. B3892
CGGCCTGGCGATTGCCGCCGGTGGCGGTGATACCGGCGCTGCCGGTGCGGCGATTGCTGCCGGGAAGAATGCGGTTGAGAATAATGCCGTAAGCCTTGCTGAAGGCGGGACAATGAACGGTTTTATTGGTATACATCATGATACCGCGGCTCAATACGATTCGATACTTCACGCTTCTGCTAATAATTATTTAACGGCAGAAGAAACCGAGCAAGCACTGAGTGGCTTAATAAAAGGTAAAGGAATGCCTAATGGTAGCGATTATGCTGAATTATGGATGCGTGCACCCGAACAAATTGGGCAATATTTACCCGGACCAATCGGTATAGCTATGGAAATTTTAGCCTTAGCTGATGTTGCCATAACAAATACAGATAAAGCTAATCTGGTACAATTATTAACTGAGGCAAGCAAGGATCATTTATCTGGCTTAGATAATTCAGAATCAATGGCTGCACTCGATATGATGATAAGTCGATTAGCTGCGGGTAGTAAAAATAAACAACTTCAAGGTATAATCAAACGTAATGTAGAATCCAATGTCGCAAAAAATCAAAAAGGCAATGCGTCGAGTAAATTTGGTGACCATGTAGCGAAAGAGCAAGAAATTAATGCTAATTCAGGTAAGCGTCCAGAAGATAAAATTTGGACAGAAACTAGTAAAAAAGAATCTGTTACAAATGCTTATGATCATTGGGATAAACATAAACATGAGTTTCCAGAATTTCAAAACTCAAAACAATACGTTGATGCTACCCATAATTTTGTAAGAAATCCACCTGAAGGGACTTTGACAAAAGTTAGAAAAAATGGGGATACAGTGTTTTATAATCCTCAATCAAATATATTTGCAGTGAAAAATGCCGATGGGACACCGAAAACAATGTTTAAACCAAATCCAGCAGATCATGGATATAAAACTAATTTGGAGTATTTTAATGCACAAAAATAATGAAGCATATATATGTCGTGTTTGTGGGCTTGAGCAATCAGTGCCTCAATGGGGAGAGGATGGTCAATCTCCTACATATAATATTTGTGAGTGTTGTGGAGTTGAATTTGGATACGAAGATGCCACTTTAACGGGTATTAAGAAATACCGAGATAAATGGATACAATCAGGAGCCAAATGGAATTGTCAACAAAGTAAACCTATTCATTGGTCTGTTGATTCACAATTATTAAACATTCCCCAAAAATACTTATAATAAATTGATTATTATAATCATTTTAAATAGTATGAACTATAATTCCTGATCTTATTCTTAACAGGAATTATAGTTTCATCTTAAACTTTAGAATTTGCTTGGAATTTAAATAATTAACTTGTTCTGCTCAATTTTAATGATGACCGATCGCCCAGCATACAACCCTATCTGCTCCACCCCTTCTACATTAATCGTTAGTGTAGTTTGGGTAAGCTTTTTGCGCTTTGTAATATTTATAGCATAATAGATAATTTTTGAATAAGGCAAAGCGCATTCTTTTTCTTTCTCCAACAAAATCCTTAAAAATGCGGCCAAAGCCGTTGAGCGGGCGAAAGAGAAAGGTAATGATAAGTTATTAGCCCTGCAATCAATTAAATCTGCGCTGACCGCACTTGAAGCGATTGAAGATTTGCAGCTGCAAAATCAGCAAGGTCAAAAACAGGCGTCAATCGGTGTCAGTGTGATGGTGGGCACGCAGCGCACTGAGCGGGAGGTCAATCAGGAGCAACATAATGTTATCAGTAGCGGGGTCTCTGCCGGGCAGAATATTCATATCACCGCAACCGGTGATGCAAATGCGCAAGGCGGGGATATCACCTTAAAAGGCAGTGAGGTGAAAGCCGGCAATGATATTAATCTGACCGCTAACCGGGATGTGAATGTGATTGGTGCGGTCAATACGCAGCACAGTGACCGGGATGAGAAAAGCTACGGCGGTGGCGTGGGGATTCAGCTTCAGTTTGGTGGTGATGAAAGTGGTCTGCGGTTTAAAGCCAACGGTAACTTTAGTCGGGAGCGGGAAAATGCTGACGGCAGTGCCTGGACGGAGAGTGTGATTGATGCCAAGAATCAACTCAATATCAAAACCGGTCATGATGTGAATGTGGTCGGCGGTCAGTTAAAAGGTGATACGGTGAAGATGAATGTGGGCA
>NZ_JAFNOK010000028.1:0-2097 GCF_026536305.1 Gilliamella sp. B3892
GGTATACTAAAGCTGAGCAACAAGGGCTTATTTCTGCACAAATTGGATTAGCACACATTTATGAAAATGGACTCAGTGTCGAAGTCAATCAAGAAAAAGCGGTGTATTGGTATACAAAAGCTGCGGAACAAGGGGATGGTTGGGCGCAATTAGAGTTAGCAAAGAGATATGACAAAGGAGAAGGTGTTGAGGTCAATAAAGAGAAAGCAGAATATTGGTACAGGGAAGCAGCAGAAAAAGGATTTGTTGAGGCGCAATATAATTTAGCAGTTTTGAATAATGAAAGTGACGATGTTATAGAAGAACTACGTAAAAGGTTAGGTAGAAAAATCACTGAACCGGAATATGGAATTGCTCAAGCGCAATATCATTTAGCAGAACTGTATGACAAAGGAGACGGTCTCGAAGTTAATAAAGATAAAACGGTATATTGGCTCAGTAACGCAATGAAAAAAAAGCTAAGTCAAACACAATATCGTTTAGCAAAAATGTATGACAAAGGAGACGAGATCGAAGTCGATAAAGAGAAAGCACTATTTTGGTATAAAAAAGCAGCAGATAATGGTAACACTAACGCAATGCTTAGTTTAGGCTTTATGTATTATAAAGGTGATGGTATTGAAGTTAATAGCGAGTTAGCTGAAGAGTATTATCATCAAGCTTTTATTGCTTGTAGCACTGAGGCAGAGAAGGGAGATAGGGAAGCTCAGTATAATTTAGCACTTACATATGACGGACAAGGCGTCGACAATAAAGAAAAAGCACTCTATTGGTACACAAAAGCAGCGGAAGAAGGGGATATTCCTGCGCAATTAACGTTAGCACATATGTATGACCAAGGTCAGGGTGTCGAAGTCGATAAAGAAAAAGCGCTCGATTTGTACACTCAAGTAGCGGAACGAGGTTATTTTTCTGCGCAATTAGAGTTAGCCTATATGTATGACCAAGGAGATGGTGTCGAAGTCAATAATGAAATAGCAGCATATTGGTACTCTGAAGTTAAAAAAGCGGTAGAAGAAGAACTTGCTGATAGAGAATATTATTTGGCAAGGAAGTATGCTCTAGGTGATGAAGTCGAAGTTGATAAAAGGAAAGCATTATATTGGTTCACAAAAGCAGCGGAACAAGGTCATATTTATGCGCAATTAGAGTTAGCCTATATGTATGACCAAGGAGATGGTGTCGAAGTCAATAAAGAAAAAGCACTCTATTGGAACTCCCGAGCTCAAGCTCAAATAGAAAGACAGGAATTAGGGATTGTTGAAGTGCTATCTGGTTTGGCACGTATGTATGCCCAAGGTAATGGGGTCAAAGTTGATATCGGGAAAGCATTATATTGGTATACAAAAGCAGTAGAAGAAGGGGATATTTTATCGGAATTAGAGTTAGCTTATATGTATGACCAAGGTGAGGGTGTCGAAGCCAATCAGGAAAAAGCGTTATATTGGTTTTCTCAAGCTCAAGGAGTGGAAGAAGGGTTTGTTGGAGCGCAATATTATTTGGCAAGGATGTATGCTGAAGGTGATGATGTCAACGTTGATAAAAGGAAAGCATTATATTGGTACACAAAAGCCGCTGAACAAGGACTTGGTGATGCACAATATGATTTAGCACTTATGTATGACAAAGGAGATGGTGTCGCAGTCGATAAAGAGAAAGCGTTGTATTGGTACAAAAAAGCAGCCGATCAGGGTGTTACTGAAGCAACGCATAATTAAGGTGTTATGTATTGTAAAGATGACAGTGTAGAAAATAGCGAGTTAGCTAAAAAGTATTTTGAACAAGCTTGTGAGCAAAAATTTAAAGAAAGTTGCGAAATTCTTCACAAAGGAATGAAATAGCCATTATTCATAATTCACGCATATCAGAAATCTGTTAAAAGAACTGTTTTACCTATTAAAGCAGTTCTTTTTTACAGTCTAAAAATGTCATTTATTCTATTAACACAATCGCTTTTTTGATATAAATTAGCTTAACAGTGACATTTTAATACGGCTCAATATATTTGGTTTGCGTGTTAGTCATTTTATCAACTCTATAACCCGATACCGATAAGCGATTTAAAAGTGCATTGTCAAGAAGTAATAGATAGTAAGC
>NZ_JAFNOK010000029.1:0-1932 GCF_026536305.1 Gilliamella sp. B3892
ATCTTCGTGAAATCTCTTGTAGTAAACAAGCGCGAATATTGGGTAAGCAAACCTCTGAAATCACAAAAATATTATTGGCGGCAGAGTGCTTTATACGAGGTCATATTATTGAATTGTTTCCAAAAGTGGCATAGTTGACAACGAACATAATTAAGATGTATATTGAAAAAACGTTAGCAAAATTTAACGTTAGGATTAGCCTCCTACTGTTCAGTACGACGTATAAACCGCGTCAGCGGTATTTTTATGCGTAAAGCTTAGTTGCATCTATTCTATGGTGAGCTGGGTAAGGGCTCAAAAGAGCGCCGTTTCGTACTAGCGGTAAGGCTAACCTTATTCAGTTCACCTCCAATGATTAGCCTCTGCGGTGGTGATTATTAAAATCATTAGTACGGAGACAATATTATGTCTAATTCATTAGTTTTTCATAATACTACCATTCAATCAGTTAATCACAATAACCAAATATGGATCACATCAAGCGAACTAGCTAAATTACTTCAATATAAAAGCACTGATTCAGTAACAAAGATTTATAATCGTAACTTTGACGAATTTACACGCAAAATGACCGAGACGGTCAAATTGACTGCCCCGAATAACCTTATACAAACTGTAAGGATTTTTTCGCTTAGAGGAGCGCATCTAATCGCAATGCTTGCTAAAACAGAAATAGCCAAAGAAGTAAGAAAATGGTTACTTGACTTAGCAGATAAAGAAATAGGTATAAGTGAAACAATCTCTCTCGAACAGCAACAAGCAATTCAACAAGCGGTAAATGAGCGCTCTTACCGAACAGTTGAAAGACATCAAGCTATATACACCAAACTACATCAGCAATTCAAAATCCCTCGCTATCAAGATTTACCTGCAAGTCAGTTTGAGAATGCGATTAAGTGGTTAGGTGGTATTCATTCTCGAAGCGTATTATCTGATGAAGATTGGTATGATTTAGCGTGGTTATATAAAGCCGCTGAAAGAATGCGATATCAATTAGAATTAATATAGCCTGCATTGAGAGTGAGTGATTCAGGTTTTAGAGGGGCTTTCTATTCAATGGCTCGTGAATATAAGCGGACTTTAAATGATGCTAGAATAATTATTAATAGAGAAACAGCGCATATTGAAGCCAAAAATATTATCGATAAATGGAACAATGTTTTGCCAGTTATTAGACATGTTTAACCCTTTTTTTAGCCCCTTTTTTAATATATTGATTATTATCAATTAATTTTCATATAATAAAAAAGGGTTATTATTGGAAAATTGGTTAATTTTTAGTTATTACAATGTGTTATATTTGATATAATCTAGTTTACCGCTGAGTAGGCGGTTTAGAAAAACCCCATTTTTGTTTGGTGCATTATTTGGCTGTTTACCGCTGAGTAGGCGGTTTAGAAAGCTGCATAAGTGGTTTTGAAAGTTATAAGAAATAATTAATTGAAACAACTTAAACACTTGACTGTTTAAACATTTAAACAGATAATATGAGTATAATGCGGTTCAGAACGCATAAAATATAAGCTCGCTAAATAGGTGGGCTTTTTATTTTGCATATGTGAGTAATTTTATGAGAACACGGGCATCACGGGCATATAGACGACATCAAGTTAAAAGATGCTTAGACAACCGAAAAAATGATTTTTGTTCTGGTGATTCAAGAAAATCACTCAAAAGACATATAGTAACTCCAACGACATGCTCTTGCTGGATGTGTGGTAATCCAAGAAAACATTTAGATGAGTTAACATTACAAGAACAACGCTCATTATTGAATTTAAGGGAAAGCCTCAATTAAGAGGCTTTTTTAGTAAAGTGATTTTTTGTACATTAAGATCGCTTCTTCGATGATCTTACTTTGTGATTTTTCAGTCTTGGCACTTAATTCTATTATTAAGTCAATAATCTCAATAGGCAATTTGTATCCTTTTG
>NZ_JAFNOK010000003.1:0-191650 GCF_026536305.1 Gilliamella sp. B3892
CGGCTAACAGTCGCTGAATAAAGGCTAAATCACTCTCCTGCCATTGGGTGATAAATTCTCTTTCCGGATAGGTCTCTTTTAATTCCAAACGGTAATCAACGCCGGTAAATTCATGGCTGCGTAACACTGTTTCAACCACACTAATAACACTTTGGTTTTGAAAGATAGCGCTGTTGCGGCTCAGTGACAGTCGGGCTAATCTTGGCGATAACACCACCCGATAATGCGCTTCATCCCGGCTGACCGACAGCAGACTAAATGCAGTAATTACCCCATAAAGAGTGCGGGCTTGTCCTGCTGTGGGTAAGTCCGTTAAGGAGCGTATCGCTGTATTAAGCAAATTGCCGGTAAACGGATTAAAGCAGAACGAAGCTTTTTGATTCAGCAGGGTTTCAATCGATAGTTGTTTATCAGTACAGGTAAACTCTATAGTGTATTGCCACGGCTGGTTTAACTGCTCTTCACCATTAACCTTTAATACTGAAACAGGTGCATTTAACCCGTCAACCGTTAAGGTATAACGATTATGGCTGACAGCTAAGCCTGTCAGTCCATGGAGTAACTCTTGACCCAATGGGCCAATGAATTTGGCTAATTCCTTTTTCATATTACATCCCTTAATATCCCTGACCATTTCTTGGCAGTTTTTAATTTTTTAGTTATTAACCGCTAACTTTTATACGCTTTATATTTTAGAGTTTTTTAATCATTAAACATTAAAAAACTAATTAATACCTTGTTGCTTTTTTGGTATATTTTAAACGAGCTTTACCATCTGGCATAAAATAGGTTCCATATTTAACCAATCCACCTTCTTTGAAATAACAAACTAATTCATAACTTAATACCATAGAATCATTAATTTTTTCATCAATATTAATACTAACTGATTCTAATCTTGGCTCATAAATCAGAAGCGTTTTCTCTATTGCTCGCATTAATACATAAGCAGAAGAAGGCAAAGCCTGAAAGATTGTTGACATATCGGGAAGCCCATAATCTGGCAGATGTTTTATCGCACCGGCCCGGCTATTTAAAATTCGCTCAATATTATCCATAACACTGATTATGGTTTGTTCATTTTCTGATACATCATCAATATCAATTCCGGATTCAAAATAACCGTATAATATGTCATATAGTGAAGCACTCATTTACTTTTCTTCCACTAGTTCAATTGAATATTTATTTGCAATAATTTCACGTGGATCGGTGATATGTAAATCATCTCGAGATAAGACTAATCGCCAACTGTCATCTTTCAAATTGGGTTCTTTATAAAGTGCAACGATTCCAACCTTTTCGGCCTTCTTATCAAAAGGTGTGTCTATCGAAATTGAAGTATTTGGTTTTAAGACAACTTCTTTACTTTCAATGAGAGAATCTTTTAATATCTCGCTATCTTGATCAACCAGATCTTGATAAGAAGCTGAGATAAAAGAATCTTCTTCTTTTAACTGATATATGCGAATTACCACCGGAGATGAGCGGCTTTCATCATCTAAATTTAATTCAGCTCTGGCTGTAATATCTAAATGTAACGTTCTAATGTTCCACTTGAAAACGGAATCGCTTATCCCTGTTACGGTTTCTGTCACACTCTGAGCAATACCACACCCTGTTAACCAAATCATTAATAAGCAAGTAGTTATCGATTTTATTATTCTCATTTCAATTCCTTTTTTAATATGCCTGATAATCAATACCAGAATAAAATCCTATATTTACCAATACATCTTCAATGGCGTCTTTATTGGTATTGGTTTTAGTAAATGATGCAGTTAATCCCAATCGACTATTGTTGGGGGTCAATTGGCTTTTCGGTAAAAATTTTCTTTTTATACGTAATGTGATTTTGGCATCAACCTGATAACCTAAATAAACACGTAATAAAGCCAAAATATCATGAAAGGTTTGACCATCCGGCAGAAGATCCGTAATTTGATTTTCGTGTTGAGGGGTGATAATGATATGTATACACTGATTACACTCTTTAAAGCGAGATCCAAGGATAGCACCACCATCTAATCCAATTTTTTGCTGACCTTGCCCACCTAATTTTGCAGGTTGATCGATCGATTGCCATATAGGATAAAACTCAATAACATCTACTTTAGCATCTTCAACCAATAATCGAATTAAGCCAGCGACTCCTTGTGCAGTACGTGTTTTTTGAGACATAGTCCCAAGCAACGCAAAGAAACGAGATAACGGCGTACCAATCTGTTTACTCGTTCCTTTAATACCCAAACCAATTAGTCCGAATAAACATTGTGATATCGGATCTCGCCCACCACTTAAATAGCTTGCTGGATAATGGTATTTTAACCAGATTCGGTAAAACTGAGTAATCACCCTATGGTTAAAAATATCCAAAAAGTCAGTCATAGCCTGATAATTTTCTTCTCGGCGAATGATATTATCAAGCAACCCCAGTGGCAATACAGCATCGACACCATATAAACCCAAAAACCGTGTCCTTACTGTTGTTGGTCGATTTAAATAAGGTGACTTTTCAATACACTTCAATTCGCTCGCGGGAAAAGACATATCGACTGAAGGTGCAAATCTTAATGGGTCAGATACAGGTGATTCGAATCGACCTAAAGATGGCTCTTTATCATATAATTGCTCGAGTAACTGACAAAAACGATAAAAGTTAATTTTTGGCAGATTTTTTTCAAGCATTTGCATTAAAGGGCTATTTTCGATGCTTTGCTCTGATTCCATACAATTTTATTTCCTGTTGGTAAAATAATCATAACCAATTGAGTGAAAAGATTTACATCAGCATATAATGCGAAAAATTGATGTAATAATTCACCAAAAAGTCGCACATCACCTTCACCGGTAAATTGATAACTATTGATTGTCACTTCTATTTCTATCCCTCGTTGCAACATACCTTTTACTGTGCGTTTTATCATCCTATGCGTTACTTCTACAATCCCCTCTAAACGGCGGCGATTAAGTTCGTTATCTGTCCAATCATATAAAGCAAGCGTTCCACGCAAAACTTCTGCATTCATGAGTGAAAGATAATTTGGTGCAAGATGAGATAATACTCGCCAATAAAAACGATCTTCCGTTGGCGGATAACAAGGCATGGTTGGAGAGCAAAGATTGCGCACTTTAGCGATATTACTATTTGAATCTTTAAGATCATTAATTCGTGCATTACGTAAAGATTTACGTGGTAACATCCCATTGGTACCAGTGACACGCAAAGATAAGGTTTCAGTTTCAAGCAACTCATTTTTATCCCAAATCTTTCCGCCTAAAATTAACCATGTATCATGTAAACCGGATGCACCTTTTCTAACACGGGTATGATAGTATCTTTCCGGAGCATCATATCTTAACATACCACCACGATGTTTGAAGCTAGTGAATGGCACATAACGATATCGCCCATCACGCGTAATTGATTCTACATGTTCAACTGAGTAGACCTCAATATGACCATCTTGACGAAGTAATGGACGAAGCAAATATTCACTCTCTAATTGATTTACAACAATCGGATCAGCTTCCATATCAAACAAGTTGATAACAGGTACGCAATGCAAACAAATATTATCATTTTGCAACGGCATATCGCTTGGCCAGGTCTGATTAAGAACTATTTCAATATCTATATAAGAACAAGAGTCTGATAACTGACAACTATCTAAACCATGTAAATCCACAAACATGAATTTTTCACGGAAAGCAAAATATTCTAGTAATAATTGATAACCGGAAAACGCATTATCCGCTTTTAACCATAAGCGGTCTTCATCACTAAAACCAACCGGAGTGATCTTGCCATTTAACTCGAGTTTGTTTTCGGGATTATTCGAATAACGAATAGACATTGATGCAATTTGTTGCGTTAATGCCAGATGCAAATTTGAGGCTATTGGCGCATCCGCATTTAAATACAAACGTAAACAAGATAGATCTAACTGCTCCAAATCGGCAAGTTCACTAAAACTTAAACGAATGGTTATCATGCTTCGACCATCATGATTAATACCAAGGTTAACTTGACTGATTTTAATTGGCTGTAATGTTACCGCCTGAGTTGTTCTAAATGGACATTTAGTGCCAACCTGCCCAACAGGTTCAGTCTGCATTTGTAAACCTTTTGGGATTAACTCTTGACGTGATAATGTCGAAAAATTAGGCGTTAATTCAACGATTGATAATGACGGAATTAAACGTAAATAGTGAGGCCAAAGTAAAGTCACTAGGCTTTCAGTTAACTCAGGTAAATCATCATCAA
Organism: Gilliamella sp. B3892; assembly: GCF_026536305.1. Classification (NCBI taxonomy): domain Bacteria; kingdom Pseudomonadati; phylum Pseudomonadota; class Gammaproteobacteria; order Orbales; family Orbaceae; genus Gilliamella; species Gilliamella sp. B3892. Next base: position 4,268 of record NZ_JAFNOK010000003.1, read on the forward strand.
TCTTTTGACGTAATCGTCCTGTTAAAAAAGCAAATCCTTCAAATAATCGCTCCACATAAGGGTCTCTGTCCCCGACATTATCTAAATTTAATAAATTCGCTCTATCAGGATGTATTTTTGCAAATTCCTTTCCGGCCTCTCGCAAATATCGCATTTCCGATTCATAGTAGCCTAAAATTAAATCATCCATTGTTTATCTCTTTTATTGTAACGTTATATTTTATTGAATTTATTTCGCCTGTTTTTATTCAGACCGTTAGTTGAATTTATCGTTAAATAAAACTCAATGCTCGAGCAGGGTCAAGCTGCATTAATTCATGTTGTAATAAGTCTATTTTCTCCAACAGCTCTATTTTTGTGTTATCTTTAGATTTATTTTTCTGCTTCAATAACCTTAACAGACAACGTTTAACATCAAATAGTAATTCAGGTTCCCACTCCAAAAATGAGATACCTTGCTGTTGGCCATTTAAGCCTGTCAATAAATTTAAGGCAACATCATGTTTGCCAAATTGTTCAGCAACTCTTGCTTGTGTATATTGAACTAGATACCGCTGCTTTGCTGTTCTGATTGACGGCATATTTTGTAACCATTGAAAGGCTTGCTCTAAACTCTCACTATGAGCCAATTCTAACGCTTGCGTTTCTATTTCACTCCAGTTGTTCTCACCAGATATAGAAATAGGGGCGATACTGTCACCTTCATCTAAATGGTGAATACGGGCATTACTGGCTATCCAACTAAGTGTTTCATCATCGGCAAAAGGCATACCATTTTCGTAGCTCAGTCTCTCAATTCCATTTAACCGTTCAAGCATTAAGCCAATATCTGTTAAAAATATATCAGCCCATGCTTGATATTGTCCGCCCATTTTTTGGAAAGAAAGCACGGTTGCACGTTGAAGATCTAACCAAAAATGATTAGCCCCCTCCATAAAAGCAGCCTCTACACGTTCGAAAAGATCTAACCATTGTTGCTGAATAATTAACCGGCTGATATTTTGTTTTAGCTCAGCTCTTGGTGCAGGTAAACGTGTTCTTCCTCGATGATCAGTAGGTGGTAACTCCAAAACTGTATCCCAGCGCAAAATTCGTAAAAAGCGAGCTGCCGCAAGATAACCTTCGGGTTTCTCACGTAAGAAAACCGCCATTTTACGTGCTTGATCGAGTAATTCTCGTTGCGATCCAATTTTAACATCGACTATTTTAGGTGTTGATTCCGATGCCGGTATGACTTGAGGCTCACTTGCGGTAGCAACTTCAACTTGAGAATTTTTGGCTTCATGCTTCAAGTTATTACTAAAAAAGCTGACCAGTGCGGATAGGTCTGGTGCTTCGATAGATTGTTCAGATGTTTCACTTACAAATAGTGATTGGCATGTCGTTTCAATCAAATTTAAAGCAAAAATGATTCGTGTTAGATTAGCTTCAGGTAGTGGTCTTAAATTAGCTAATAACTCTATAAATCTAGCGTTTGCTAACCACTCAATAGCATTTTTTCGAATATTATGCCGTGAAGGGTAAATTATTGTTCCAAATTTATCGAGTAATCCAGCCAGTAATTCAACCCCATCGGTGTAGCCGTCAACACCATCTAAATTTAGGCGAGCTAAACAATAATAAGTTGCAACTCGAATATCTTTACTATTTTGTTTTAGTATATTTTCGCTTTCAATAGCAACCATTTGATAATCAATACCAGAAAGTTTAGCAATCTCCTCTTTTATCTCCTGAAAAGTATCATGATAAGTTAAATCTTCACCAGTTGGTTTTTCCAAACTAATTGGCTCTAACCAATCAGCCCACTTTTGATTTAACTCTTTTTTTATTGATTCATCTGGGTCTTGTGTACCAAATAAACGGCTTAGTAGCTGACTAAACATAATCGTATTCCATTATCTATCTCTTATAAATACTTACTCAAATACCCTATCTGGTAAGTTAAAGTTACGTAATTTTAATAAAGTCAATGGACCACTACCTAACTGTGTCCTTAAAATATAGCGTAACCTTTTGCCATCTGATGTTTTCCAAACCACTTCAAAACGGCTGGAATCAAGTTGTTTAACTGACGCTTTTTCTAACAGGCGTATCCATGCCCAGTCACCATGGTAATAATTAAAAAGCTTCAAGCCAGTTTCATCTGTGCTCCAGCTAAGTTGTGAATAAGGAGAATAACCATCGCCCGGCCAATTAAACCGTTGCCATGTCGGGGCTTGATTAAAATATTCTGATCTTTGCTTATTAATAATTAATTCTGTACGAACAATCTGATTACCGCTACGCGGCATTAAATCGAAAGATAATGCGACATCACCTGAAGTTATTAGTTCCGAGGAAATATCATTAAATAATTCTAATGTTTCTAGAAATGCTGGTGAAAAATTAAGCCCTTGAGCATTAACCGCATTAACTACCCATCTTCCCCCTTTCTTTTCTAATACACCATTAAGCTCATTGACAATAAAGTTATCGATAATACCTGTATCACTCCTTAAAAAACGAGCAACTTCTGATAAAGAAGCTTCATTATCACTATTTTTGAACGGGTAACGACCGGCGAAAGATTTTTCCCATTGATTAACAACATAATTTTGCCAAACACTATTAAAACTATCAGCGGCAGGAGTTAAAACTACTTGCCAAGATTGTTCTAGGGGTTGTTTAAATAAGCTATGACCAAATCCAGACCATTCATCGCCCAAATTAGCGGCAATTAAATTGCCATAATCTCGTGTTTCAGTTAGATCAACGGAAGAACCTTTGAAAACACTTTTTGCCAGACCTTGCATCATAGCTTGAGGATCTTGACTGTTAGTTACATTTTGTAATTTTAAGCGCACTTGAGTAACACGAGATAGATAAGTTTGTAGTGATAATCCATTGTTGTTATCATTCTTAAGCAAACTCAATACGGGTGCAAAAGTGGCAGTTAAAGGCCCTGATGACTCATTTTCTTCTGGCATTGGTAAAACTGATTGATTCTTTTTACCCATAATTTGTTGTGCTGTACGCATTAAATTATCGGATATGCCATTGCCTTTATATTCAACTTCTGACTGATATTTAATAACATTGATTAATGCAATTAAGGGAGACTGGCGATTATCGGCGAGTAAGGTTAATTGTGCAATTACATCTGAAACATTATCTGCTTGTTGCCATTTAATTGTGTTTAAAAAATCAAGCCATGCAGCACTATATTCACTGAAATATTGATCTGTCAGCTGTTTTTTTAAAATTTCAGGCGCAATCGAAGCAGTTAAGTTGCTTTGATTATCATCACCTAATACCCAATCTATTTGTTCTTGTCGCATTTTTGCAGCATCTTCAATTTCTTCTTTTATTAACCCTTCCCAAGCTTTACGAGTATAGACACCTGGAATTTCGGTCTCATTAGAAAACAACAAATGGCTATCAATTCCTTCAAGCAATTGATCTAAACTTTGATTAGAATATTGTTGGCTTGCTCGCTGAATTATCTCTTGATACAACGTGTTAACGGCATTTTTTACGCCAATTTTATTTATCAGTATTTTTTGTGTACTTTTGACAAGTTGTTTATCTTCAAAAAGGCTCCACTCCGGGTGCAAATTCAGCATTTGTCCCCAAAAACGAACTAATTCTGGCATTATTTGTTGCCAGTCACCATCTTTTATCTCTTTTGGTGCTCGCCAATTTTGAGCGGCAAAATCACTTAAATAGTGTCCATCACTTTTATCAGGATGACTTAGCATTAAATAAGCTTTCAAATAGTCGTAAGCTGAATCAACTAATTTTTTTCGTTCCGGGCTTTCAGGCGGTAGCGTTGTTAATGAAACTAAATAGTTGGTCAAAAGATCATGAAACGGCGTTGCAATATTACGTGAATTAGTCACTTTATAAGTAAGCCATAATTTTTGTAACAATTCATCATTATGGTTTAACCCAAAACGGTGTGATAATGGCGAGCCATGTTGCTGACGGTGAAGCAATTGCGCTACACGCTGCTGTAATTGAAATTGTGTTTGCAATTTGGACAGATAATCTTGCTTAACAGAATTATCAGCTTGTTTTGCCAATTCAATTGTACTATCAATAAGCGAGGCATTATTAAAGTAAGAAGTGACAATACCTATACCGCTAATAACTAAAAGCCCCAAAAAGGCGCAAGCTGAAACCATTCCCCATTGAATTCCCATGCGTCGCCCTTGCTGTTGATTAGCGTCATCACTAATCGACTGCCATGTCGGTGTCATTAATAGATAATTATCATAAAATGGGCTATCTTCCATTAATGAGGTTTGATTAGGTATAAAAAACAACCCTCTCACCTGTGGTGAAAAAGGCAGAGAGGTTAATGTTAATAGGTAATTTTCAATCTTATTGATATCACCTTTAACAAGTTTTTGGCTAAGATTTAAAAGAAAAGAATAGTTACTGTTTACTTTAATTTGTTGAACGCCACGCTTACTACACAATATCGAAAGCTCATTAAGAGACGATACAACGGATGCCATTGTATCTTTTTTTAATGTTGGCAAAAGTAAACCGACACTTTGCTCAATGCGATCCTTTTGTGACCACTCACTATTTTCTGTAGCAACAAGATAAACTGGCGCTGACCATTTTAACAACTTATCACGTGATTTAAATTGTGTTATCGCTTTTTCAATGGTTAATTGTTGCCAAGGAGTTTCATTAAGATAGTTATTAGGTACAACCCAAATTATTGCATTTAAAGGTTTAAGAAAAAACGGAATAATTCTTGATAATTGCTTTTTTAACGCCAGTAACCAAGGTGTATTGAGTGGATCTTCTATGTTTCCACCATAAATCATTAAAGTTTTATCGTTTAACTGCCATTGATTTTGTTGTAGACGAGGAAATGCTGACTCCACATCCGATGATGCACCTATGACTAAACATTTTCTAATTTTATAACGCCAGAAAAGCCCCGAAATATAGCGGCATTTTTTTTGAATTTCTGCAAATTCAGGGAAAGGGGTTACTTTTATTGGTTTTGCTGTTTCATTAGGATTAAGCGCTTCACGCTTGATTTTATCTTTTGCTGCAATACGAAGGCTATTGGTAATGATTGCGGGAATTAAAAGTAAGCCTAATATAAACAGCATACAATAGACCCACATTTCCAATTTACGTCCAAATGTAGTAAAACCTAATTCATCACCCCAGAAAAAAAGACCTAAGGCTATAGATACAGCACTTAATAAAATAATGAAAAATAATCCAGCACGTTTCCATTTGTGACTCATTTACAACTCCATTTCCCTTTTTTACATTCCCTTGACTACTGAAAGTAACTTTTGATTCATACTTTGCGAAGCAATTAAGTTATTTTGATTAGTTATCGTTATCATTTCACAGGCTAATGCCAATGCAAGCCAATAAGAAAGTTCGGTTTGATTTCCAACAAAAATCTCAAGCATATATAGATGTTCAGGAACGATCTGATAATCAGCTAACTGTTTTATAATATTAATTTTTTCCTTACTGTCGATGTTTGTGAACCAAAGCTGATTGATCTCTTCTAATGCACATTGCATATCAACCATCTGTTTTAAATCAGTGGTCAAATCATTCGATATCATCGGTCTTAAAATTTCACTTTTCGCAAAACTAATGTTTAGCTCTTGATAATAAGTTTTATTGGTCAACAAAAAAGCAGCAACAAACGCTGAACCATTTGATTTAGCGTTATTAATGATAATTAATTGGACTCCTGGCTGAGATGAATCAATATTTTCAATTAAATTTTCTATATTTGTATTTTGCAAAATCTGATGAGATAGATTATAACCTAACGATATTTGGGCATTTTTATAGGCATGACTAATAGTTTGATCTATATAGCTAAAACTATCTGGTGAAGACAAAACTTTAATGTCCAGGTGTTCTGTAGAAGGTAATTGAATTAGTGTATCTTTTATCGCGAAAAAAAGATCCTCAATGTACCTTTCGGCTTTTACATCCCCTTCAAACTCTAGTGACTTATTAACTTGAGAGTCTATATTCGATGCATTACTATAGATTTCCATACTAGTTATATGTGTTGGTATGGAGTAATAACTATCGAGAACAACTAATGACTGCATTGCCCATTTTTGCCAGTTTTGATCGACCTTTTGCTGTTCCTGTTGCCATATTTCATATTCTTCTTGAGATAATCCATAAAGATATAATCGTATGCCAAAAGCGGAACCACCGATTAAAGTTGGTATAAATGTTGCCACCGCCCAATACATCCACTGAGAGTGAAAATTTTTACTTGGCCAAATTGCAGCAAGAATTAAACAAGTAATAATAAATAATACAATAAAGAAAAGAAACCACCTTCCACGGTTTAACTTTACCGGTGGTTTTATAATATTTAGAGTATTTGGTTTAGGCCAAGACATAATTTTAATCAATCTCCGATGTAGTGGTTGTTGCAATAACCTTGCAGCCACAAGCACAGGCACATTGATCCATAACAACAGGTTTACCGTCTGAGAATGTATAAGTGGAAGCTTCAATAATTGGGTTTACACCATGACCGGGTAAAGGGCAACTGACTAAATCCCCTAATAGCGCTACTAACTTACCTTCTATATTCGTTTTTGACGATACCGAAATCACCCTACCTCCATGTGTTGTTGGATCACCCAATCGTACGACGTTTCTACCCATTTATATTCCTTTATGATTCTAGGTTATTTTCCACTTTTTGAATTAAAGATTTTAGATTCATTAAAATAGTATTAAAACTGATAATCTTTTTTAATCATTACCTTGCTAAAGTATGTTAAATCTGAAGATCAAACATAAATAAAGCAATTTATCTAAAATGATTTATAACAAGTTCACTTCGAATAAAACAGTCAAATAGCCTAGTTATATTCTTAGTTTAGCTTTGTTGTTAATCACCATTAACATGGACAAATAACTATGAGAAAACTAACCTCATCATCCGCCAGAAAAGTTGAGCAACTTTAGCTAACCTAAACTGTTAGCTAATTAGTCTTTACTAACAAATATCATGAGATCAGTTAACTCATTTTCCATGTTATGTCCCCCTTTTATTCCTTAAAAGGTATTTATCTTTATATTTTATTTATCCTTTTTAACTGGTTTACTTTTTTTATTTGTTTTTTCTGTTGATTGAGCCTTCACCTTTGTCGCTTTTTGAGACTTATTTTTTTTAATCTCAGCCTTACTTTGTTCATTCCCCCACTCAAGCACAATACCTTCTGACTCGTTAAAATCGAGTATTAGTTTTGGTACTTCACTATCTGTGCTATTACTTCTTTGTAAAAGTAAATTTGAAACCACAGGTAAAATTTGCTGATTTAATATGCTATCAATATTTCTAGCACCAGTGTCAGGTAAAAGACAAGCCGACACTAATGTGTCATATAATTTTTCACCAACTTCAAACACTATCTTGTAATGTTTTTGTAATCGGCTAGCAACTTTATTGAGTTTCATTTCAACAATTTTACGTAAAGCTTGTTGACCTAGTGGCGTATAAATCACAGTTTGAAAACGAGCTAATAACGCAGGTTGGAAATGTTCTCGTATAATTGGGCGTAATAGTTCTTGCTGAGTAGCTGTATCTGCATCTGGCATTTCATCAAAAAGCGCCATTAGTTCATCACTACCCAAATTAGAGGTCATTAATATCAAAGTATTACGGAAATCAATTTCACGTCCTTCACCATCACGCATAAACCCACGGTCGAATACTTGATAAAATAAATTAAGAACATCACGATGTGCTTTTTCAACTTCATCCAGTAATACAACACTATAAGGTCTTTTGCGAACAGCTTCGGTTAACACACCTCCCTGTCCATATCCTACATATCCTGGTGGTGACCCCTTAAGTTGTGATACAGTATGTGACTCCTGATATTCCGACATATTAATCGTTACAATTGATTGATCTCCACCAAATAAAGTATCAGCAAGTGCTAATGCCGTTTCTGTTTTACCAACACCTGAAGGACCAACTAATAAAAATACGCCCATAGGAGCATCTTCTGAAGTTAGTCCTGTTTTTGCTGCACGAATTCGTTTAGCGATTTCAAAAAGTGCATTATCTTGGCCTACAACTCGTTTTCCTAAATCTTCCTCGAGAGAAAGCAAGTGGCTTTGTTCATCTTTTAATAAACTTTCTAAAGGTACACCAGTCCAGTCAGAAATAACAGCAGAGACCACCCGACTGTCAACGTCAAGTGATAGTAAAGGCATGTTACCTTGTAGATCTGACAATTCTTTTTGCATATCACTTAATTGACTAAGTACTTTTTTATCAGATTTATTGGTAAGTTTTTGTCTCAATGCTATTAATTTTTCAACTATTTTTTTCTCTTTTTCAAATTGCTGCTGTTTGTTATTCAAAAGATCTGTCAATTGGGTTAACTGCAACGCTATTTCATTTAAACGTTCATCTGATATTTTTTCACCTAGCGCAAAATCTGCTTCGATTGCTTGTTTTTCTATGTTAAAAGAGGCAATTTTTGCTTCGAGTTCAGTGATCGATTCAGGGATAGTATCAAGCCCCATGCGAACACGAGCAGATGCAGTGTCGAGTAAATCGACTGCTTTATCCGGCAATTGGCGGCCACTAATATATCGACGAGATAGCGAAACGGCCGTTTTCACTGCTTCATCTAAAATATGCACGCCATGATGCTTAGCGTATCTTGATTTCAAGCCACGTAACATAAGGGATGCTTTTTCATCATCCGGTTCATCCACTTTAACCATTTGAAATCGGCGTTCTAATGCAGCATCTTTTTCAAAATATTGTTTGTATTCAGACCAAGTTGTGGCTGCGATAGTGCGTAATTCACCCCTTGCTAATGCTGGCTTTAATAAATTAGCAGCATCTGCTCCCCCGGCTGAATTACCTGCGCCAATAATAGTATGTGCTTCATCGATAAAAAGGAGTACCGGAGTTGGTGATTGTTGTACTGCATCAATCACATTTTTTAATCTCTGTTCAAATTCACCTTTAACGCCTGCACCAGCCTGTAGTAAACCTAAATCAAGCGTTAGTATGCTTACATTTTCAAGATTTTTGGGGATGTTTCCTTCAGCTATACGAAGTGCTAATCCTTCCACAAGAGCTGTTTTACCCACACCTGGTTCACCAACTAAAATTGGATTATTTTTACGGCGACGTGATAATATGTCTACCATTTGTCTGATTTCACTATCACGACCAAAAACTGGGTCAATTTTTCCGGCTTTGGCTTTTTCAGTTACATTTTCTGTAAAGCGCTCAAGGGCAGCTTTATGATGATTTGCCTGTGTATTCGGTTTGTCACTATTTGTTGTATTTTCGAATGATCCAGATTTTTCATTTCTGTTCATTGCTGTTTCTTTATTAACTTGTGTATTAATATCTAAAGTTTCAGCAGATGTTGAGGTTGAATCTGAATAATAGTTGTATTGATATAGTGGGTTTTCATCAGATACCGTATCTAATTTCGAACGAATTTTTTTTAATGAAACAGCTGGTAAACTCAATAATTGCCATGCATCTTGAGCTTTAAGACAGTGTGGCATTTCAACTAAAGCTTGTAAAATATGGACAGAACGGATCATCTCTTCTTGATCTTCTAATGATGCCTTCAGCCATGCTGATTGAATTACCGCTATTAATGATGATGATAAACTAGGTTTGGAATCGATTGTATGTGGTAAGAAATCCAGATATTTAAGTAATCCAGACCAGACTTTATCCATATCAAGTTGATAATGTCTAGCTATGATTGTTATATCGCCTGAACCCTGCTCTAATAATTTCAATAACCAATGTTCAAGTGTAACTTCTGTATGAGCTCTTGTTTGGCATAATCCAGCAGCCGCTTCTAAAGATTTTGCACAATAAGAATTTAGTCGTCTCAATAAGATAGAGGGGTCAGTAATCATTTGCAGTCCTTTTCTAATTACATTATTAGTATTATTATGACAGCCCCTATTAATGGCTAATAAGGGCTGTGTTAATTAAATTAACCTCGGCTTTCTACCCAGCTGTCTGAGTGAATGATGTTGCCATCTTTATAAGTCCAGGTAATTTTTTCATAACGAAGTTCAATACGCTCAAGGTGATTGTATTGCTCTTTTGTTGGATCTTTGATGTTGTGCATTTCTGGTTTAACAGAAACAACTTTAACGCCATCCATTAAAGTATTGAAATACTCAACTTCTTGACCCGCATCGTTAATTTTGTACCACTTGATCTCAACTGATTGTAAGTTTTGACCGGTAGTAACGGCTTTGTAAAGGTAAGGCGATGAAGCATCAACTTCTTTAACAAATTCAAGTGCTTTATGTACACGTGTACCTGTTAATTTACCTGTATTACCATCTGTAGGGATGTATACTCGGTGGTCAAACTCAACCACTTCAACACTACCCTCGCGCCCAACAACGGTTACAGAACCTTTGATTTCAGCACCGCCATCATCCTTTAAAAACATATAAGCTGGAACAGCCATTGTTTGTCTCCTTTTGTTGTTTTTGCTTTACATATTTAGTTTTCTCTCGACCAAATACAATTTGACGATTGAGGAACTAAATTAATTTCTACCCTTCGATTTTTAGCACGACCCTCTAGCGTGTCGTTACTCACTAAAGGTTTTTTGGCTCCATGCCCTTGAATGGCAAAACAGGTCTCCGGTAAGTCACTGGCTTTTAAAATCCAATCACGTACCGACATTGCACGATTAAATGATAATTGTTCGTTTTTTAACTCATCACCGACCGAATCGGTATGACCTGCAATGATAATTAGCCAGCCTGTTTCCGGATTGGTATTCATCTGTTTTTTGATATCAACTAAAGCATTAATTAATACTTTTTCAGATCCCGTTTTTAAATTTGCTTGTCCACTTTCAAACAAAGCTAAACTATCAAGACGAATGGACGGAGGTGGCTCTTTGAAGATAACTTCCGTTTTTTCGACTATTACTTTCTCAGGTTCTGGTGGTTTTGCCACATAGTCACTCATTGATACATTTAAAGGCTCCACAAGTTGTGAACCACGGTATAACCCCATTCCTAAACGGATAGGTTCTCCTTGCGTAAAATATTCATTTAATAATGACTTATCGTTTTTTAATACATCCAATGCTTGTCGTTTTTCTTCATAGTTATTCATTGGAATTAAACGATAGTGATGAATATCATTCTGGATTTGACTAATAAACTTAACATTATTACAAAATGAAGCGCCTAAACAGCCCATGATAAACAGTGAAGTAATCATGATTAAACCACAAACCATTGAACACATATGAGAAAATGGATACGCTATTGGCATAAACTTAATCAAACTATCTGGTGGAGTAATACCGCCTTGAATAGTGTGAGTATTAGGAAGTGATAAGGTAGTCGCACTTTCCCATAGTTTTTGCATTATATTTTCATTTATAAGCGTTTTATTCGTTGGGTAAATCACCACTCCTGATGGCACACATTTAGCAATCGGTTGTTTCTCACTAATTAACGTCGTTAAAACATTAGTTTCAAACCATGATTGAGTTTCATTGAGAAATGGACGAAGTCGTAAGCGCCTTTCCCTTTCATCACTTGGGATCTTGATATCATTAACCCAATTATTGATTGGTGATAAATAACGATCGAGTAAATATAACTTTTGATTAACTGACTGAAACCAGTAAACCGGTAAAGGATTATACTCATCATAAATCAGGTCATTTAGCCCAATATGTACCGATAAATAAACAGGTAATTGATATTTTGCTATACGACAAGTATCAACCCAAGACTGCCGAAATGCTTGCAATTTTGCAACAAATAAACCTTGTTTATCTTCTATTTCAGGATTTAATGCCAAAAATACCCCGACACGACCTAACATGTCAGGCCATTTAGCAATCAATGAATCATAGACTATTGGTAAATGTGAGTACTCATCGACATATATCCAAACTGCTTCTGAAGAGACTAAGACATTTGATTGAGCTAATGTTAAATCTTCAGGAAAAAAATCTTTTGCTGCACTACCAGTCACTAATAAAATGGGTAAACGATAACGTTGTCTTGCAGGTAATAAATCAAGTTTTTCCGTTAAAAATTGAATATTTGCCGTAGAGGCCGCTAACACACGCCGATAACGAAGCATCTGCCAAAAACATCCACCTGCAATAGCGAAAACTATAATTGAACCTAATATCTTCCAACCTATTGTAATTGGCAAAAAAACGAATAATAACAATAGGCTTAAGACTAATGCATATATTATTTGAATATACTTTGGGTAATCGCTCATAATAAACCTTTCTAACCAACAAGTTGCTTAACTAATTTATCGAGTTGATTATCCAACACAAAGTAAAGTCCAATAACAGCCATAACTGACAATGCGGTACATGCTAACAAAATGGCTTTACGACCTTGATAACGATACGTTTTCGGCTGTTCTATAATTGGATAAGATTGATCTGGTTCGTATTCACGTAATGATTCACGTAAAGCTAAAATTAGATGTTCTCGTTCCATTTGCGGTTTATCCAGATAACAACCTTGAAAACCTAGCCCTAAAACTCTATCAAAACAAGCCAACACTAACTCTGCTTTTTTATCAGCCTTAAGTCTGGAACGTATTTTTTCAAACAGATCATAACCTGCATTATGAGTATTAAAATAAATGACTTGCAACGGCGATCCTAACCACTCATCATAATCTTGATTTTTGGGGTTATCACGATGGCAAAGTAGCACAGTTTCATCCAATAAGGCACATAAAGCATAACAAATGTCATCAATGACATCTTGAGAGTATTGCGCATTATGTAACTGCTCTTGAACGTTTAAAACTTGCTGTTTACAAAGCTCATACAATTTATGACCTGAGGGGATATCAGCTTTAGCTTTTAACTGAACTACAACCAAGATCGAATCACGTAGTAGCTGATCAATATTAATTGGGTTAGATTCTATACTCATAATTCGTCCCTATGATCGTAAAACTGCAAACAGCTCTAATGAAATATCAGGCATTGCTCTTGGCACATAAAATTCACAACAACGGGCAGTCAACATATTTTTTGCTGCTTCATGTGAAAGATCTAATGCAAAATATTGATTGTCTAAACGTACTGGTATTGCAGCAGGCACATGACTTAATGCTTTAATTGGTATTCCTGATAATGCAGAATGAATAATTTGTCTGACATCATCTGGCGCACCTGCTTTACACAAGATTGGAAATCTTGATTGTAATTGATGCCCAGGCATACTCGAGCGAACTGACAAATAAAAATCAGCTTCCTCAACAAGCCGAGAATCATTTAATTGTCCTGTCCACAAGGTATCTTTATCATGAACTAATTCAATTTTAACGACTCGAGACGGCAAGCTCTCTTCAAGCAAGTTACGTACTAGCCCAAACAAAGGAGGGAAAACTTCATTAAGATTGTTATGTTGGTATGCAGGAATACCATCAACATCATTGAGTAATGAAAATGTTAACAATGCACCAGTAAACGCAGTTAGTGTTTGGTATAGCTTTTCAGGATGAACTGAGGGATTATCCCGAAAAAATCTAATCTGAGGTTCATAAGTATTTAACGCATTTAAAAGCCAAAACAAAGACACATCTGCTGTAGCAAATTCTGCAATTTGCTGATTACGTTCATGTCGCATTCCCATTAAATGGTGACGTTTTGCTTGCATTTGAATACATAAAAGTTCTAACTCTTTGACAAGAGTACCACTTTGCGTAAATAAATTTAGCGATGGTGGAAGGTATTCTAAATCAAGCACAAATCGCCCATTAAGATCACGTTTTAAACGAGCAACAGGACAAGTTAAATAATCACTCTGATTTTCAAAATCAAATAAGAATGTTAACGCATAGTGCTCGACAGCAATACTTTGGACATTTTGGCCAAGCAAATCTGGAACTTCAACCCATTCTTGCCGAAAACGAAGTGGTCTTTCAAGACGCTGGTTTTCTTGTAAACAGTTCCCACCATTGGCTTGCAAAAGTGGAATACCGATAAAAACGGTTACTTCATCAAGCTCCGGCGGAACATCGATATTTAATATTCTGGCCTCAGGTAATTTATCAGCAACATCCGTATTGATAACAACACCATCAGGAAAACGAATATTGATTGATTCAGCTTGCAACCTATCTACAGTAAGCGCATAAGTATCAATTGTAAGACTTTCAATCCCCCAAGGGTTAGCTACGGCTAAAGTAGCTAATTTTTGTAAAGAGAATTGTTGCCACAACGTTTGCTGCTGGAATTGTTGAGGCGTCAAAAAGACGCCTTCGTTCCATAATGGACGAAATAGTTTCATCAGGTCTAACACTCCTTATTAGATATTAATGAAATCAGGCTAAAACACTTATGCTTTAGCTTTTGGCATCTGAGATACCATTGATAAATTAATATCCATTCCTTCAATTTGGAAATGAGGAATTAAGAAGGTTTTAACGCGGAAGAATCCTGGATTATCTTCAATATCTTCTACAATAACGTTAGCTTCTTTTAATGGATGAGAAGCTTGTACTTCATCACTAGGATCTGTCATTTCAGTCACTAAATTGCTTACCCATTTATTCAATTCAAGTTCAAGCAAACGACGATCTTTTGTTGCACCAATATTTTCACGCTGAATAACTTTCAGATAATGCGCAATACGTGATAACAAGAAGATATAAGGCAAACGAGCGTTAATACGACTGTTAGCAGTTGCTTCTTTTGTGTCATAAAGAGCCGGTTTTTGCGTTGAGTTTGCCGAGAAGAAACATGCATAATCTCTATTTTTATAGAATGATAATGGAATAAATCCTAAATTAGCAAATTCAAACTCACGTGTTTCCGGAATAAGCACTTCGGTTGGAATTTTAACTTGATTACCGGTACCTAAATCATAAAGGTGAATAGGTAAGTCTTCAACCAATCCGCCAGCTTGAGGTCCTCTGATTTGAACACACCAACCATTACGAATGAAACTTTTCGCCATATTAGCTGCAAAAGCATAAGATGCATTAGCCCATAAATAACGGTTATGATCTAAACCTTTAACATTTTCAATATAATTAAAACTACGGACAGGAATGGTATCTGGACCATATGGTAAACGCGCAAGAACTCTTGGCAAAGTTAATCCGATATAACGAGAATCATCAGTTTCACGGAAACTATTCCATTTAGTATATTCAGCACGGTCAAAATAATTAGCAATATCCTTGATTGCTGCGACCTCTTCCATGGTTTCTTTACCAAAGAATTTAGGACCAACAGAGCTAATAAATGGCATGTGCGCAGCGGCCGCTACTTTGGAAACATTACGTAACAAGGCGATATCTTGTGGGTTACGATCAAATTCATAATTTGAAATCGTTACACCAATTGGCTCACCACCCGGGGTATCATATTCTTGGATATAGGTATGTCGATAGAAACCAGTTTGAATTATTTCCGGTGCATCTTCAAAATCTTGTCGTAGTTCTTCTTTTGAGACGTCTAATAATTCAATTTTTACATTACGACGAAAATCAGTACGATCAACTAAGAATTTAAGCCCACGCCAAGTACCTTCGATCTCCTGGAATGTTTCGTGATGCATAATCTCATCAAGTTGACGGCTTAATTTTTGGTCTATTTGACTAATATGATAATCTAATAAATGTTTATCTAGCTTCTCAATTTTTTGCGATGAACTTTGGATCAATTTAAGTAAAATATTGATCGCCATTGTAACACGTTCATCTTGCGAAGATTCAAATAGTACTTCGTTATCTTCAAACTTATCAATTTCACCAGCTTTTTCAATTGGATTTAAATTGATTTTATCAAACAAAGATTGGTAAACACTGCCATTCTCATGTACAACCGTTTTAGTTGTGCTGTCTTGCTTTTTAATGTTCATAACTCTATTCTCTTAATTGCTACCAAAACTTTATATTTTGTCCAAAAAATAAAGTTTTAATTTATTGAATTTCTACTTTTCACTTTCAGATACAATTGACTCTAACTCAGCTCGAAGCTCATCAGTTAATTGTTCGTTTTTCACTATTTTTTCAAGCTCATAACGGAAAGTAGCGTTATCTAATAAGTTTGATTTTAAATCTCTTAAAAGGTTACGCATTGCAAGTAAAGAACGGAGTTGTGGTATTTTTTTAGCAACTTGTTCGGGGGAAAAATCTTTCATATCTTCAAAAGATAAATCAACATTAAATTCACTGCCATCATCTGCAAGTGTGTTACGAACACTAATTTTGGCTTGCGGATTAAAATCTTTAAGAACTGCATTGAAATTATTTTTGTTAATAGATACCTTTTCTTTTTCTGAAAGAGGGCGTTTATCCTTGCCACGACCATAATCGCCAATAGATAAAATTTTGAGGGGTAATTCGACTTTCTTTTTCGCACCGCCAGTATGTAAATCTAAACTAATATTAACACGAGCAGCAGGGACTTCGTTTTGAAAACTGTTTGACATAACTTCTCCTGAATTTCCATTTCCTTTTTTTAAGGATGATCAATAAACAACCTTAAGTAGAAAATAAATTACACGATTAAAGTTTAAATTACAAACTTAAGCCGGATAACTAATTAATGCTCTTTTAGAAACTATGAGAACTTAATAGAAACTATAAGCACATTACCTCATTTTTCTAATTAAATTAAAAATGAATAAAAAAATCTTAAGTAAAAATTAAATTAATTTAAAGGATTAAAAAATTATTAATTATATAATTTTGTATATAAATCAATAAGAAATATTAGGGTAAATTAACGATAAAATTTTTTTGGAAAGCACCATTTATCAACTGCTAAAAAATATACAATAATGGTAACCTATGTCATGTATTTTTTTTATCAAAAAAATTAAGAACACAAAAAATGCATTTATATCTACAAACAGAAACCATACAAGCGCACAAATTTTCGCCGATTGTTAAAGAATTTAAATAAAATTTACAATTAAAAATGCAAAATTTCATCATAAAAACAGGTTACTCTGTAAATTTTAGCGCTTAAAAAAGTATCGTTTAATACAATTGATAACACGTTATCCAGATATCAACGATAATAAAACGTTGGCAACTCAAATAAATATGAAACCGATAGTTGGTTAAAAGACAAATGATAATAATTAAATTACAGTTGATTTAAATTGTTTTATTTGTTGATTTATTTGTTGTTTTAAGCTGATTATACAATGAAAAATCATCAAAACGTTCCAAAAAATATCAGCTCTCTATAAAATGACTTTTTTTATCAAATAAATAAAGGGAATTGATATTTTCAATCTTCCTTTTATTTTGCTCTTGTGTACTATAGCGATATTTTTGTGGGCTAAGGCCAATTCTTTTTTTGAAAATACGAGAAAAATAGAGTTGATCTTCAAAACCACAACAGAGCCCTATTTCAGCAATATTCATTTGTGTTGTTTGTAATAAAATCTTTGCACGACTTATTCTTTGTTCTTGTCGCCATTCACCAATCGACATGCCCATCTGATCTTTAAAAATATGTGCAATTCTCGATGTTGACAAACAAACTTTATCAGCAACGTTATCTAACAAAAATTTATTCTGATCCAGAGTATCAATCAGATAGTTACACACTTGCAATACACGATTATCAATACTTAGTGCAAACGTATCTGAACTTTCTTGAGCACGCCTTATTAAAAATTGCTCAAGCATACTCATAGCTAAATTTTCAGAATAAATAATCGTGGATTGTCCCACTTCGACAATTTTAATAAATAATTGCTCCAGCTCTTCTTTAACTTTAATGCTAGGGCGATAAAAACCTGTATTTTCTAATCGATTTTCCCAAGTTAACAAATATTTCCATGTTGATCTTGGTCTAAAATAGATCCAGAAGTGAAACCAATTATTTTCATCGTCTTTACGTCCATACAGGTGAGGCTCTTTTGGTGGAAATAGGACAAAATCACCGGGATGACAATTAAAAAATTCCTGATTACGATAAATAGTTCCCTGACCTGCGTAAGTTAGATTGATTATATAACCATTTAATCCCTTTGGGCGATCAATAAAAAAATCAAATTTCCCTGCTTTTTCTATAGGTGTTAACCCCGATACAAGATGAACATTAAATGAATAGCCTGGAAGCAGAGGATCATTTTGTTGAAAAGTATTCATCTTTTACCGCCCTATTTTTCTAAGATTTTTTTATTTTTACATAAAAATTCTTTTTGAATAGTAGCAATAGTGAGATCTCTATCACAAAACAAAATACCTAGACAGAATCGTCTATATTTATAGCAATAAATAACCTACTGGATAAAACTTAAATTAATTATTCTTCCGTAAAAGTTCCATTTAATTTGTTTTTGAGGTGGTATCGGATGAATAAAAAAATAGCAATTGGATTAGATTTTGGCAGCGATTCAGTCAGGGCTTTAGCGGTTGATTGTCAAAATGGTCAAGAATTAGCAACAGAAGTTGTGTATTACTCACGTTGGGCAAAAGGTGAATTTTGTGATCCGAAAAAGAATCAATTCAGGCATCACCCACTTGATTATATTGAATCAATGACCCTATCAATTCAATCTGTAGTCAAACAACTTGACACTTATGCTAACAATGTAGTTGCTATTGGTGTTGACTCGACAGGATCAACTCCCGCCCCAATTAATGATAATGGTGATGTACTAGCCCTGAAACCAGAGTTTACCAATAATCCTAATGCCATGTTTGTATTATGGAAAGATCATACCTCAGTGAACGAGGCAGAAGAAATTAATCAGCTATGCGCAACGTCCGACTATTCTCAGTATTTAGAATATTGTGGTGGTGTATATTCTTCTGAATGGTTTTGGGCGAAAATCATGCATATTTTCCGCCATGATAATGCCGTGAAAAATTCAACTGCATCATGGATTGAATTATGTGATTGGATCCCAGCTTTATTATCCGGAACGACAGCGCCCAATAAAATTAAACGCGGGCGATGCGCAGCCGGCCATAAATGTTTTTGGAGTGAACAATGGAATGGCTTACCGCCGTATGAATTTTTTGAAAAGCTTGACCCTTCACTTGTCAATGTACTGCCTTATCCATTGTTTAAAGAGACCTATACTGCCGATAAGCAAGTGGGAGTCATCACATCACACTGGGCAGACAAACTAGGATTGCCGACATCAGTTGTTATTGCCGGAGGCGCTTTTGACTGCCATATGGGTGCGGTTGGTGCAGGTGCTGAGCCTTATACTTTAGTAAAAGTAATTGGCACTTCAACATGCGATATATTACTGGCAGAAAAAGAAGTCATTAAAGATCGTTCAATCAAAGGTATTTGTGGTCAAGTTGATGGTAGCGTAATGCCTAATTATATTGGATTAGAGGCTGGCCAATCAGCTTTTGGTGATATGTATGCTTGGTATCAAACATTACTAGGTTGGCCGCTTAACCAATTAACCAAACAATTACCCGAAATACAATATGAAGTTGATCAATTAAAACAAACATTATTGAACCAGCTAGCCACGCAATGGTCTCAAAACCCTAATTTAGACAATATCCCAATAATCCTTGATTGGTTTAATGGACGCAGAACTCCATTTGCTAATCAACGGCTCAAAGGAGTTATCTCCAATTTAACGATTGCAACCGATGCTTTAACACTTTTTGGTGGTTTGATTTTATCAACTGCATTTGGTGCTAAAGCAATTATGGAATGTTTTATTGAACAACAAGTCCCTGTAAATAATATTGTTACATTAGGTGGTATAGCCAAAAAATCCCCTGTTATTATGCAAGTTTGTGCTGATGTTATGAATCGTCAATTAAAAGTTGTCAAATCAGAACAATGCTGTGCATTAGGTGCAGCAATTTTTGCAGCCGTTTCAGCCAATATTTATCCCGACATTCCAACCGCTCAAAAAATAATGTCCAGTAAGATCGAAAAAATGTTTATTCCAAATGCCGAAAGAGCCGCCAAATATCAGCAGCTGTATAGCAAGTATCTAACTTGGTCTACCTCTTGCGAACCTAATTATCACGTTTAGATTTGCACCCAACCTATCAATTAAATTTAAAGGAGTGAAATATGTTTGTTTATGAAGAAGCAGAAATTTGGTTTGTCGCTGGAAGTCAACATTTATATGGCCCGGAATCACTTGAGCAAATCAAAAAAAATATCCAATTAGTCTCAGAGTATTTCAATAAAGAAGCCAATCTACCAGTAAGAATAGTTCTTAAACCGCTAGCCACTAAACCGGATGAAATATATCGCTTATGCCAAGAAGTTAATTATTCGCAAAATTGTGTCGGTTTAATCACATGGTTACACACCTTCTCTCCAGCAAAAATGTGGATTAATGGATTAACCCAGTTACAAAAACCATTGCTACAACTTCATACGCAGTTTAATGAACTAGTACCATGGGATTCAATGGATATGGATTTTATGAATCTTAATCAAACTGCACATGGTGGGCGTGAATTTGGTTTTATTGGGTCTCGTATGCGTTTAGCTCATTCCATTGTCACAGGTTATTGGAAGGACAAGGAGGTACATGAAAAAATTGCAAAATGGATGAGAGTTTGTGTAGCCATACATGAAGAAAAAACAATGAAAGTAGTGCGATTTGGCGACAATATGCGAGAAGTTGCAGTAACCGAAGGCAATAAAGTATCGGCACAAATAAAATTTGGCTACTCAGTCAATACACATGCAGTGGGCGATCTGGTTTCGGTAATTAATTCAATCAATAATAGTGATATTGCCCAATTAATTGAGGAATATGAAACACTTTACCAAATTAGCCCTGTTGCTCAAGTTAATGGTCCAAAAAGACAAAATTTAATTGAAGCAGCAAAAATTGAATTAGGTATCAAAACGTTTCTTAAACAAGGCAATTATTCAGCATTTACCACTACATTTGAAGATTTATATGGTTTAGCACAATTGCCCGGTCTTGCCGTCCAACGGTTAATGGAAAAAGGTTATGGATTTGCCGCAGAAGGTGACTGGAAAACAGCCGCATTACTTCGAACAATGAAAGTAATGGCAAAAGACCTGTCTGGTGGAACGGCTTTCATGGAAGATTATACTTATGATTTCACCAAAGGCAATGAACTGGTTATCGGTTCACACATGTTGGAAGTTTGCCCGTCTATCACTGATGATGAAGTTAAACCATTATTGGATATTCAACCGTTAGGGATTGGTAATAAAGCCGATCCAGCACGCCTTATTTTTGCATCCAAACCTGGCTACGCTATCAATGCAAGTTTGATCGATATTGGTAATCGTTTCAGACTGATAACTAATGCATTACAAACCATTAAACAACCGTACCCATTACCTAACTTGCCTGTAGCTTGTACAGTATGGAAACCACTACCTTCATTAGATATTTCAGCCGAAGCGTGGATTCTTGCCGGCGGAGCTCACCACTCAGTTTATACCCAAGCATTATCAATGGATTATTTTAGACTCTATGCGCAACTGCACAATATTGAATTACTTGTGATTGATGAAAACACAGAAATGTGTAATTTCAGAAATGAATTGCGCTGGAATGAAATCGCCTATGGTAACACTTATGCATAACATTCTGATTTGGTACATAAAATTAAAGAAGTTATAACCGATAATTTTTAAAATAGATATAAATAAGGGGTAAATAGATGGATATCAATACACCTATACCAATGGATAAAAAGGCAAACAGTTCAGCAAAAAGAATGACATTTTTAATCGGTTTTTCAGCTGCCATGGCTGGATTATTATTCGGTTTAGATATTGGCGTAATTGCCGGTGCTTTACCGTTTATCACCATCCAATTCCAACTTACCACACAACTTCAGGAATGGGTAGTTAGTTCCATGATGTTAGGCGCAGCCTTAGGTGCCATATCAAATGGTTGGTTATCTTTTTATCTAGGAAGAAAATATAGTTTGCTAGCGGGCGCTTTATTTTTTATTGTCAGCTGTTTTGGCTCGGCTTTAGCGCCGAATGTCGAAGTCCTGCTCGTTTGGCGGGTGATCTTAGGGTTTGCTGTTGGAATAGCTTCTTATACGGCACCATTATATCTTTCTGAAATGGCACCAGAAACAATCAGGGGAAAAATGATAGCTGCATATCAATTATTAGTAACAATTGGTATTTTATTAGCTTTCTTATCTGATACCTATTTCAGTTTCACCGGAAACTGGCGAATGATGCTTGGTATTATCGCTATACCAGCAATTATTTTATTTTTGGTAGTCATTTTCCTTCCTAATAGCCCTCGTTGGCTAGCTTCCAAAGGTCGATTAAAGGAAACCCAACAAGTTCTTCGATTAATTCGAAACGATCCAAACAAAATTCAACAAGAATTTGATGATATTACCGACAGTTTAAAAGAGAAACAAGAAGGATGGACTCTTTTCAAAGCAAATAAAAATGTCCGCCGCACGGTTTACCTTGGTATGGCACTGCAAGCAATGCAACAATTTACCGGCATGAACATTATTATGTATTATGCACCGAAAATTTTTAGTCTTGCTGGCTTTCAAACAACTGAGCAACAAATGGTTGCAACCATAATTGTTGGACTCACTTTTGTATTAGCCACCTTTATTGCAATTTTTACCGTCGATAAATTAGGACGAAAACCTATTTTAAAAGTTGGATTTGGTATTATTGCAATAGGAACACTAATACTTGGTATTTGCCTGCAATTAATTGAAAACGGAAACACATCCTCAATCACATCTTATGCTGCTGTCGGTATGGCTATTATGTGTATAGGAGGATATGCCATGAGTGCTGCACCTGTGGTATGGATCCTTTGTTCAGAAATCCAGCCATTAAAAAGCCGTGATTTTGGTGTAACTTGTTCCACCACAACCAACTGGATATCCAATATGATTATTGGCGCAACTTTCCTCACTTTATTAAATCACATTGGTGTAGCACAAACATTTTGGCTGTACACCGCCATGAATATCTTATTCATTTTTGTTGTTATCTTGTTTGTGCCTGAAACTAAAAATATTTCGTTAGAACATATCGAAAAAAACCTAATGTCAGGAAAAAAACTACGCCATATTGGTGTTGATAAATAAACAAATAAAGGCTCATTGAAGGACAATTTAAATTAAATTGTCCTTACTTAATATTCAATGACTTCTTTATTAATAGGATTTTATATGTTTACGTCATTAAAACAACGGGTACTAGCTGCCAACTTATTACTGCCGCATTATCAACTTGTCACCTTTACATGGGGCAATGTATCAGAAATTGACAGGCAAAAAGGCGTGATTGCCATTAAACCTTCAGGCGTTGCTTATGAACAACTGAACGAAGATGATATTGTTATCGTCGATTTGAACGGAAACAAAATAGAAGGCCGGCTAAATCCTTCAAGTGATACCAACACACATTTAGCACTTTATAGAGCTTTTGAGCAGATAGGCGGAGTCATTCACACGCATTCACGTTACGCAACTATCTGGTCGCAAGCTGGTTTAGATATTCCAGCATTAGGAACAACACATGCTGACTATTTTTATGGTGATATTCCTTGTACAAGAGCGTTAAGCCCAACCGAAATCGCAACAGATTATGAACTCAATACGGGCAAAGTAATTATTGAAGAATTTGCCAAACGTTCATTAGAGCCAATGGCAATTCCAGGTGTGCTAGTTATGGGTCACGGCCCTTTTGCTTGGGGCATTACTGCACATGACGCAGTACAAAACGCCGTAGTACTTGAGGAAGTCGCAACAATGGCATTAGCTACCCGAAATCTCAATATCGGTATTAAAATACAAACAGAATTATTAAATAAACACTATTACCGCAAGCATGGAAAAAATGCCTATTATGGTCAAGGATAAACAATGTCATTTCCATTGATTTGATACTGAAAATTAATGCAGTTTAAATAACCTTAAATTAAAACGTTTACCACTATTTTCAATTTTTAAAGCAAAATATTTAATAATTAAAAAATATAAAAAAGCCCTGCACTAATCAGGGCTTTTTATTTGTATTAATTAAAGATAATTATGCTGTTATTTTTTCTTACCTTTATACTCATTATAATACTCTTGAGCAAGTTTACGCATTGATAAGCCAATTGCAGCATATTGATACTCATTTAAATTTGCTAAAGAAGCACGTGCTGAAGGGTGTTGAACAGCAAAACCTTTACCAGGTAACAGAACCACACCTGCTTCATCAGCAATTCTAAACAACATCTCTGAAGGATTTTTATTTTTCAAAATCCACTTAGCAAATTTATCATCGTAAAGTTCACGACAAATATGCTCTAAATCAATCAATGTATAATAATCAACGCTATTTTCATCTGTATTATGTTTAAGACCTAAATGCTGATAGAGCGATGCTGCACGTCGACGTATAAGCGATTTTAATGCCGCTTTATAACTTTGATCATTATCCATCATTTCACATAAAGCAAACAGAACCATTTGTACTTGTTGTGGTGTTGATAGCCCGGCGGTATGATTCAAGGCAACAGCACGACTATCGGCAACTAAGCGATCAATAAATTTAAGATTTTGCGGATCAGTGACAATAGAGCTATAACGTTTATTTAAAACCTGTTTAGCTTTACTAGGTAAAGCTTTAATGGTTTTATCAATGACATTGTCACGAGTGGTAGCAATTACCCCTAAACGCCAGCCGGTTGCACCAAAGTATTTTGAAAATGAATACACCA
This sequence comes from Gilliamella sp. B3892, assembly GCF_026536305.1. Classification (NCBI taxonomy): domain Bacteria; kingdom Pseudomonadati; phylum Pseudomonadota; class Gammaproteobacteria; order Orbales; family Orbaceae; genus Gilliamella; species Gilliamella sp. B3892. The sequence goes on from NZ_JAFNOK010000003.1 coordinate 28,964, forward strand.
AAATAGTATTTTTAGGGCAAATTGCGAATAAAGATTGAAAATCATCAGCAAAAGTACCATAAACATCATCGGTTAAGATGATTAAATCAGGGCGTTTTTTCACTATATCAGCAATGATTTTTAAACTTTTATCATCGATTTTAACTGACGGTGGATTCGATGGATTGACTAAATAGAAAGCTTTTATTGACGGGTCTTCAAGTTTACGCAATTCAGACTCTGGATATTGCCAATTTGCATCCGGATCGGCATTAATCAATACTTCAACTAATTGATAATCATTAAGAGCTGGGATTTCCAAATAAGGGGTAAAAATTGGTGCACCTATTGCAATTTTATCCCCTTTTTGAATCAAACCATTCTCTTTCATTGAATTAAATATATAAGCCATTGCGGCGGTACCACCTTCAACGGCAAACAAATCAAGATCATCACGATCAAGATACTGCGCTCCCATTTGTTGCAAAACATAGGATTTCACTATTTCTTCACTAAAACGCAACATTCTGTCGGGTACAGGATAGTTACATCCCAAAATACCTTCAACCATTTCTTGTAAAAAAGCGTTTTCATCAAGTCCTAGTTGATCACGAATATAGGAAAATGCTTTACCTAAAAAAGCGACACCAGGCGTTTCATAATTTTGGCGAACAAAATGCTCAAAGCGCCCTGTTAATCCAGCTTTTATTGGAAATCCACCTACACCTTCATTCAAATAAGAATAAGACATTTCTGATTCTTGAATTGCAAAAACACCCAGTTGGAAGAAAGCTTGACGCGGCCAAGTAGCAAGAAAGTTAGGATTACCACGACCAGCATTTAACATAGTTCGGTCGGCGTGGCTTTGAGCTAGTTTAATTAAGTTATCTTTCAATTCAAAAGGGCTTAAATTAGCGTACTTTGCATACTCTGTTTTAATTTTTTTCATAATTTGTACCTTTAATCTGATATTACAATTAAACAAAAGCCACAACTAATGGTCCTAGTAATGTTAGGAAAACATTAGCTAAAGCATAAGTAATAGCAAAAGAGTTAGTCGGGGTAGAGTTACCTGCTTTGTTTAGCACTTCCCCAAAAGCTGGGTTGGCACTACGAGAACCTGCTAACGCACCGGCAAATACCGCTGAGTTTTTATAACCCAATACATATTTACCAAAATAGATAGCAAGCAACATAGGTAAAATAGTTACCACCACGCCAATTAAAAATAGAGACAGACCTTGTTCTCGAATGGTATCAATGGCTTGAAGACCAGAACTTAATCCAACAACCGCAACAAAACCAGCCAGACCAAAATCTTTTAATAGTTGTAATGCCCCTGTTGGAATATTACCAACAGTTTGATGAAGCGAGCGATACCAACCAAACAATAGACCGGATAACAATGCACCACCACCAGCACCTAAAGTAATAGGAATATCACTAACACGGATAACGATTAATCCAATAATTAACCCCACAACCAAGCCCAAACCATGGAATATCCAGTCTGTCTTTTCGCTTTTAGTGATTGGCGCCCCAATTTTATCCACAACACGACGTAAATCGCTATCAGCACCATAAATTGTAATCACATCACCTAATTTTAAATTGATGTCATTATTGAGTGGTAGTTGCTGTCCGTCTCGATGAATAGCCGTTAAATAGATGCCATGTTTTAACTTCATCACTTCTTCAGACGATAAAACTTGCGTTAAATTTTGACCAACATAACGTGTATTACGCATTTCAACATCTTGTGTATTCATCACCACATCCATGCCAGAAGCGGAATTGACTTCAGTACCAAGCAAATCACTCGCTTTAATCATCGAATCACGATGACCAACAACCAATATAATATCCCTTGCTTTCAATAAAGTATCAGGACTAGCTTCGAGGATATTATTACCCCGTTTGATACGTTCGATACTGATACCATCGACAAGCTTTTCAACACTCTCAACAGTTTGATTAATTTTATTGGTAATGCGATATAAACGACCTGTGACATCTGATAGCGCTAAATTTTGGTTGCTACCTAAAAGAAGTGAACCATGAAGTTGCTCAGCTTGTGCCTTCATCGCATCATCGTTAATTTCACTGCCCATAATTTTAGGAAGGATATTGACACAAACAATAATGGCACCAAGCGAACCAAAAATATAAGTCACAGCATAGCCTATTGTGACATTACCTTGCATTTTACTGAGTTCTTCAGCACTCAGACCTAATTGACTTAAAGCATCAGAAGCGGTACCCATAATTGCAGATTGGGTTAATCCACCAGCCGCTAAACCAGCTGCAAGGCCTTTATCTAAATGGAATAATTTTGCCAATATAACCACCGTTGCAAAGCCAGCAACAGCAATAAACAATGCTAAAAATATTTCACGTAAAGTTTTTACACCCAGTGAACGGAAAAACTGCGGACCACTTTCAAAGCCAACAGCATAAATAAATAGCGCAAATAGCACAGCTTTAACGCCAGCGTCAACTGTGACGCCAAAAACACTTAGTGCTACTGCCACGAGTAATGAACCTGCAACGCCACCCAATTGAAATTTACCAATGCGAATAGCACCGATTAAATACCCTAAACTCAGAGAGAGAAATAATAGAATTTCCGGTGAGTGTCTAAGTCCATCTAAAATCCAGTCAGAAAGCCATTGAAACATAATAATTGTCCTCAAGTGCTAAGATTTATGATTTAAGAATATGAAAAGATATTTGTCAGATTGGAGCAATATTCACAAAAGAATATGAATACAATTACATATTAAACTGCAATGAAAAGAATAGATATTCAATTTTAACGATTAATATTATTGTTAGAATATGGTAGTTGAAGAAATTAACATTATCAATAAGATTTTAAAGTATGCACACAGTTAAACTAAATGTGGAACTTAATTTATAAGCTCAGTAAAAAACTGAGCTTATAAACAGCTTGATTTTTAATATTCAGCACTGACAAAGAAGCTGAATAATTTAACTTTCGTAAAATTATTTTGTTTTAAAAATATTTTCTCTAATTCTCGCATCTAAATTGTTGATCCAACGATTATAGTTACGATGAACATTGCCACGTTTATCTTTTAAATTATCACTAGCTGAAACATATTCGATAGAATATCCATTAGCTGAATAAGGAATATTTACAACAACCTCAAATTTACGGTTGAACAAACTACCTCGAATATTGTTATTATCTACTGATTGAAATTTCCAAGTACCAAAAGCTGAACGGCCATTAGTTGAAGTATTCAAAATCGCTTGTTTAACTTGCTCTTTTGTGACTCCTTGTACAGGCGTAGTGACATTTTTGGGTGCTTGAAATTTACTAGCACAACCGAGTAATGTGGTAATAAATAGCGTGGTTATAATTAACTTAATAATTTTCATTGTTAACTCCTTTAATCTAAATTATATTATTTAACGTTTTTTACATATCAACAAAGTATGACCGTATCCTAAGCCATCAATATCCTTTTCAACGTGAAAACCGGCGCTATTTAAACACTGATAAAAAACCTTCGAATGATAAAAACGGCTATTACCATTTGCTAAACACGTAAAGTATAAAGATGAAGCATTTAAACTTAATGCCCCTGCTTCAAAAGCTTGCCTGTCCCAAAAAAGATCCATAATACATAAAACTGCATCCTCTCTCATGCTACCATGAATCAACGACAAAATATGGGTAATTTGTTCTACACTAAAACAATCTAAAAACTGGCTCATCCACCAAACATCAGCTTCATTCGGCAGTTGTTTGGCTAATAATAAGTCAACGGCAAAACCATGAATTCGATCATCAAAACCGGCTGCTTTAATATTATTTTGGGCAACGGCTATTTGTTGAGGTAAATCTAAGAGTGTTATCTTAAGATCTGCACATTGCTGGGCACAAAAAATAGCCCATTTACCGGTATTTCCGCCAACATCATAAATATGCTTAGGATTGAGATCTTTAATATGAGAATAAGCAACTGGAAATGAATGATCAGAATAGAAGTGGTCAAAGGCGAACCAGCTTTTTTTTGCTTGTTCAGGTAATTCTTGTAATGCGGGGTAAATAGTATTCCAATCACCAAATACTTTTAATCCTTCAGGTTTACCATTTGCTAATGAGTCTTGAAGATAAAACATACTTTGATAACACACGTCTTTCACAAAATCGAAGTTTACCTTCGTCATCGTGTCATGTAGCAAATAATGACCAACCTTACCTAAAATAAAATGATCATTATCTTGATAAACAATATGCATACTCAATCCAATATCTAATAAAAGCTGAAGAGAATAAGATGACAACGAAACTTTATCCATTAAATCATCTAAACTCATACCAGTTTTACCGGCATTATCGAGTTGAGCTAATATGCCTTCATTTTTCATACACGCAACAGCTTGAAACATTAATGGTGCAAATGCTATTTTTTGTGCTTCAGTTATTGCTTCTAAGGCAGTATAAATATCCTTATCATAATTAAATTTTTTTGTGTTGAGTCCTTTCAATCTATTGCCTTTTTGAAGTTTTACTGTATTTTATAAACAGCCCCATATTAGGGATTGGTAAAAATAAATAATATTACAATTTATTATTAAGTAAAGAGTTAATTGAAACATTATCAAGATGAATTTTTCTTTTTCCATAAAAAACTGGTTTGCTCTCTCTTCTGGTCTATCTAATCAATCGGATTGGGAAAATTGGTCTAAAAATTCCAACCATGATTGGAATTTGCCTTTGCCAAAGCTAGTCAATTTACCCATGATGCAAGCTCGCAGGATGAGTGTTCAATCACGTCTAGCGGTAGAAGTTGGAATGGAATTAATTAAACAATCTCAAGTTCCCGATCTCGCGGTATTTACCAGTCAACATGGAGAGATAGATAAAACATATAAAATTTTATCAATGCTCAATCAAAATAGTGATATTTCGCCCACTGATTTTGCTTTATCAGTTCATAATACCGCATCAGGTTTGTTAACTATTATTGCCAAAAAACCAATCCCAATCACTTCTATTTCTGCTCATTATGACAGTTTTCAACAAGGATTAATTGAAGCAATATCTGTATTAACGCAAGAAGATAAAACAGTATTACTAATAGACTTCGACGGAACCATTCCCGATACATATCACAGTTATATAAAGTCATCGGTTCCAACTTACGCTGTTGGCTATATAATAACAAGAGGTAATGAGATCAGTTGCCAGAATATAACGCAAACAACAACTGTTCCTGCTGAAAAATACCCACAATCGCTTGCTTTTTTACGTGCTTATTTAAATAAGCAACAGCGCTTCATAGTAAAAGGAAATACTCAAGATTGGTTATGGACGATGAACGAGAAGTAATTAAACAACGCCGTCAAATCAATATATTTTGGCGTCTTATTGCTACCACATTTGGATTTATATTATTTGGATCTTATGGATTATTCATACTATCGCTATTGTGGTTTACTTTATTAAGATTATTTGTTTGGAACGAAGCTAAAAGAATCGCTATTGCGCAAAAAAGTATTAGTTTCAGCTTTAAGATTTTTTTATGGATTGTCAAATCGCTAGGTATTATCGATTATCAGTTTTACGGTCTTGAAAAACTTAAACAAGATAAAAATTGTTTAATCGTTGCAAATCATCCCTCCTTACTTGATGTCGTACTGTTAGCGTCAGTTATGCCTCGCTGTGATTGTTTAGTAAAAGGTGCATTGTTACAAAATATTTTTATCAGTGGAATTATCAAAACGGCAGGTTACATTTTAAATCAGGAGTCTGAAAAAATATTGCCTCAATGTCAGCAAATTCTGGCAAATGGCGGACGAATTTTAATATTTCCTGAAGGAACAAGAAGTGTACCGAATGAACCGATCAAATTACAAAGAGGGGCGGCTAATATCGCATTAAGGTGTCATGCAGATTTGAGAGTCATCCACATCCAATGTAACCCTCCTTTACTGTTCAAAAAACAAAAATGGTACCGAATACCATATAAAAAACCCTGTTTCACTATTACAATTGGCGAAAAAATAGCGATTAACGAATTTTCTGAATTTAGTACTACGATAGCCGCACGGAAATTAACCCAGCGCTTAACATCAATTTTTAACAAAAAAAGTGAGATAATTTAAAAAGGAAACTTATGGAAAAGCTACAAAATGAAATTAAGCAGATAATTATAGATGTACTTAATTTGGAGGATATCACACCGGCTGACATAGATACAAAAGCCCCGCTGTTTGGTGATGGATTAGGTCTGGATTCTATTGATGCTTTAGAGCTAGGACTTGCGATAAAAAGCAATTATGGTATTGTTTTATCTTCTGAAAGTGAAGAGACCAAAAAAGCGTTTTATTCCGTTCAAACATTAGCAGATTTTATTTCAGCACAACAATAAAAAGGAGCTTAATAACATGGATAAACAACAAATCTTTGAGCAAGTTAAATCTGCACTTGTCCAACTTTTTGAACTTTCATCTGAAGATATTACACCCGAATCAAAACTTTTTGAAGAGCTAGATTTAGATAGTATAGATGCGGTTGATTTAGTCGTTCATCTACAAAAGAAGATCGGTAAAAAAGTTGATCCTGAAACGTTCAAATCAGTCAGAACTGTTCAAGACGTTGTTGATGCGGTTGATAACTTAATTAATAGTAAATAATTAATTATGAGTAAAGTTAAGTTAATTATTAAATGTTTAACAAATCTCTCTTTTGTTTGTTACCCATTTATCATTTACTTATCTTTACGCTATCAGGAAATTAAACTAGCCATTTTCTATTTAGCTGCGTTATTTATTCTACGGTTATTAACTCTTCCCAATATCTTAGTAAGTATGCGTTGGCTTGCCAAAATTACTGCGTTTATTGGATTATCATTATTATTAAGTAGCTGGTTGTTTTCTCAACATCAAATACTTTTTTACTACCCCGTTATGGTCAATGTGGTATTTTTGATTACCTTCGGTTATTCCTTATCACAACCGCAAACAATTGTTGAAAAATTTGCCAGAATTAAAGATGCTAACTTACCCCCTAAAGCAATAAAATATACCCGTAAAGTCACGATTTGTTGGTGCCTTTTTTTTATGCTTAATGGAAGCATTGCATTAATTACCTGTTTAATAAACAATCTTTACTGGTGGACAATGTACAATGGCTTAATTAGTTACATTTTAATTGGCACACTTATGGTGGGAGAATGGCTGATACGTCAACAAATCAAACAATAGTCTCGCTATCTAAACAGTTATTACGGCCTGATCATGAAATTATCGCTTTTAGAAAAAAGCAACCACTGTCTGTACTTGATTTAAAAAAACAAGTTTTACTGTTGAGTCAGCAGCTTTCTAAAAGTCCTGAAAAATATTGGGCTTTAACCATGCAAGATAGTTTTAATTTTGTTGTGGGTTTATTTGCTCTTTTCTATTCAGGTAAACATCCCAAATTAATTAGCGCTTATCATCAAGAAATTAAAGATGATTATGATGCATTATTAACTGATAATCAGGCTATTCATCAGTATGATACTCATAAACGTCTAATAAATATCAATCAACTGGTTAACGCAAATTCCGTTGAAATTGCTGATTTTATAAATAAAGATTTTAGCTATAGCACATTAACAATATTCACATCAGGTTCAACCGGTTTACCAAAACCAATTGAAAAAACAGTCAATCAGTTCGAAATAGAGATCCAACAGCTTGAATCTAACTGGGGAAAATTATCCGCTGATCTTATTGTCGCATCAGTTTCTCATCAACATATGTATGGCTTAACTTTCAAAATCATGTTATCGCTAATGATGAAAATTCCCTTTGTTTGTGAGCCGATAATTTATCAAGAACAACTGTATCAATATAATGATAAAAAATTTTTATATATAACAAGCCCTGCTATTATCAAAACGTTAGATGTCAAATTACCGACAATCAATTGTGATAAAGTAATTTCTGCGGGTGGAAGTCTGAAATATGAGGAAGCTTTATCTTGTAAACAAAATTTTAATGTCTTGCCCGATGAGATATATGGATCGACTGAAACAGGTATCATTGCGACTCGTAAACAACTTCACCCCAATATGCCTTGGCAGTTATTTTCTGAAATGCAACTTCAACAAAATGGCGATCAAAAGACATGCCTTATTTCTCCGCTGTTAACACAACCAGAGCTGTTGAATGATAAAATAACGATAGTTGATGCACAGCATTTTCACTTAAATGGTCGATTTGATAAGATTATTAAAATCTCAGAAAACCGTGTATCACTGACATATATTGAGAATAAAATTAATCAATTACCTGAAGTAGAAGAAGCAATTGTCATTCCTTTAATTCAAAATAACAGAACTATTTTGGGTGCTATAGTTAAACTATCTACATCACATAGCGATCTATCTAAAGAACGCAATTCTTACAATTTAACACAATATTTTCGACTTTTTTTGAAAGATGAATTATCATTGATTGAATTACCTAAGAAATGGCGATTTGTGGAAAACCTGCCAAAAAATATGCAAGGTAAAACCACTTACATGGAATTGAAATCATTATTTGAAACTAATGAGAAAGTAATGAATAAAGTGTTTGCAAATGAATTAAGCGTCGATAAAGATACTCATCATGTTAATATTGAGTTAGTCATACCTACTGATCTATTTTGGTTTAAAGGACATTTCCCTTCCCAACCATTATTGCCAGGGGTCGTACAACTTAATTGGGTAATTTACTATACCCAAAAATACTTTAATGCAAATTTATCATTATCATCGATAGATGTGATCAAATTCCAATGCCCGATACTTCCTCAAGACCGACTTAAATTAAATTTGAAGTGGAATGAAAAAGAGCAAAGAATAGATTTCTCCTATTCTTTTATCAAGCCAGATAACACGCTAAAAATAGCTAGCTCCGGAAAACTTACATTATGTCAATAAACACGATTAATCTATCGGCAAATTATTGTTTTGTAATTCCATGTTATAACCACAGCCATGCATTACCAAAAGTCCTCAAAAGTATTGAACAATACCAACTCAAGTGCATCGTCATTGATGACGGTAGTTCGATTGAACAAGCTCAAAAGATAAAACTCATTACCGACCAATATACTTGGGTGATCTTAATTCGTCTCGCAACCAATCAAGGTAAAGGTGCAGCTGTAATCAATGGGCTTAAATATGCCTATAATCAAGGCTATAATTATGCCATTCAAATCGATGCTGACGGACAGCACGACAGCAATAGCATCACACAGTTAATCGAACAATCACAATTAAACCCATATTCCTTAATTTCAGGCTGTCCGATATATGATAGTTCCGTACCCAAACATCGGCTTATCGCAAGATACATTACCCATTTCTGGGTATGGATTGAAACGCTATCATTGAGTATAAAAGATAGCATGTGTGGCTTTCGTATCTACCCACTACAAGCTACCAATAAATTATTAAGGCGTTGCAAAATCGGGAAACGCATGGATTTTGATACAGACATTATGGTGAACTTATACTGGCAAGGTACCAATAGCGTTTTTGTACCAACAAAAGTCACTTACCCCAAAGATGGTGTCTCGCATTTTAAAGCGGTGAAAGATAATTTACTAATATCATGGATGCACACTAAACTATTTTTCGGCATGTTTCCACGAATGGTTTCGCTAATAAAAAGAAATTTCAAAAAAAAGAAAGATCAACAACACTGGTCACAAATTCAAGAACGAAAAGGACTTTGGGGTCTTAGGTTTATTTTAAAGTTTTACCGTTTGTTAGGTAGAAGAGCAGCCAAGGCTATCATGTTTCCGGTTATTTGTTATTTTTGGCTGACCGGTAAAAAACAACGTCAGGCATCACAACAATATTTGCAAAGAATAAAAAATCATTATGACAAAATACCTTTTGTTGAAAAGAAAAGACTAACCTCTTTTAATCACTTTTTAAGATTTGGAGAGGCATTACTAGATAAACTTGCGTGCTGGCAAGGCGATATAAAAATTAACGATATATACATTCCCAATAACCAAGAGTTCTTAAACCTCATCGATGAAAAAAAAGGAATAGTATTAATAGGTTCACATTTAGGTGATATTGAAATGTGTCGAGCGCTTGCGCAGCTTTCTCATGATGTAAAAATTAATGCATTAGTCTTTAATAAAAATTCAAGCCGTTTCAAGCAAGTATTAAGTGAAGCCAATAATGCTTCAACGGTTAATCTTATTCAAGTCGATACCTTAGGCGCCGACACTGCAATTATGCTTAAACAAAAACTAGATGCAGGTGAATGGATTGCCATTGTTGGTGATAGAACCTCGACCAATCCGCATCAAAGGATGCAAGAAAACGCGGTCAGTTGGGCGAATTTTTTAGGATCGCCAGCACCTTTTCCTAAAGGCCCTTTCATCCTCTCATCTGCATTAAGTGCGCCGGTTTATCTTTTTTGGGGATTAAAACCAAATGGGCGTTTTCAAATACACTTTGAACTTTTTTCAGATAATCTCAAATTCTCTCGAAAAAATCGTCAAGCTGAAATCGACTTAATCATCCAAAAATATGCAAAAAGGTTGGAACACTATTGTTTAGTGTCACCACTAGACTGGTTTAACTTTTATGATTTTTGGGATTTTAATAAGCCTGAATTAAACGAAGCAACAACAAAAGTAGATAAAAATGAATAACAACGCTAGCCATAATGCAATCATCGAATATACCACTTCATTTCACGATACAGATGCCATGGGCGTTGTATGGCATGGAAACTATCTAAAATTTTTTGAAAAAGCACGTGAAGCCTTGTTTCAGAAATTCAACTATGGTTATAAAGATATGATTGACTCCGGTTACCTATGGCCGATAGTCGATACACGAGTCAAGTACATTGCACCGATAATTGCAGAGCAAAAAATCCAAATTATGGCTAAGTTAGAAGAGTATGAACATCGAATAAAAATTAGTTATCTCATAACCGACAGTCAAGGAAGAAAAACGACTTGCGGTTATACAATTCAAGTTGCGGTATTAGCAACAACCCAAGAAATGAGTTTTGTTACCCCTCATATTTTTTTAGAACGATTTGGATTATTAAAATGAAAAAATATTTTGTCATTGTCATCACCCTATTTTTGATATTTTCAAGTGGCATAACTCAGGCAATAACACTCGAAAACTTGCAGCAACAATTTAGTCAAAATAAAGTTGTTCGAGCAGATTTCAAACAAGATCGTTTTATCAATGGATTAAGTCATCCTCTACATTCGACAGGTAAAATGATTATATCTCAACAAGATGGATTATGGTGGCAACAACTCAGTCCTTTTAAAATGACCTTAAAAATGAATCAAGTTAGAATGGAACAGAATATTGACGGAGGAACACCACAAATAATAACAGCTGAAAATCAACCTCAACTGTTTCAATTCAATCATTTACTATCTGCGATTTTTACTGCTGACGCACAAATGCTAAAAAATAACTTTAAATTAACACTCACAGAACATGATAAGCAGTGGAATTTAACATTGATCCCAATATCAGCCCCACTAAATAAAATTTTCAAGCAGATACAGCTAAGCGGAAATGTATATCTTGAAAAGATCGCGCTTGATGATATGCAAAATGATAAAACGGAAATTACATTTTTCAACCACAAGACAACTAAATTAACACAACATGAACAGTCGTTATTCAAATAACAAAAAGTTACTTAAAATAAGAGCCATTTTATGGCTTTTTGTTGTGATAAGCATACTCTTAACTGCTGGTTATCTGATACAACATAGCAAACTCAACACAAGCGTACTATCACTACTGCCTAACGAACAAACTAACGATGTTCCAGTAGAAATTATTGATGGCTTTCAAGATAGATTGGATAAACAGCTGGTTTGGTTAATCAAACCTCATCAAGCAACCAATTTAGAGCCAGTAAATTGGTGGTATGAACATTTACAAAAGCAGCCTTTTATTCATAGTGTTAATGGGTATTTTGATGAACAATTTCAGCAAAATTGGGGCAAATTTGCCTATCAATACCGATATCAATTGTTAGACGAAACTACCGCCAATCGAATTGAAATGCACAATCAATTTGCATGGATTGAGAGCCAAATTTATTCACCATTTAGCGGGGTTAGTGCCACAGAATTAAATAATGACCCACTCTTACTGACGCGATCTTCACAGCTTAATCAGCTCAATAGTGCCGGAAAACTGGCAATTAAAAACAAATGGCTATCAGTTCAAGATAGTTTGGGTAATGACTGGTACATGATTTATGCTGATCTTAAAGATTCCTCATTTAACATTAGCCAATCACATCAAATTGTCGAACAGTTAGATGCGCTTATTGAACAACTACAAATTAACTGGCCTGAAACTAACATTTTAAAACGAGGCGTTCTTTTTTACAGCGATTATGCTAGTGAACAAGCCCAAAATGATATATCGACTATTGGAAGCATTTCAGTTATCGGCATTATTTTATTAATTATGTCTATATTTCGTTCCGTCATACCCATTTTTCTTTCATTACTTTCAATTTTTATTGGTATTGTTTGCGGTTTAGTTGCGGTATTGGCTTCATTTGGTCAAATCCACATTATGACTTTAGTCATGAGTACAAGTATTATCGGAATAGCGATAGATTATTCATTACACTATTTAACTGAACGACTTTTGCATGGTGATCAAGAATCACCTTATGCAAGCTTAAAAAAATTAATATCAACATTATTCATTGCATTATGCACAAGTTTTATTGCCTATTTGGTACTGTTAATTGCACCTTTCCCGGGGTTAAAACAGTTATCCATGTTTGCTATTTTTGGTTTAATTGGCGCATTTATGACAGTTATTTGCTGGTACCCTATTTTGGTCAATAAATTACCTGTACGCCAACATGTTGGCCAACGTATATTGACTCGCTGGCTTGATATATGGCAAAACAAAAAAACACAGTGGCTATTAGTATCATCAGCACTGATATTTATCGGTATCGGGTTATCCAATTTAAAAATTGATGACGATATTGGCAAATTGCAAGCATTACCTGCAGAACTACAACAACAAGAACAGCAGATAATCGATATTACAGGGCAAACAAGCGACCAAAAATGGTTTATTGTCTTTGGTGATAGTGCAGAGCAGACATTACAACGGCTTGAAAATTTTATACCTAAATTAGAACAGGCAAAATCAAATGGCTGGTTTACGCAATATCAAAGTATCAATTTACCTTCTATTGGCAAACAGAAGCGAAACATTGCATTAATAGACCAATATACCCCCGAAATTATCGCAAAACTCAACCAAATTGGTTTTGCAATTAAAACACCAAGTCTTCAAGAAACAAACACATTTATTACACCTAATTTATGGGAACAAAGTGAAATCAGCCATGGGAAAAAACTACTTTGGCTATCATTAAAAACCGGTGAAAGTGCAACTTTAATTCCAATAAGTGGTATAAATAATTTAACCGAAATTTCTCAAATGTCTCAAATTGACGAGGGTATTTATTGGTTAGATCGACGTTCAGAATTTACAACCATGTTTACACATTATCGAGTTTATCTGACAAAGCTCATTATCGGATCAGTTATTGCGATTTGTATATGTTTTATGGTTTATAATCGTAAGCATGGGATAAAAACCGGTTTGAAAAGCACACTTCCAACACTTTTATCCATTGGCATTGCGCTATCAGTACATGGCATGATTGATCAAACGTTGAATCTTTTTTCAATGTTGGCACTTATCCTTGTGATTGGTATTGGTATCGATTATAGTCTGTTTTTAAGTAATCACAAAAGCCAAACCCAAAGTGCCCTATTAGCCGTAACAATGGCAGCAATAACGACACTTTTATCATTCGGGTTACTGATAATTAGTCACACAACTGCTATTATGGGATTTGGTTTAGTACTAACTAGTGGCATTTTTGGCGCATTTGTATTTGCCCCGTTAGCAATCAATAATCGCCTTGTATTAAAAAAGGATTAGGTAATTAAGGATGAAAAAATATATTGTTTTAATTATGGTTATCGTTGGTTTCTTAGCAACCGGATGCGCTAGCAAAACCAAATCCGAAGCTTGGTTTACTAAAGATACAAAAGTGAGTATTCCCAAACCTAATTTTGAAAATAACTATCATGATCAACAGCTATTAAAATTTAAATATAATGACCAAGAGCACTCTTTAATTATCCTTTTAGACGCTAAAGATGATCAACTCAAGGTTATAGGGCTTTCGGCACTTGGAATACGCTTATTTGAATTGAGCTATACAGGCAAAAGTATTAAAACCAAACAAAATATTTTTATCAAGCAACTCCCTCCGCCCGAACAAGTGCTATCTGATATCTTATTAAGCATTCTGCCTCTTAAGCAATGGCAAGCGGTTTTACCACAAGGGTGGAAACTTATTGATAATAACTATCACAGACAATTAATCGATGATCAACAAAACATCATTATTGATATTAGTTATAATCAAACAACATCGAATCAGATTAGAAAACCTACACAGATAAAACATAATATATTTGGTTATCAAATTTCAATACAGAGCATGGAAGCAAAATAGATGGTTTATGTAGCAGCATTTGGTGCAATTAATAGTTTAGGTAGTTCTCAAGACGAAATTAAACATAATTTAAGTCAAAATTATTGTGCTAAGCATTGTTTAATTCAACAAGAAGGATGGTTATTAAACGGCAAAAAAACTTGGTTAGGAAAAGTTAATAATCAGACACTTCCTGCTATTCCTAAACATTTATCGCCATATTCAACCCGAAATAATCAACTACTTTATGCTGCCTATTTACAGATTCAGACAGAAATAAACAAAGCGATAAAAAAATATAACGCTGATCGCATTGCCATTGTGATAGGAACAAGCACATCAGGTATTGATGAAGGCGATAAGTATATAAAACAACTGACGCAAACAGGCAACCATAATCAAGATTTCACTTATGCTCAACAAGAGTTAGGCAACCCTTCTTGTTTTTTAACCATGTTACTAGGCTTAACCGGGCCAAGTTACACAATATCAACAGCTTGTACTTCAAGTGCGAAAGCAATAATAAGTGGCAAAAGATTAATTGAGCTTGGTATTGTTGATGCCGCAATTGTGGGCGGTGCCGACAGCTTAAGCAGAATGCCAATCAACGGATTCAACGCCCTTGAAGCACTTTCAGAAAAACCCTGTACCCCATTTGCTGAAAAACGAGATGGCATCAATATTGGTGAAGCCGGTGCTCTATTTTTATTAACTAAAGAACCGACCAGTGATATTAGGCTATTAGGCGCAGGTGAATCATCAGATGCTTACCATATCTCTTCACCGCATCCCGAAGGGATAGGTGCTCAACAGGCCATGCAAATGGCGTTAGATACGGCTAAATTGACGATCAATGATATTGGTTATATCAATTTACATGGCACCGCAACCAAATTAAATGATTTAGCTGAAAGCAAAGCTGTCTATCGATTATTTAAACAAAACTTACCGCCTTGCAGTTCAACTAAACATCTTACCGGACACACATTAGGCAGTGCGGCTATAACTGAACTGGCGCTTAGTTGCCTGTTACTCGATCAGAATATCTATCTACCTCAACAAGACTTTTCCCAATCACCTTATGATGAAAGTCTGGATAAAATTAATATAATTACTAAAAAAATGATGTTAGAAAAACGGATTATAATGTCGAATTCGTTCGCATTTGGCGGTAATAATGCATCACTAATTATCGGAAAAATATGATGAACTATCACCCAGCAAGCTATTATTTACCTCATCAAACGCCAATGGTAATGGTGGAAAACATTCATTTAATCAATGAAGAAAAGTGTATTTGTAGTGTTCGAACTCATGAAACAGGTATTTTAGCGCCTTTTTTGAATGAAAATAAATTACTACCCAATTTTTATGCGATTGAAATAATGGCGCAAACCATTGGCGTTTGGAATGGCTATCACAGTCTGTTAAACAACAAAATACCCTCTTTAGGTATGTTAATCGGTGGACGAGCGATAAAAACAACTTTACCTGCATTTCCTTATGATAGTCACTTAATGATCCACGCCAATTTAGTTCTGAATGATTCAAAATTGGCTAACTTTGATTGTCAAATTTTTATTGACCAACAATGTGTTGTCAAAGGAAAACTTAATGTATATGAGCCAGATGAGTCCGAATTAGAAGACTTATTTGGTGACAATCGATTAGGAGAAAAATAATGGACAAAACAGTACTTGTTACTGGCGCAAGTAAAGGAATTGGTAAAGCGATTGCTTGTCAGTTAGCGCAAGATGGATTTAACCTCGTGATTCATTACCATAGCGATAAACAAGGTGCGCTTGATACTAAGGCAATAATCGAAAATTTAGGTGGTCAGGCTCGTTTGATTCAGTTTGATGTAAGCAATCAAATGCAATGTAAACAAAGAATAGAAGAAGATATCGAATTATATGGCGGTTATTATGGCGTCGTGAATAATGCCGGGATAATACGCGACGGTGCTTTTCCTGCATTAACGCAAGATGATTGGCAAAGTGTCATTCATACCGATCTCGATAGTTTTTACAATGTACTTCATCCTTGTATTATGCCAATGATTGGACTGCGCCGTGGTGGGCGTATTATTGTTATCTCATCTGTATCGGGAATTGCAGGCAACCGAGGACAAGTAAATTATAGTGCCGCAAAAGCAGGCGTCATTGGCGCAAGTAAAGCGCTGGCACTTGAGCTAGCTAAACGAAAAATTACCGTTAATTGCATTGCACCGGGATTAATTGATACCGGCATATTAGATATGGAGCCGATTGCGCTACAAGAAGCTATGAAAATGATTCCATTAAAACGAATGGGACAAGTTGAAGAAGTTGCCGGACTGGCGAGCTATTTAATGTCAGATATTGCGGGTTACATCACTCGCCAAGTCATTTCAATCAATGGAGGGATGATATGACAAAAAGAGTTGTCATAACAGGTATGGGCGGCGTTACTGCATTTGGTAATGACTGGTTAAATGTACAAAACAGCCTAAAACAGTTACAAAATGCGGTTAGATATATGCCCGAATGGGAAATCTATGATGGCTTACACACAAAATTGGGTGCGCCTATCGACAATTTCATAATACCGGAACACTATACGCGTAAAAAAATTCGCTCTATGGGTAGAGTATCATTGCTGTCGACTAAAGCGACAGAAATAGCATTAGAAAAGGCAGGCTTATTAGATGATCCTATTCTTACCGATGGTGAAACAGGGATTGCTTTTGGTTCATCAACCGGCAGTACTCAACCGGTTGCCGAATTCGCCACAATGTTAAACGAAAAGCATACAAATAACATAACAGCGACCACCTATATACAAATGATGCCTCACACCACAGCGGTTAACACAGGCTTATTTTTTGGATTAAAAGGAAGATTAATCACCACTTCCAGTGCTTGTACCTCCGGCAGTCAAGCGATTGGCTATGCTTATGAAGCCATTAAATACGGCATGCAAACCATTATGGTAGCAGGCGGTGCTGAAGAGTTATGCCCTTCTGAGGCCGCAGTATTTGATACCCTATTTGCCACCAGTCAATTAAACGACACACCTAAGCTATCACCTCGTCCTTATGATCGAGATAGAGACGGGCTTGTTATTGGTGAAGGTGCGGGGGCATTAATACTTGAAGAGTACGAACATGCCAAAGCCCGAGGCGCTAAAATATATGGCGAAATTATCAGTTTTAAAACCAATTGTGATGCTAGTCATATTACCCAACCACGCCAAGAAACTATCCAAATTTGTATGGAAGAAGCGTTAAAACAAGCCAAATTAGATGCTAAACAAATTGGTTACATTAGTGCGCACGGAACAGCAACAGCCCGAGGCGATATAGCTGAAAGCAATGCAGTAGCAAACATCTATGGTAACCAAACGCCAATATCATCATTAAAAAGCTATTTTGGTCATACCCTAGGGGCTTGTGGAGCAATAGAAGCCTGGTTATCTGTCGAAATGATGCACAGTGGTTGGTTCAACCCTACCATTAATCTTGAAAATGTCGATCCAGCCTGTGGAGACTTAGATTATATTGTCGGTTCAGGTCGAAATTTGGATATTGAATATATGCAAACCAATAATTTTGCTTTTGGTGGCATCAACACTTCAATTATTATTAAACGTCTTTAATTTTTCTAGAAATAACAACTGTATAACTTAATTACAGTTGTTATTTTCTAGGTGTGTGCAACCAAGTCTTAAAAAAATCTTCTTGTTCTTTTGTGGAAACAATATTTTCATCTTCAAAATCAAAAATGGGCACAAGATCTTTCTGATTAGCAGGTTTGCCAATGGTTAATTGATAAGCGACTAAACCACCACCCATATCCCTCGCCATTCTCGATGGGTAAACGTTTTCTTTAGCCCCTTTACAAAGAAAGGTAATATCGGGAAAATGATCCCTAATTTGACAAAAACAGCTGAAATAATCATTATCAGTTACTTCAAAACTGTCATTGTTACTAAACAAGATTTTTAACTTGTATTTATCAGATTGTGTTGTTTTAAAATAAATTTCAGCTTTTTCAGTTCTTCCTTGGCGGATTAAGGTTATCTGCACAGGCGCTTGTTTTTTCATTTTTATCATCACCCAACACACAGTTTCTGGCGAGTAAAAAGGGCATTACAGCCCATTTCCTTGCCTGAAAAACAATCTTTCAACGCTTTTTACGACATTTTTTGAGATTTTCTCTGAAAGTTTTTGTTTACGTTGATAACTAACAGAAATAATTTTATGTGAATCTAAATGAGATAAAATAAAATCATCACTGGTACTGATTTCGTCAACTAAACCTTTATCTTTTGCCTGAGTTGCAAACCAATGTTCACCCGTTGCCACTTGCTCGATATCAATATTTGGTCGATACTCTTTAACAAAATCTTTAAATAACAAATGCGTTTGCTCAAGCTCTTGTTTAAATTTTTGGCGACCTTCGTCGGTGTTTTCACCAAACATAGTTAAAGTACGTTTATATTCCCCAGCTGTTTGTAACTCAATATCCACATCATGCTTTTTAAGTAAACGATTAAAATTAGGAATCTGAGCGACCACACCAATTGAGCCTACAATTGCAAACGGTGCTGCAACAATTTTTGAGGCAGTACATGCCATCATATACCCACCGCTTGCTGCAACTTTATCAACAACCGCAGTAAAAGGAATATCACGTTGTCTGAATCTTAACAACTGCGATGCGGCAAGTCCATAACCATGAACCACACCACCAGGACTTTCAAGTTTTATCACAACATCATCTTCAGGTTTTATTACAGCAAGCACCGCAGTAATTTCTTGACGTAATTCTTCCACTTCATGAGCATCCATACTACCATTGAAGGATAAGACAAAGAGTTTAGGTTTAGCGTTATCCTGATTACTATTTTCAGTTGACAGTTGACCTTCAGCCGGTTGTTCATTGCTCTGTTCGCTATTTTGTTGCTGCTTATTTTTTTCTTTAGCGGCTAATTTAGCTTGTTTTTTCTCAAGCTTTTTCTGTTTTTTTAGATCTTTGGCAAACTGTTTAGCTTCCAGCTCATCCATACTCAACATTAACATGTCATCTTTGACTTGCTCATACTCATGACTAATATCTTTAACACTAAGACGTCCTGCTGCTGTTGAAGATTTTCGGCGTTGACTAATGATAAAAACTAAAATCGCCAATATTGCGATTACAACTGTTACTGTTTCAGCTAAAAAAAGTGAATACTGAGAAAACCAATTCATCTAACTATTATCCTTTGATTGAAAATTTAAATTATTATAACAATATAAATGAGGATTGTGCTTAAAATCAATAAAGATAAAATTGGCGCTTTATTCGGCAATTCAAATTATTTATACTGATACCCCAATTAAAAGTAATATGAGAACAAATATGTCGTTACGCCCAATTACCGAAATTGCAAAACAGTGCAATATACCTGACGAATTTGTCCTGCCTTATGGCAAACATGTGGCAAAAATCGATCTTTCAATTATTAAAGCAAATGAAAATAAACCAAATGGCAAATTAGTGCTTGTGACAGCTATTACCCCTACTCCACTTGGTGAAGGTAAAACGGTAAATACTATCGGGCTTAGTGAAGGTTTAAATTATATCGGCAAAAAAGCCATCGCCTGTATTCGCCAGCCAAGCTTAGGGCCAGTTTTTGGCGTTAAAGGTGGCGCAGCTGGTGGAGGTCAAGCAGAAGTATTACCAATGGAAACGCTAAATCTCCATTTAACTGGTGATATTCATGCCATAACTGCCGCCCATGATTTAGCATCAGCGGCTTTAGACTCTCGCCTTTATCATGAAGAGCGACTTGGTAATGAATTTACCGAGCAAACTGGATTGCAACGATTAAACATTGATGTCAATCGTATTGTATGGAAAAGAGTGATAGATCATAACGACCGTGCTTTACGAAACATTATTGTCGGTGTGGGCGGTGGTGTAAATGGTATAGAGCGCCGTGATGGTTTTGAAATTACCGCCGCTTCTGAATTAATGGCGATATTAGCCTTGTCATCAGATCTACAAGATATGCGTACTCGTATTGGCAAGATTATTTTAGCCTACAATACTCAAGGCGAACCAATTACAGCTGAACAACTTGAAGTTGCCGGCGCCATGACTGTACTGTTAAAAAATGCGATTAATCCTAATATGATGCAAACCGTTGAAAACACTCCTGTGCTTATCCATGCGGGTCCCTTTGCCAATATTGCCCACGGCAACTCATCGGTAATTGCCGATCGCATTGCTTTAAAACTGGCAGACTATGTGGTAACCGAGGCTGGCTTTGGATCGGATATGGGTATGGAAAAATTCTTTAATATCAAATATCGCCAAGCAGGAATTAAAGCTGATTGTATTGTGTTAGTTGCAACTGTGCGTAGCTTAAAATCGAATAGTGGTAAATATAACATCAAACCGGGGCAAGCCATTCCTAAAGAGATCTCTGAATCGAATGTAGAACTACTTGAGATTGGCGCAGCAAATTTAGCATGGCATATTAACAACGCTAAAAGTTACGGTTTACAAGTGATTGTAGCGATAAACCGCTTCCCGCATGATAGCGAAGAAGAACTGGCTTTCTTACAAAAATATGCTGTTGAACATGGTGCATTTGCCTGTGAAGTGAGTGAAGTATTTACTCAAGGTGGTAAAGGTGCTGAAAAACTGGCGCAACATGTTATTCAAGCGTGTGCTATGCCAAGTTCGATCACATTACCTTATCCGGATAATATGCCGCTAATCGACAAAATACAAACCATGGTCAAAAAATATGGTGCCAATAAAGCCAATTTATCGGAAAGAGCGCTGGAAAACATCAAAGAGATTGAAGCACTAAAACTCGATACTCTACCGCTTTGTATTGCCAAAACACCTATGTCGATAAGTGCTGATGCTAACCTTAAAAATGTACCAACTAACTTTGATGTTGATATTAGCCACTTAGCTATATCAGCTGGGGCTGGCTTTATTCGTGTTTATGCTGGTAATGTAATGACCATGCCAGGGCTTGGTACTAATCCTGCATATCGACAAATCGATATTGACAAAGATGGTAATATTGTAGGTTTAAGTTAAAACAAGAAGTGATTATGCAAAACCAACAACAATATAAAGCTTTTATTGATGAAGAAAACTGTATTGGTTGTAGCAAATGTATTCGTGTTTGCCCAACTGATGCTATTGTCGGTAGCAAACAAGTATTGCACACCATTTTGCCTCAACTTTGCACCTCGTGCAGTAATTGCATCAATACTTGTCCAACAGACTGTATTAGCCTTAGAACGCTAGGCGTCGCTTTAAGTGAAGATGAGGAGCTAAGATTAACGCAGAAGAAACAACAACGATTAAACCATAATCAACTGGTACCACCGACTATTTTATTTCCTCGTTCAATACCGGTTAATCCCGCGCCTATCAGCACGCAAAAGGATCGCAAACAGTCTATTGCAGATGCTATTGCCAGAGTAAAAGCCAAAAAAAACCTCGCTAATAAGTAGCGAGGTTTTTGTTTAACAGCTGTAAACTAATGTGACAGACACTTAGTCTTTATTGCCACTTCTGAACGCACGTTTACGATCATTTTCAGTTAAATGACGTTTACGTAAGCGAATTGATAATGGCGTAACTTCAACTAATTCATCATCATCAATAAACTCTAACGCTTGCTCTAACGACATTTTAACCGGTGGAGATAACGTGGTTGCCTCATCAGTACCCGATGCTCGCATATTGGTTAGTTTTTTACCGGTTAAACAGTTAACGGTTAAGTCGTTTGAACGGGTATGAATACCAATAATTTGACCTTCATAAACTTCAGCACCATGACCAAGGAATAATTTACCACGATCTTGTAAACTGTATAAAGCATAAGCTAACGCTTTACCTGTACCATTAGAAATCATCACACCGTTATTACGTTGACCAATTTCACCCGGGCGCACATCATCATAATGACTAAATGTAGAGTAAAGTAAACCTGTACCCGACGTCATTGTCATAAACTCTGTTCTAAAGCCAATCAAACCACGGCTAGGAATCACATAATCTAAACGCACACGACCTTTACCGTCAGGCAACATATTGGTTAAATCGCCTTTACGTAAGCCAAGCGCTTCCATTACTGAGCCTTGATGTTGCTCTTCAATATCAAGCGTCACTTGTTCAAATGGCTCTTGTTTTTTACCATCAATCTCACGATAAATAACTTTAGGACGTGAAACCCCAAGTTCATAACCTTCACGACGCATATTCTCGATTAACACCGACAAATGCAATTCACCACGACCAGACACTCTAAACGCATCAGGATCAGGCGTTTCTTCAACACGAAGTGCTACGTTATGTACCAATTCTTTATTTAAACGTTCAAGAATTTGACGTGAAGTAACATACTTACCTTCTTTACCGGCAAAAGGTGAACTGTTTACATTAAAGAACATGGTGACCGTTGGTTCATCAACGCTCAATGCCGGTAATGCTTCAACACAACTATTGTCACAAATTGTGTCAGAAATGCCTAATTCACCAAGCCCGGTCAAGGCAATAATATCACCCGCTTCAGCTTCTTGCGCTTCATAACGCTGTAAGCCTAAATGACCTAATACTTGACCCACTTTTCCGGTGCGTTTGTTACCTTCACTATCAACGATAGTAACTTGCTGATTAGGTTTAACTCGACCACGTTTAATACGACCAATACCAATAACACCAACATAATTGTTATAATCAAGTTGTGAAATTTGCATTTGGAATGGACCATCTAAATCAACTTTAGGGGGTTCAACATATTTAACAATCGCTTCAAACAATGGCGTCATATCTTCAGCCATATGCTCGTGATCTAAACCAGCAATACCCATTAAAGCAGATGCATAAACAATTGGAAAATCTAATTGTTCATCAGTTGCACCTAGATTGACAAATAAGTCGAATACTTGATCGACAACCCAATCCGGGCGAGCACCTGGTCGGTCAACTTTGTTAATAACGACAATTGGTTTTAAACCATGAGCAAACGCTTTTTGCGTAACAAAACGTGTTTGTGGCATTGGTCCGTCCATTGCATCAACCAGCAAAAGAACAGAGTCAACCATTGACATAACACGTTCAACTTCGCCACCGAAATCGGCATGTCCCGGGGTGTCAACAATATTGATACGGTAACCATTCCAGTCGATAGCTGTATTTTTAGCTAAAATGGTAATACCACGCTCTTTTTCAAGCGCATTAGAATCCATTATTCGTTCATTGTCATCGCCACGCAAATTATCTAGCGTGCCTGATTGTTTTAATAACTTATCAACCAAAGTCGTTTTACCATGGTCAACGTGAGCAATAATGGCTATATTTCTTAAATTTTCAATCACAATTAAAATCCCAATTAGGAGATAGATTCTTTAGGCGCAATATTGTACACCTTTTTATTAAAAATGTTGATCTATATCACAAAATTTCTTGAAAAGAACTTTATAACACAATAACTAAAGGAAAATCTTAAATTTAGCGTTTAAGATCTTTAAGACAAAGTACATGTTTTAATATAAAACTGCTGAGCAAATTCATTAACCTTATCCCAATTGGTATATTCAATGATTTCCTTAGTCACATCGGTATCCCCTTTACCTAACCACATAATAAAGCGAATCATATTACGATCAAACCAATTATATTTAGGATAATAAAGCGCACCGGCAAAAACGGCTGTAATAGTTGGCTTCCAAGCAATTTTGGCTAAAAACTTTTTAGTATATAAATTGGTTTCCGGCGTATTTTTATTTGGCTTTCTAGCCACCACATTCACCCCAAAAAAACCTGATTTAATTTTGTTTAATTGTTGATAATTTTCGTCAATAAACTTCTTCATCACTTTACTGTAAAAACCATATCGAATCGAACAGCCTAACAACACTGCTTGATATTGGCTTAGGTCAATTTTGCTATCTGATTTTAACTCAATAAGATCACAATCACATTTCCCTTCGAGTTGTGCTTTAATTCGTTGCATGATTTTAAGTGTTTGTTTTTCGTGTGTGGTATAGAGTAATAAAACTTTTATAATGCTGTTCATAACGATGCTTCCTTTTAATAAACACTTAGTTAATTGCACGATAACTTTTTTTATGAGAAAAATTAATTCATTCGGGATGATTTCATACCAAACTTTGATTATAGTATTAAACTATTTTCAACCAGACCGGAACTGATTATGGCAATTTCACCTCCAAAACTTAGTGCTATTATTTTGGCGGCAGGAAAAGGCACACGGATGTATTCTAACCTACCTAAAGTATTACATACAATCGGCGCTAAGCCGATGTTACAACATGTTATCGACACAGTACAACAACTTAATATCAATCATATTAATATTGTCTATGGGCATGGTAAAACACAGCTTGAAGATGCCTTACAAAAGCAAGATTTACAACTGGTTTACCAAGCTGAGCAGCTCGGCACCGGACATGCGGTTTTACAAGCGATACCCAATATACAAGATGATGAAGATGTGTTGATTCTTTATGGCGATACCCCGTTAATTTCGGCAGCTACACTACAAAACTTAATTGCCAGTAAGCCTAAACAAGGTATCGCACTATTGACGGTAATACTTGATGATCCTACCGGCTATGGGCGCATTGAGCGACAAAACGGTAAAGTGGTTGCTATTGTCGAACAAAAAGATGCCACAAAGGAGCAGCAAAAAATTAATGAAGTCAACACAGGCATTATGGTAGTAACAGGAAAACTACTTAAAAATTGGTTATCCAGACTTACCAATAACAATGCACAAAATGAGTTCTATTTAACCGATATTATTGGCTTTGCTCATCAAGATGGCTATGAAATTCTCACATCTCATCCGACCGATCAGTTTGAAGTGGAAGGTGTGAATAATCGATTACAATTAGCAACATTAGAGCGCCATTATCAGCTTAAGCAAGCCCAAAACCTATTGCAAGCAGGCGTCACGTTAAAAGATCCAAGTCGCTTCGATTTACGAGGCACGCTTACTCATGGTAAAGATGTCATTATCGACTGCAATGTCATCATTGAAGGAGACGTTAAGTTAGGCAATAACGTGACAATTGGTGCCGGCTCAATTTTAAAAAATTGCACCATAGATGATAATTGCGATATCAGCCCTTATAGCATCATTGACAACGCTAACATCGCTCAGCATTGTACAGTTGGACCTTTCGCCAGATTAAGACCCGGTTCCACCCTTGACGAGCAAGCCCATGTAGGAAACTTTGTCGAACTGAAAAAAGCACATTTAGGTAAAGGCACTAAAGCAGGCCACTTAACTTATCTGGGCGATAGTGAAATTGGTGATAATGTCAATATTGGCGCAGGTACAATTACCTGTAATTATGACGGCGCCAATAAATTTAAAACGATTATTGAAGATGATGTTTTCGTTGGATCTGACAGCCAATTGATTGCCCCGGTGAAAATTGGCAAAGGCGCAACCATAGCTGCCGGAACGACGGTAACGAGCGATGTAAACGAAAACGAGTTAGTCGTAAGCCGGGTTAAACAAAAACAACTTGCTGGTTGGAAAAGACCGTCTAAGTTATCGAACGAGGAATAAACAATGTGTGGAATTGTTGGCGCCATTGCCAAACGTGATGTTGCAGAAATTCTATTAGAAGGATTAAAACGACTTGAGTATCGTGGTTATGATTCAGCAGGACTTGCAATTATTTCCCCGGCAGGCGAGTTACAACGCATTCGACGTGTTGGTAAAGTGCAAGCACTAAAAGATGCCGTCGAACAGCATCCTATTAAAGGTGCAACCGGTATTGCCCACACGCGTTGGGCAACCCACGGAGAACCGGCCGAACACAATGCCCATCCACATGTATCTGATTTTATCGCTGTTGTACATAATGGCATTATTGAAAACTTTGAGCCACTACGTGAACAGTTAATTGCTAAAGGCTATCAGTTTCGTTCTGAAACAGACACCGAAGTGATTGCTCACCTAATTCATCACATTATTACCACTGAAGATTGCCCGTTATTAGAAGCCGTACAAAAAGCCATACCGCAACTAAGAGGCGCCTATGGTACGGTAATTATGGATACCCGCAATCCAGATATCCTTGTGGCTGCTCGCTCAGGTAGTCCATTGGTGATTGGTTGTGGAGTGGGTGAAAATTTTATCGCCTCTGATCAACTTGCGCTTTTACCGGTTACTCGTCAATTTATCTATTTAGAAGAAGGCGATATTGCCCTTATTACTCACCGCACGGTCACAATTTTAGATAAAAATCATAATGAAGTTACCCGCCCTTGTATTGAGTCAGAAGCAAAATACGATGCGGGGAGTAAAGCGGGTTATAACCATTACATGCAAAAAGAGATCTACGAACAACCCAATGCCATAAAAAATACTTTGGAAGGACGCATGGCACATGGCGAAGTGGATTTATCAGAGCTAGGCGAAGAAGCGCAAGCAATCCTTAATCAAATTGAGCATGTGCAAATTGTTGCCTGTGGCACTGCTTATAACGCCGGAATGGTTGCTCGTTATTGGTTTGAAGCTTTGGCCGGTATTCCGTGTGATGTCGAAATTGCCTCAGAATTTCGCTATCGCAAACCGGCTCGGCGCAAAAACAGTTTATTTATCACCCTCTCTCAGTCGGGCGAAACAGCCGATACACTAGCAGCACTAAGACTTGCCAAAGAAAATAACTATCTATGCACTTTAGCGATTTGTAACGTCGCGGCCTCTACGCTAGTACGTGAAGCCGATTTAGTTTTGCTCACTAAAGCTGGGGTTGAAATTGGTGTAGCATCAACCAAAGCTTTTACCACTCAATTAACAGTCTTACTGTTATTGGTGGCTAAATTGGGACGTTTAAATAACATGGCACAAATCACTGAACAAGCGATTGTCCATGCCTTACAAACCTTACCTAATCGCATCGAACAAGTATTAATGGCGGAGCCAGAAATTAAAAAACTTGCTGAAAAGTTTGTTGATAAAAATCATGCACTATTTTTAGGTCGTGGGGATGAGTACCCAATTGCCATGGAAGCAGCTTTAAAACTTAAAGAGATCTCTTATATCCATGCCGAAGCTTATGCTGCTGGCGAACTTAAACATGGTCCTTTAGCGTTGATTGATGCCAATATGCCGGTCATTGTTATGGCACCGACCAATGAAATGCTGGAAAAATTAAAATCCAACATTGAAGAGGTGCGAGCACGTGGCGGTCAACTTTACGTTTTTGCAGAGCAAGACGCCGGTTTTGTCAGCGACGACACCATGCACATTATCAACCTACCCCATATTGAAGAACTTACTGCACCGATCTACTACACCGTACCAACCCAATTACTGGCATATCACGTCGCTTTAATTAAAGGTACCGATGTCGATCAGCCAAGAAATTTAGCAAAATCGGTGACAGTGGAGTAAATTTCGCTATATAAAATGTGAGGACTTAGTGTATGGTTTTGATATCATCATCAAAACCAACGTTCTCACATTAAATCAATTAGATAAAGATGAAAAACTATTCTAAAGCTAGAATTGAATAACAAATTAGAATTTTTAAATCAAAAACCAAGTTTAAAAGGTTTAGCTACGAACACAAAACTACCATTATCTTATCAGGTTACTGAAACTTTATTTTTAAATTTCAATTACACTAATACCATTGAGCAATACCTATCACCTGAGATTAAAGCAAAACATCTCCAAATACATGGCAAACTGGGCAATCTAGATAATCCGATTGTATTTGGATATGGCGATGAATTAGATAATTCATATTAGAATTAGAAAATAAAAATGATAATCGATATTTGAAATATTCAAAATCACTGCATTATTTATTGAATTCTAATGATAAAGATTTATTAACTTTTCTAAAGCAAGATATGTATCAAGTTTATATTTGGGGTCATTCTTGTGCCACCTCAGACGGTGTTTTATTAGAAACAATATTTGAACATGAATATTATGTAAGTATTAAACCATTTTTCTATAAATCAAATAATGGCACAGATAATTTTAGGGATTTATGTACTAATATTAGTCGGAGTTTTACTGATAAACAGAAGTTTAGAGATGTAGTTGTTAATAAAAAATATTGCGAACCTTTATAGGTTAAATTATTAACTAGGTACAAAAATTCGAGTACCTAGTTTTTTCATCTATATTCTTTTTTATTATTAATATTCTAATTTTCGCGTAATAGTACCTAAATCAATATTACCATTTTTAATACATTGGCCTTTTGTCCAATCTCCATATTCATTATAATCAGAGAAAGAGCAAGTTATTGTCTTGTCTATTTTTGAATTGTTTTCATCTGAATAATTGGTTTGTATTGTTTCTTTTAGTTTATTGTCATCATCATAAATAAAATCTATTTTTCTATTGTTGGGTCGATTAGAGACATTTGCTTTAAAATCAATAGATTTTACTAAATTATTATTTGTATAGAAAAATTCAATTTTTGCCTTTGTGGTCATTCCTTCACCCATGGACATTACTAATCTTTTGAGTTCATCATAATTATAGCGATAATGGAAATTGAAACTATTTAATGATGACAATTCAATAATGTTTTCATCTTCATTGCGAGTTATCTTAATTTGAGTAAAAGGTTTATTATTTATATCCCATTTAAAAAGACCTTCAACATAATCTTAAAACTGTACTGTTTTATATTTCTCGCTCTCACTAAAAATTATTAAACCATCACTATTAGATTTAATAATTAATTTTCCATCAACGAATCTCATGGCATCCATGTAATTAACAGTTGTATAAATTTCTTGTTGTTTTATTAACTTTGAATAAGGTGCTATTTCTGGTATATATAATCCGATGTAGCTGTTGTATACTTTTGTGTTTACTTCGGCATACGAATAATTACTAAGAATACATAGAACGAATAATATTAATTTTTTCATACCTACTTGTTTCCTATATCCATTATTTTTACGCTATAAATGATAGAGAATCTTTATTGATTATACACACAATTGATTAATTAAAATATTGTCATTTTGAAATGCGTTCAAAGTTGGCATAAATGTCAACTTATCTATAACGTGAAACAATAAAGATGTGCTTGATTTTCTGTTTTGTACTCTTCTTTAGTAACGTACTGACTTAAACCAATTGGATCAATAATATCTTATATGCCAGTAGTACCAACTAAAACTCTTTTCTTCCAAAACCTATCACATAATCGTTTAAAGTAATCTTTATACTTTGGATTAATACTAATCATTAAATGATAGTGATAATATTGTTTTTCATTTGATTTTAAAAATGCTAAAAAGTTTATACTACCTTCACTAAGTTTATCGCTATGAAACCTAAAAAGGCGAAAACAAATATTATTTAATCAATCAGTTATTGCTATTTGTATATAATATAACCAATGTTCTTTATTTGATGCTAAGGTGACAAATAAACAATTATTGACACCCTATAATGATTTGAAATCTTCAATCCATTTCAACGACATAAAATAACCCAATGAACACTGTGGATTCATTGGGTTATTTTAATATCTATTTTTTATCGTTTGTCGAATCGATTATGCTTTGTTTTTATCTTTTTTTCATGATGAAGAAATAAACAAATGCAATTAACATTGCAACAACATGAAAACCGACATAGAACGCATAAGTACCCACGCCTTCTTGGCCTTGAGCGCCAGATGCGATTAATAATGATGGGGATAGAAATGCAGTACTGATTATATTAACCCCAAAAGTAATGCCGGAAATGGTAGGTTGTCCACGAAAACTAATTAATGCTAAAACACTACAACCCATAGCAATAAATAGCCCAACAATAGGAACAAAAATAGAGATGATAGCGAAAATTAACGCTACAATAGATAGTGCTTTCATTTTTACCTCAATGTAAAAGAATGATCCTTCATCGAATCCTTTATCAAATAATAACTTACTTTAGTAAGTGCTTTCCCAAAGCGTCGGTTATGATATCAAAATACAGATAAAAGTAAATTAAATTTGATATAAAAATCAGAGCATTAGTTATATTGTTTAGTTAATTTTTGTAAACAAAAGAATTATTTTTGTCAAGAAGTTTCAGAAAATGTATACGTTTAAGCAAAAAGATAATGTCATCTGATAGCATCATCCAAAATTATCTAATTAGCAGAAAATAAAATGTGTCATACATATTTAACTATTCTTGCTCAAGCATGTGAATGAAGTATTTAGAACGTTTTATTGCAAAAAAATGCGAAATAATTAAAACAGCAATGTATTTATCTTTTACTCATTTTTGATTGGCAGCAAAAGGAAGTAAAACTATAAAAATTACGGATAACGCTTAAAATTAATTTAAGTTTGTGGCAAAACATGACCTTGTCTAAATCGCAAGCCCCCAGTTCAAACAACCAATAAATTTAGTAAAACTTACCTTAAAAGCAGTCTATCGCCACATTAGCGTGATCTCGATCACAAAAAATAAAAATACCCTACTCTTAGGTGTGTGATATTGGTCACATTTATCAATTATTTTTGATGAATCAGATAAGTGAATACTTCTACAATAACAGCATTATGATTATATCAATCAACAAGGAAAGATTAATTTATGAGTACCTCAAATATCAAATTAAAAGTCCAAAATTTCGGACGCTTTCTCAGTAATATGGTGATGCCAAACATCGGCGCATTTATTGCTTGGGGTTTTATTACAGCCATATTTTTATTCAACGCCAAAGATCCTAGCGCAGGCGGATGGCTGCCTAACGAAGCGATTTCTACTTCATTCATTGGACCGATGATTACCTACCTCCTTCCATTACTCATTGGTTATACCGGTGGTAAACTTGTCTATGGTGAGCGTGGAGGAGTAGTAGGCGCTATCACAACATTTGGTGTTATTGTTGGTGCATCAATTCCGATGTTTTTAGGTGCCATGATATCAGGACCATTAGGTGGCTGGACAATTAAAATCTTTGACAAAGCCGTAGAAGGCAAAGTCAAAAGTGGTTTTGAGATGCTGGTCAATAACTTTTCAGCGGGCATACTGGGCATGATTCTTGCGTTGATTGCTTTTTTCGCAATTGGTCCGTCGGTGACTTGGTTAACCGGTATATTGATTGTCGCAGTGCAATTTATGGTCGATCATGGTTTATTACCGCTTACCTCAATCCTTGTCGAGCCGGCAAAAGTACTATTTCTTAACAATGCCATTAATCACGGTGTATTTACCTCATTAGGCGTAACACAAGTTGCAGAAACCGGTAAATCAATCTTCTTCTTAATCGAAGCAAATCCGGGTCCGGGCTTAGGTTTATTGCTCGCTTACATGTTCTTTGGTAAAGGTGCGGCAAAAGGTTCAGCTAGTGGCGCAGCAATCATTCACTTCTTTGGCGGTATTCATGAAATTTACTTCCCATATGTGTTGATGAATCCTCGCTTAATCATTGCAGTTATTTTAGGTGGCATGACCGGTATCTTCACTTTAACCGTATTTGATGCCGGATTAACTGCGCCAGCTTCGCCGGGTTCAATATTTGCAGTGATGAGTATGGCAAAAGGGTCATATTTAGGTGTAACACTATCAGTTATTGCCGCAACAGCAGTATCATTTGTAGTTTCAGCAATTTTATTAAAAACCACAAAAAATAACGATAAAAGTTTTGAAGATGCTAAATCTGATGTCTCCATGATGAAAAACGAGGCAAAAGGCTCAGAAAATAAAACCTTTACCCTTACCGAGGTGAAAAAAATTATTGTCGCTTGCGATGCCGGCATGGGGTCAAGTGCAATGGGTGCTGGCGTATTACGTAAAAAAGTACAAGATGCTAACTTAGATATTAACGTCATTAATTTAGCCATTAACAATTTACCTAATGATGCTGATATCGTTATTACACACAAAGATCTCACTGAACGGGCAAAACAGTATGCGCCAGATGCACACCATATTTCTTTAACTAACTTTTTAGATAGTGACTTATACAGCCGATTGGTTGTTGAATTAACCGATGCGCAAACTAACCATTTATCCGATGCCCAACAAAATCGCCAATCTGCGGTTGAAAACACACCACTATTTAAACTCACTGAAAAGAATATCTTTTTAGACCTAACGGCAAACAGTAAAGAAGAGGCGATTCGCTATGCCGGGCAAAAATTAGTCGATAATGGCTATGTTAAACCGGCTTATATTGAAGCAATGCTTGAACGAGAACGGTTAACCTCTACCTTTTTAGGTGAATCGATTGCCGTACCGCATGGCACGATTGAAGCAAAAGATGATGTTATTACAACCGGTATTGTATTTTGCCAGTATCCAGCAGGCGTACAATTTGGTGAGGAAGAACAAGATCAGGCAAGAATTGTTATTGGTATTGCAGCGCGTAATAACGAACATTTAGATGTTATCGCCAAACTCACTAATGCACTGGATGATCCAAAAATCATCGCACAACTTGCAACGACTTGTAACATCGAAGAAGTTTTAACAATACTGAGTTAACAAGCGTAAATATTACCCACATTTTGAAATCAGGATGTGGGTAATGAATAATAAAACAGTTAAATAATTAAAATTAAATAAGAAGGTCAATTATTATGCAAGCATTACATTTTGGCGCCGGGAACATTGGACGTGGTTTTATTGGCAAATTATTATCAGATGCGGGAATACATGTTACTTTTGCTGATGTCAATCAACAAGTTATCGACGAATTGGCAAAGCGCCATCAATATCCTGTCAATGTAGTTGGTGAAAACTCAACCACGGAAATTGTCCGCAATGTTGATGCAATTAACAGCACTTCCGATGAAGTGATAAATTACATTGCTATAGTCGATCTAGTCACAACCGCCGTAGGTCCACAAATACTAGCTCGCATAGCGCCGACAGTAGCTAAAGGCATTATCGCAAGACATCAACAAGGTAATAACGCACCATTAAATATCATCGCATGTGAAAATATGGTTCGAGGTACCAGCCAATTTAAACAAGAAATTTTTAAAACAATACCCGACGATCTTCATCATTGGGTCAATAGCCATATTGGCTTTGTCGATTCTGCCGTCGATCGCATCGTGCCGCCTGCAACGTCAAAAACGGGTGATATATTAGAAGTCACCGTTGAAACTTTTTGCGAATGGATTGTCGATAAAAATCAATTTATTGGCCCTATCCCAGCAATCAAAGGTATGGAGCCTGTCGATAATTTAATGGCGTTTGTCGAACGCAAACTATTTACCCTCAATACCGGTCATGCCATTACAGCCTATTTAGGGTACTACCATAATATCGCCACAATTCGTGAAGCCATTTTAGTAGATCGAATTCGAGAGGTAGTACGTGGCGCAATGGAAGAAAGCGGTCAAGTTTTAATCAAACGATATCAATTTGATCCAACCAAACATCAAGCTTATATCGAAAAGATTCTTACTCGATTTGAAAACCCGTACTTGCATGACGATACCGCCCGAGTGGGTCGCCAGCCAATGCGAAAATTAGCTACCGGTGACCGTTTGATTAAACCTTTATTGGGCACATTTGAGCATCAACTAACCAATAGCAATTTATTAATTGGTATTGCCGCTGCGCTCAATTATCGAAATCATGAAGACGAACAAGCCGTTGATTTAGCCAATCAAATTGCACAGCATGGCATTACGCAAGCTTTTTGTTCGATTTCTGGCATTGAAAACGATAATCCTATTGTTCCGCAAATTGAACAACTTTATACTGCTATGCAAAATCATCAATATTAAGCAAAGATGCCCGACACGATATTAGCAGAAGACACGATACTTGAAAAACTCAATCAGCAAGCTGATATTTACAGCTTGCTGACGGTTGCAATTAAGCTCATTAACCAAAGTGTTAATCAATTAATTTTAACTGTTTTTCGTAAAGATACGCACGCCATTAAATTTGTTATCCCCACTTTAGTCGGCAAAAATGGCCCTCTTAATGATACTTCGGTTTGCTTAAAACTGCTTTATGCGCTGGGCATTATTACCCGTGAAGATTATGAAGATATCGAACTGCTGATAGCGATTTTAGATGAATTAGAACAAGACGATAAAAAATATACCTTTCTGGATGATGAAATATTAGGGCCGATTAGTTTACTCCATGATATGGTACTCCCCCCCAATTGGGCTGATCAGCATGAGCAAGTAAAAGAACTGGGTATTGTCGATACGTTAAAATCAACCATGTATCAACACCGCTATCAACAAATGATCCGTTCGGCTCTGATTATTGCCATTACCGATCTCACGCTTAGAATTGTAAATAAACAAAAAATCGATTATTTTGCCTAAAGCTTAATGAATCGATAATAAGTACAGTGCAATTAACAGCAAAATAACGATAAAAACAGAACAGTTAAGCAACTGAGCCTATTTGATTGTCGTAAAAAAATGGTTAAATATCGGCTTTATTTCCCACTGCATTAATAAGTCGGTATAATGCCAGCAATTTTATTTTTAAGTGGATTATGCATGAAAGCACTATTTGCCAGCACATCGCGCGGGCTTGAAGAGTTATTAAAAAAAGAGTTAGAACACATCGGCGCTGCCAATTGTAAAATTGCTCAAGGCGGCGTCTATTTTGATGCTGATGAACAGACCTTATATCAATCGCTATTATGGTCACGCTTAGCATCACGCATCTTACTGCCGATTGCAGAGTTTGATATCTATAGTGATTTAGATCTTTACTCTTGCGTATTTAATATAAAATGGACCGATATTTTTGCTGTCGATAATTCATTTGTGATCAATTTCGTTGGTGTTAATGACTTTATTCGTAATAGCCAATATGGTGCATTAAAAATCAAAGATGCCATTGTTGATAACTTCTCTCGTCATACCGATTTAAGACCGAGTGTTGCAAAGCAAGATCCTGATATTCGTATTCATGCTTATTTGCATAAAAACCGAGTAACGCTATCATTAGATTTAAGTGGTAATAGCTTACACCAACGTGGTTATCGCCAGCAAACCGGTCAAGCTCCGCTGAAAGAAAACCTAGCGGCGGCGATTATTCAGCGTTCTGGCTGGCAAACCGACGAGCCGTTACTCGATCCGATGTGTGGTTCGGGCACCTTATTGATCGAGGCCGCCATGATTGCATCGAAAATCCCACCGGGTTTACATCGTAAACAATGGGGATTTTTTGCCTGGAAAGGATTTAATCCGACACTTTGGAACGACATACTTTTTACGGCCAAACATAATATTTGTAAATCAACTACGCCATTTATCGGCTACGATAACAACCCGGCAGTACTTGAGCGAGCAAAACAAAATGCATTACAAGCTGGCGTTGCTGATTTAATCACCTTTGCCTTGCAAGATGTGACACAATTAACCAACCCGTTACCCAATACAACAACCGGGATGATTATTAGTAATCCGCCTTATGGCGAACGTTTAGAGAGCGAACCGGCACTGATTGCTTTACATTCGGCCTTAGGACAGCAAATAAAACAAAACTTTGCCGGCTGGAGACTGTCACTTTTTAGCGGCGCACCCCAATTGTTAGATTGCCTACAAATGCGTGCAGATAAACAGTTCAAAGCCAAAAATGGTCCGTTAGACTGTGTGCAAAAAAATTATGCTATTGCTAAACGTGATAATGCCGAATCGACACCAGTACAAACCATTGCGGCAAGTGATTTTGCCAATCGCTTACGCAAAAACAGGCAAAAACTTGAAAAATGGGCTTCGCTTGAACAACTTGAATGTTATCGACTTTACGATGCTGATCTGCCCGAATACAATGTTGCAATCGACCGTTATAAAGATAAAGTTGTCATTCAAGAGTACGCAGCACCGAAAAATATCGATCCTCAAAAAACACGGCAGCGCCTATTTGATATCATTAACGCCACGATGTCAGTGCTTGAATTGACAGCGGATCAACTTATCTTAAAAACACGGGAAAAACAAAAAGGCAAACAACAGTATCAAAAATTGGGGCAAAAACAGGACTACTTCTTAGTTCACGAATATTCTATCGGCGGGCGTAAAACCCAATTTTGGGTTAATGTGACCGATTACTTAGATACCGGGCTGTTTTTAGATCATCGTTTAGCGCGTAAAATGATTGGCGAAATGAGCGCAGGCAAAGACTTTTTAAACCTGTTTGCTTATACCGGCACGGCAACTGTTTATGCCGGTCTTGGCGGGGCAAAAACCACCACGACTGTCGACATGTCGAGAACCTATTTACAATGGGCGGATCGCAATTTAAAGCAAAATGGTTTAACCGGCAAAAAACACCGATTAATTCAAGCTGACTGCCTACTTTATTTAGCCCAAAGCGAGGATCAATTTGACTTAATATTTATCGATCCACCGACATTTTCAAACTCAAAACGCATGGACAATACCTTTGATGTTCAGCGGGATCACTTAAAATTAATGGCAGATCTAAAACGTTTATTAAGACCTAATGGCACAATTATTTTTTCAAATAATAAGCGTGGTTTTAAAATGGATGCCGAAGGTATGCAAAAGCTAGGGTTGACTTATCAAGATATTACCAACAAAACGCTCTCATTAGATTTTAAGCGTAACAAACAGATACACTGCTGTTTTATTGTTAAACATCAATAGTCTACAACGTTATTAAAAAACATCACTGTAACAAAGAGGGGGGATGATTTAATCACTCCCCTGCTCTATAGCTTAAAACGCATTGTTGACAATCGCTATCTTACCACCAGCACCGAGGTTTGAGCGCCACGCACCACCCCCGAGGCATTGGAGCCAAGTAAGTGGGTTGTGATATTTGGGCGTCTTGAGCCTAAGATGATGAGATCAGGCTTAATTTCATTGGCCAACGATAAAATTTCATCTCTAGGATTGCCAAAGGCGATCGAAAAAGATAAATTTTCCTGTGGTAAATTAATCGATTCCATTAATTTATGTAAGTATTGCTCAGTCTGAACAGTTGCTTTGTCTTTAAACTCATCAAAACCAAAGGAGTAAGCATTGACGATAGCCGAAGCAACCGGCAAAGCATGAAAAAAGATCACTTGAGCATTAGCTAGTTTTGCTAAGCGCTCAACATGCGGAATAACTTTTTTAGTTAAATCCTCTTCGGTGATATCAATTGGCACCAAAATTTTATTGTACATAATACTCCCCCCAACTCGATAAATGTAAACTTGAATCATTAACCTGCGTTAACGCTTTTACTCAACTATTATGCTACTAGTTTAGGATTGATACACCCAATATTTTATATTGTCATATGCTCAATTAACCTATAATGATATCCTAAAATTAATTGAGAAAATTGAAATAAGTTTTTATTCATTATATGACGGAGATCAAAATGCACAGTATTATTTATCGTTCAGATGTTAAGCCAACACTTGAACAAACCCAAATACTTTATCAAAACTGTTCATTAGGTGAACGTCGACCAATTGACGATGCAAAGCGTTTTCAAGCTATGTTAGATAATGCAAATCTCATTATCACCGCATGGCATGAAAAGCAATTAGTCGGTATCGCCCGTTGTTTAACCGATTTTGTCTATATCACTTATTTAGCCGATCTCGCCGTTGATAAAAATTATCAAAAACAGGGAATTGGCAAACAATTAATTCATCATATTAAGCAAAATACCGACAAGCAGTGTTCAATAACCTTACTGGCCGCGCCTTCGGCAGTTGATTATTATGGTCACATAGGGTTTAATGCTCACCCTTCAGCTTGGATATTAAATAAGAAGCCTTAACATGAAAATCATATTAGCCTCAACTTCACTATCACGTAAGAAAGTACTGGAAAAGTTAGCGATACCCTTTGAGTGTGTTCCGCCTGTTTGTGATGAAACCCCGCTACCGGGTGAATCGGCAGAGCAATTGGTTGTACGACTAGCAAAGCTTAAAGCTCAATCATTAGTTGCAAAGTATCCCAATAGTTTAATTATTGGTTCTGATCAAGTGGGTGTGCTTAATGATCAAATTGTGGGTAAGCCTCACACGGTTGAAAACGCTCGTATACAATTGAAAAAAAGTAGTGGCAACACTTTTTATTTTTTTACCGGCATGACAGTAATTGATACCCAATCGATGCAATCAACCACTATTTGCGAACCATTTAAAGTCACTTTTCGACAATTAACTGATGCCGAAATTGATGCTTACATTGCTAAAGAGATGCCTTTGCAATGTGCAGGTAGTTTTAAATGTGATGAACTGGGTATTACCCTGTTTGACAAGCTCGAAGGCAATGATATTAATTCGCTGATTGGTTTACCACTGTTAACATTGAATAAAATCATGATAAAAATGGGGCATAACCCGCTTTTAATCGCCTAAGTCAGTGTTTACTTAACCATTAAACTGACTTATTTGATTGGTCAATTAAACGACCTGATGACATTTTCACAATTTTTTGGCTATAGCTTGCCACATCATTATCATGGGTAACAATTAATAAAGCCGTACCTTGCTGATGAATGTCTGACAAAAGTTGCATAATTTCAGTGGCGCTCTCTTCATCCAAATCGCTTGTCGGTTCATCAGCGATAATGATTTTGGGCTGACAAATCAGTGCACGTAATATGGCAATGCGCCGCATCTCTCCACCTGACATATTTGCCGGATAAGCATTTTGTAAATCAGCGACTTTCGCTTTTTCCAGCAATTGTTTCGCTAAATTCAATGTGCTTTGATTTGGGCGCTTAGTCAGATAAAAGGGTAATCGAATATTTTCCAGCGCAGTTAAGTTAGGGAGCAAGCTACTCCCTTGCGGAACATAACCAATATGCTGATTACGAAAAGCAGATACTTGTTGATCATTAAGCTCAAACAAATTAGTGCCATTAATGATAATTTTCCCTTGAGTTGGGGTCAGTAAGCCAGCAATCATATTAAGGAGTGTGGTTTTGCCACTGCCTGATTTACCCATAATACAGATAAAATCATTTTCAGCCATTGAAAAACTAACATTATTCACTGCCGAAAAAGTTTGCTCACCTCGTTGATAATCTTTGCGTAAATTTTTGATATCTAATAGCATTTATTCACCCTCTCGCAGCGTGCGATATGTATCAAATTTAGTCATGGATAAGGCTGAATAGATACTTGAAAATGGTCCAATTATTAATGTTAAAACAAACACCACGCTAGCATAAATTAAGACATCTAATAATCCGATATTAACACAAGGAAGCCCTATTGATTGGCAGATCAATAAACTAAAGGCATATAGCAATACGCCGGCAATCACTATTCCGGCAATTCCACCTAATGCACTAATAATTAGTGATTCACGTAATAACATTTTCACTAAATCACGACGTGAAGCGCCTAAAATCCGTAAAATACTAATTTCCCGTTTACGTTCGTTTAGTGATGAAGAGAAGATAACGAAGATCACAATAATTGCCAGTACCCAAAATAGAGCAGATAAACTATAAACAATTGTTGAGAAGCTATTTAGATATTTAGCAATATTACTTAACATCCCTTTAGTCATCACAAAATCAAGGTTATAGTCAATAGCAAATTTGGGCATAATTTGATTGACCACATCTTTCGGTGAATAATTTGGATCGACTTTGATAAAAATAGATGAAGCATAGTTATTAAAGTGTTCAACATCACCCTCGATTAATTTGGCGTCTCTCATTAATGCTTGCGCTGCTGACATAGTCATAAAAACTGAAGTATCAAACCCCATTCCGGTGCTATCCATTTTCGCCGCAATTTTGAATGGATGATTAAAAAACCTGATTTCATCGCCCACTTCGGATGTGATTTTAGCCCCTACCACTACTTGATTATCGCTTAGTGGCTGAGATAATTGGGTTTGAAGCCAAGGCTTAATCACAAAATCACTATGCTGATCAAAGCCAATTAATTGCACTTTGGAGCTACAACAGCCGGCATTTAACGAGGCAATAAAAAGTTGAGGCGAAATGGCATCAATTCCTTTGATATTCTTAATTTTATCAATCAAATCAACTTTAAGATAAAAACTACTCGGCTCACCACGCAACAGCGCCACTTCAAGATTTTTTTCATAACCATGTGGCACAATCAAAATATCAGCCCCTAAGCGATTGCCCATACCGGCAATGCCCAAGCTGAGGTTTTTCATCAGCACACTACCACCAAATAGCGTTGCAGAAAAAAGCATAATGATGATAATCAAACAACAACTACGAAACGGTCGCCGTTGAATATTTCGCCATGCTAAACTAGCTATGGTTATAGGTTTTTCTTGCATGTTTTAATTCCAGTCATTCATTGATTTGTTTTACTAATCTGTCTTAAGAAAAATAAACTCAAAGTTTCTTAAGTTACATCCAATTTCTTTTGGTCATTTTATTCAAACTAACAATATTGATAATAGCTACAATAAATAACACTAATGACAGTAACACTAACGCTGGTTTTGCGCCGATATTGCATCGCATCATTTCATTACCGCAAACACCGATTAAAACAGTTGGAATTGCGCCTGCTAATATCGCAATGCAAGCTAAGGCCATGCTTAATCCCATACGGATAAATACGGTGCGAGAAAATAGCATCAAAAAACCGATAGCCATAACCAAAGCGCCCACACCTAGTTCGGCTTTGGCAGTCCAAAAACATTTCATTATCTTGCCACCACTGCTATGCATATGCCCTGCATTAGCCGCTTCACTGGCCATAGTATCAGCCGGCACTGATGCCACTTCGGGGAGTGGGCAAACGGGTAAAATATAAAGGGGGAATAAGATAATCATTGATCCGAGAAACATAAAACAGAATGATGAAAGCATACGATTTTTCATTTTACTAACCTTTCTTAATTATTAATTACTTGTGCAACTTTGCCATGCTCAAGTACAACAGTTGTTTGTGCATGTTTTGATACTTCGGGCGAATGGGTTACGACAATAATGGTGCTGCCCTCTTCGTGTAATTGATGTAATAAGTTCATGACCATGGCTTCATTACTTTCATCTAAATTACCGGTTGGTTCATCAGCTAAAATTAACTTTGGATAGTTTATCAAGGCTCGAGCAATGCAGACACGTTGCTGTTCACCACCAGATAACTGACGTGGTAAATGTTTAGCTCGAGCGGCAAGCCCAACTCTCTCAAGGGCTTGTAAGGCTTCTTTTTCATCGACCATGCTGTGGTAATATTGGGCAACCATCACATTTTCTAACGCAGTTAAATAGGACACTAAATGGAATTGTTGAAAGATTAATCCAATTTTATCGCGACGAATTTCAGTCAACTGCGGTAAAGAGAGCTGAGTTATATCTTGCCCATCTAAAATCACTGATCCTAACGACGGTTTATCCATACAGCCGATAATATTCATTAACGTCGTTTTGCCACTCCCTGACGGTCCCATAATCGATAACCATTTACCTTCCTCAACGGTTAAATTCACCTCTGATAAGGCATGAAGTGATCCATAAATCTTTGATACATTATTGACTTGAAGTATATTCATTCTTTACATCCTATTCGCCACGTAAAACTAATGCCGGCTCCACTTCGAGCGCTCGTTTTACCGGAATTAAACACGCAATGACTGTCACAATAGCTGATACCACAACTGTCGTTGGGATAAGGTAAAATTCAACATTAATAGTGCGCCCAAAAACATTGGTACTAATGACCTGTGCAAAGATCAGCCCACAAATCACACCAATAATTCCCCCCAAAACACCTAAAATTAGCCCTTCAGCTAGAAACTCTTTGGCAATGCTTCGATTATTCGCCCCGATTGCTTTTTTTAGCCCGATCTCTTTGCGTCGTTCCATTACAACGGTCATCATGGTGGTTGCGACACATATCATCGTTAACATTAATACCACAAACGTCACCAGATAAAGTAAGGAAGAAAGCTTACCTAATACTGAGGACTCCGATTGTGTTACCCATTTAATTAGATGCGGCTCAATACTATCGGACTGCTTTTTTATTATCTCAATATCGTGTTTTAGTTCATCTTGAGTGGCGGTAATACTTACTTCAACCACCTCAGCTTGATCGCTTTCTTCAAGAAACTGCTCTAAATCATGCAAAGCAATAAAAATAAAACTATCTTCTGAGCGACCTGTTTTAACAATACCGGTAATAGTTAAATCTTCATCAAAGCGGGCATTTTGTTTCGATTTACCTGTGACAGGCATCGTGCTACCAATGGTCAATTTTGCAAAATTAGCGATATCGGTTCCGATCAAAATTTCATTTGGATGCTCAGGAAGTTTCCCTTCAATTTGCCAATAAGGGCTGGTTTTAATAACCTGCTTAAAGTCAGTCCCAACAATGGTATAGGGGTGTTGATTACTGCGTATTGCGTCATAGCGAAATGGGGTAACGCCAAGTAGCTTATCTTGCGGTAACAGTTTAACGACTTTAGTCACATCCGCCATTGACATAGTCGATTGGTTATTGGCGGGCATTAAGAGCATATTGGCGCCGTAAGAGCGGAACTCTTGCCCCATTTGCCGTGGTATATCATAACAAAGCGTTACCATACCCAGTAACACCGTTGCGCCAATAGCTACTCCAAGTAAAGCAATTGCCATTCGAGAACGCCGACGAATAAGGGAACTGACAAGCGTTTTTATAATAAATCGTTGATTTTTATTTATCATGATCTTTGCCTTTTCCTTTACCTGCCATGTAACACATCTGTTGGGCGTAAAAACATCATAATCCGTAGTGCCGGTAAACTACCGAGAATGGTTATCAAACTGACCATAATAAGCACCAACGGTATGATAATCATTTTAGGCTGAACAAACGAACCAAAGACCGTGTGCCCAATGATTTGTGCAAAACCTAATCCAATAAAATAACCTGCTATGCCGCCTAATAGCGCAATAATTAAAATCTCAGTTAAGATTAACATTGCCACCGACGTATTTGTCGCCCCTAAAGCCTTTAATAGACCGATTTCGGTACTGCGTTCAATCACATTAGCCGTAACCAGATTCGAAATCGCCAACGCTGAGCAGATCAACGATAAAATGGTTAACAGTAACATGAGTAATTGCGTTTTTTGCAAAATTGAGCCTTCCGATTCGGCAACTTGCATAATTGCTTTCACTTTGACATCCGGCATTAACTCTTCTAATTGATAGGCTATTGAACTAATGTAAGCAGTGCAATACCATGTGTCCCACTGTGTACGTGACAAGCTGGAAGGGTCTTGTGCGGCTTTTCGGGCTAGATCGTTTTCCGGGGTAGTTAAGGCACTGACTTCAACCCGCTCGACTAATCCGGCTTTATTCGCTAAATTTTGCGCCACAGGTAAAGAGACATAAAGTTGTGAATCTTCAATACCGCCACTGTGGAAAATGTTATTAACGGTTAAAGTAGCCCGGTTTTGGGTATAAGGTGAAGTTAATTCAATTTTATCACCGATTTGCAAATTCCACTGTTTAGCAATCGCTTCACCAACCATAACACCCTGTAAATTATCATCTTTTATCGTGTTACCGTCTATAGTCCACCAGGATTTCATTGCTAACATGCCGGTATCAACTTCATCACCGGTTGGAATGGTTAAGTGTTTGTTAAACCATGTTCCAACAACGGTAACCGGTTTATCGTGGAAGGTTGCTTGAGCGGTTAAGTAAGGGGCAAAATCGACAATGTTATAGGCCCAAAAAATCATCTTTATTTTGACTAAATCATCTTGCTTTATGTATTGTACTGCTTGCTCGGTTTCACTATTATCAAGCTGATACATTTCACTAACTAAGGCTGTACCTTTGGGCACGATATTGAGATTTGCACCGTAGG
The DNA here is from genome assembly GCF_026536305.1 of Gilliamella sp. B3892. NCBI lineage: Bacteria > Pseudomonadati > Pseudomonadota > Gammaproteobacteria > Orbales > Orbaceae > Gilliamella > Gilliamella sp. B3892. The sequence continues at coordinate 73,302 of NZ_JAFNOK010000003.1, forward strand.
CTTTTAATTCTTGGTTAACTTTATCCCCTACATCAAACATCACATTTAACATAGCCGTTGCTAGTGAGACGCCCAATGCAACGGTTAAGGCAATCAAAAACAGCTTCTTTTTTTGACGAACTAAAACGCTAAGTAACATTCTGCGAAACATATTTTCTTCCTTTGCAAATCGCCTTTTATTTAAAGCGGCTTTTTTCTGCTTCTAAATTAGCCGGGCGAATCACCATATTACCGTCGATAATTTCATATTTAAGCGGTACCGGATTACAACCGCCTGAAAATCCGATTGTTGCAATATTCATCACGACATCACACAAAATACAGACAACTTGATTGCCTCGTTGATAATAACCGCTTGCCCCACAAATATCGCAAGCATCAAACCCTACGCCGTAAGCATTTTCACTTTTTTTGATGACAATAAAACGAACAAGTGTGCCGTCGGTTGCCTTATAGCCATAACGATGTAAATTACCGTCATTGACTTTCTCAAGCGGGATGACAATTAAACCATTGGCATCGGGCGTAACTGGCTCAGCTGGGGTAAGTTCAACCCCTTTTTCAAAAATGTATCGGGCACGGGTTACGGTGTAGGCAGTTATGGCTACTGTGGCAATCATCCATAGGGAAGTTCGCCTATCTTGACGTAACTTAGCTTTGAGTTTACGCACTTGCGCAGGATTGCTCCCGACTAATGAGGTTGTATTGGCTTTAAAATATAAAACGGCGGTAAGGCAAAGCGCTATGGCCATAAATGCAAAGATAAATAAATTAACATGCGCTAACACAAAAATGACTAGTTCCATCATCCATTTTTGTGGCGCAATAAAACGCCGGACAATTAAAATTTGGATAAAATTGATGCCATTTGCAAGAATTAAAATAGTGATTGCAAGTGCCGTTATCAATACCACAAATTTATCAGCGAGTCTGAGGCACATTCTGTAAGCAAATAAGCCAATTAAAAGTGTGACAAGTAAGGCAAAACCGTAGCCCACCCACTTAGACAGGTAATCATGATTAAAAATTGACTCCATGCCAACATCAAATTCAAAAGGATAAAGCAGTAAATTCGGGACAAATTGAGCAGATAATAAGCCAATAGCTAAACCGGATAAAACAATCAACAGCGCTTGACTAAATCGATTATGGCTAGATTTTACCAGTAGACAAATTAATAGCGGTAAAGCGATAACCAACCAAGGAATAATCACACCGAGATCATAAAATTCCCGAATGGCAATGCCGGTAGTGCGTTTTAAAATGGCGTAAATGAGTGCGGCAACAAAACCTAATAAAAAACCAACGGTAATGTATCTTTTACAATGAGAGTAATTGGATTTAACCATAACTGCGCTTAGCAGCGCTATCATAATGACAGGAACAAACGTATTATCGGTAACATTGATAAGGTATTGAAGCATAACCATTGCCTAATTATTACAATATCATTGGCGAGCTTGCTACTCGCCAACAATATGACTTATTGCATAAATTAAAAAAATTTATTTAAAAAAACGATAATTACCATGCACGTGGAATAAAATCGAAGTCCCAAGATACTTCATACGGTGTAGTCCAGAAACGACCTTCAACACCGGTTTCTTTATCAACATGTAGTAAATAACCTTGTTTTTCCGGGCTTTCAATAATAAATGTCACTTTATATTTACCTGCACCGTCTAATTTAACGTTATTACCATAATGTGGACCGTCAGAAGCATTCATTGGCATAAAGTTACCTTCGATAACATTGTCGCTCCCTTCTTTTTGGATTTTATATTTCACTGTTAGATAAGGGACAAAAGTACCGATACCATAACCAAGAACATTATCTTCATTAGCTGAGATATCTGCCTCTAAATGCATATCTGATTTTGATGCAGGTAATCCGCCCATGCCAGCAGGTTCCATATCAACAGGTTGGAAATAAACAGCACTCACATTTAATGGACCGACTGTCACTTCTTCACCAATTGGAAACTCCTCAAAGCCTTTTTCCTCACCGGGTGCGGGTGCTTCGGCATTGGCGAATGATGAAAATGCAAGGATTGAAGAAATACCTGCGGCTAAAACTAATTTTTTCATTGAATACTCCTTAACTTCGTTTATGATTATGTGTTGTTACTCTTTTAATGCGACACAATTTCCCATTGTGTCACAATCAATCTTGTTACTTAATTAGAAACTGCCTTATTTGTCGATTTAAATTTGTAATATAAGACAGATACTATTACGAGCATTACCATTACTACTTGCGGAATTAATGTTTCAACCGTAGGATAAATACCTAAAATTTCAACAGAACTGATAAAATCAACCGGTGTTACCTGAATAATATCGGCTTCTTGCAACTCTTTTACACCACCACCAGCAAAAGCAATTGCCATAATGTACATCAATACACTGGTACAGATGAAGAATGGTTTAAGTGGTAATCGAATTGCACCAAAACGAATAACAATAAAGATGAAGGCAAGGATTATCCCGCCAACGCCAAGTCCGTACCAAACCATATCCATATGCTCTTTAGCATCGGCTAACATGGCTTGATAAAAGATAATAGTTTCAGCCCCTTCCCTAAACACGGCTAAGAAGGCGGCAAAGCCCAAAGCAATACTACTACCGGTTGTAACAGCCGTTTGTACTTTACCTTCAACATAACTTTTCCATGCTTCAGATTCGGATTTGGAGATCATCCAGTTGCTGACAAAAAAGAGCACTACCGTGGCTAATAACATGGCGCCACCTTCCATAATCTCTTGATTAGCGCCACTCAAACCAACAATAGTATGTAAGGCAATTGCGGTTAAAATACTAACAAAAATAGCAAACAATGAACTTAGGTAAACCACTTTTAACATCGGTTTATTATTGGTTTTGACCAGATAAGCTGAGATTGCGGCAACAACCAATATCGCCTCTAAACCTTCACGGAATATGATGATAAATGAAGCGAAGAAAACACTCCAACCACTCTCTTTTTTGCCGTCTAATTCATTAGCATCTTCATGCAGCATTTTTAAAATCACATCGATTTCGGCTCGCACCACTTTATTCGGTGCATTAGATGTCATTAAACGTTTAATTTTAGCAAATTGATATTCGGTATCGGTGCCTCGTTTACCGGAAATATAGGACATTACCGCCCGTTCTACACCATGTTTTTCATAAAAGCCAAAATAGGCATTATTGACACGATCTTTTGCCTTGTTAATATCTTTCATAAAGTAGATGTCATAAGCATCATTTAGAATGATATCCATTTCATCGACAATGGCATTCCAAGACTCATATTTTTTATCAGTGGCATAAGATGTTGGTACAAAAGTAACGATACTGGCAACAAGCAACAATGCTAATGTTAAAAATCGTTTCACTTCCTTACTCCTTATTTACCTAGTAACACTATTCCAATTGGCTTGCTGTTTTCCGGTAGTTGCAATTGTTGTGATATTACATCTGGTTTGATTGAATGAATATATCTAACATTGAGTTTTAAAGCTGTCGCGGCAAGATAGACATTTTGACTCATCGCACCGACAGCTATCTGACTAAAATCATTGGCCTGATCAGGCGAAAAGTCGGTTAATGCTTCGCTATCAGAGACAAAAATTAAAGAGTAAGCAGCACGTTTGGTGAAATTTTGCATAGCAATATCGCCACGTAAGTCTTGATTATTTATTTCACGCAGATAGTGTCCTTCCCATTCGTATAAAAAGGTACCTTTCTCACCAGTGACATAAATTCGAACGTACGGAGCTTTGCCTTTTACCATTGGCACTGTCCAACCCGTTTTACCACGATTTAAGCCACTGGCAGCCCAAAGTATGTTCGAAAGCTCCTCATCTGAAATAGCACCTACCGGAAAACCCCCACCAGGCGTTGAAGAGCGTTTTTTTAGGCTTTCGAATAAACTCATACCGTCTTGAGTTTGAGGAGAAGGCAAAGACATGTCTGCATAACAGAGAGACAAAGGAGAAATGCACAAGAACAATATGACAACTATCTTCCGTAATAGGCACGGCATAGCAGACCTCTAGAACCTTGATAAAATTTTAGCCATATCTTATTGCTATTATTGTTAATTATCAACATTAAATAGCAATAATTATCATTAAACACAACCTTATAAAATATAAGGATTTACTAATTTATTCGATAAAATTAAAAATTTAGTTGGTAAATTAATCAAAAACCAGCTAACTTCTATCACTACCTATAAATAGCGATTTTTATTTTTTTTATCATTAAGTATATACTGATGCTAATTGCTTTATTGAAAATTTGAGTACAACATTTTATGCCTTTATCTACATGGGTCATATTACCCCTTTTTATTTTAGCGATTACTTCTGCTTCTTTAATTGGCAGCAGAGATTTGCGACGAGACACAATTGTGTTAATGACTGTTTTTATTGTTATGGAACTGACCTCTATCTATTTTAGTGGCGGGTTTATAGACTATCAGTTCTATGTCAACTTGAATATAAATGATATTATTGAAGGATTATTCATCTTTAAATTTCAAGCTGTCTTAGTCATTGCTGTTTTTTTTGCCTTAATCATTGGATTAATCAAATTGGCGAACTTTTGTAGGCGTAAATTTCGTCTACCTTACCGTTTATTGCTAGCCACTTTAGCTATTGCATCGCTCAGTTATCATAACGGACCTTTCAGTCGTTTATACGAAATATATCAAGTCACCACTGCCGATGAAAAACCCTTCGACCAAGCGTTACAATCGATGAACATGGTTGATTATCCACATAAACAACAAGTTCACACACAGCAAGGTAAAAATATTATCGTTCTATCGTTAGAATCCTTCGAGCAAGGCTTTTTTGATTTTGCCGATATCACCCCTAACTTAAGACAATTACGCCAAGAGTTTACCTTTTTCCCGAATATGCCAATGGCAGCAGGAAGTAGCTGGACAACCGCCTCGATGTATACTTATATGACGGGTATGCCGTTTTTAATTGGCGGATATAGCACCTCGCCTTTAATGAAAGCGGACAAAACTAAGCTGGTTAGTTTGGGAGATGTACTTCAGCAAGCGGGCTACCAAACACGCTATGTTATGTCTGGCCCCGATTTTGCTGGTATTGGACACATCGCAGAACTATTAGGCATGCAAGTTATCTCTGAAAAAAATTATGTTGGACAATATCCGGTTGCGCCATTTGGATTATATGATAAAGATATCTTAGATATCGCCCAAAAACAGGTTACTCAGTTGCACAATTCCGGCAAGCCCTTTGCGCTATTTATCTCAACCATTTCAACGCATGCGCCAAATGGTTTTAATGATGAGCGCATGACATCAGTCATATCACCAAAGGATGATAACATGTCGTTTGTGGCCGCATCCCTTGATCATAATGTAGGGAAATTTATTGCCTATTTAAAAGAAAATAATTTATTAGATGATACGGTGTTTTATATCTTTCCCGATCACCTCATGATGGGGTCAGGCACACCAACAATCAATCGCCTTTCTGAAAAAGAACGCAAACTTTACTTATTAACTAATGCCAAAACGGAGAATCTACAAAAATCAACAGATCAAACAATCTATCAAATTGATCTACCTCGTTTAATCTTAAACGGTGCACAAGTTAATACCAACGCTAAATTTTTAACGGACTATTTAACCACTCCAAATTTTGATAAAAAACAGTTCATTGAACAAAATAAGTCCAATATAGCAACGTTAAATCATGCCGCTCAAGAGTATAAACAGGACAAATAATGACGCTTGATACAATCGTTTTAGTTACAACCGTCAGCTTTTTGGGTATGGTTTCGCCCGGTCCTGATTTTTTTCTGGTGCTGAAAAACAGTTTAAGTTATAACCGAAAAACAGCGCTGCTAACATGTTTTGGCGTGATAACGGCAATTTTAATTCATATGAGTTATTGTGTCGCAGGTATTGCTATGCTCATTACTGCCACACCGTTAATTTATGATTTACTGCGTTATGCCGGGGCGATTTATCTTTTTTGGCTGGGAATTAAAGCGCTGCTTGCCCGAAATGGTGGGACTACCTATATCAGTCAAGGCGTGGTTAGAGACCAAATCTCTGCTAAATCAGCCTTTATGCAAGGTCTCTTTTGTAATTTACTGAATCCCAAAGCAACGCTGTTTTTTTTAGCGATTTTTACCCAACTACTCAATGCGCAATCTTCATTTTTAGATAAATGCTTAGTGGCGCTAATTATCTGGCTTTTAGCTGTGTTATGGTGGCCGTTTGTCGTTTTTATTTTTCAGACCCAAACCGTCCAACGGCGCTATTTTAAAATTCAATTTTTGATTGATAAATTACTGGGCGTGATACTTATTATATTAGGGGTGAAAGTCGCATTAGGATTTTAAATATTTTGCGTAATTTAAAATCTGTTTTATACTGAAACGTATACATTTTCTGAAACTTCTTGACAAAAAACGTTTCTTTTTGAATATTCAATAGTTAATTGTTAAACTGTTGACAGTCAGACTTTTTATATTCGTTTAACTTATCGTTTCAATCATAAAAAGTTGTCATTCACATTTACCCAAACGCTAGGCTAATTGAAATGGATAAATTATTACAGTATGGTCGAGAACTGCTTGAGCTCGAACTGCAAGAAGCACAAAAGTTACCTAATCGACTCGGTAAAGATTTTATCAAAGCTTGCCAACTGATCTTATCGACCAAAGGCAAAGTGGTGGTTTCCGGCATTGGAAAATCAGGTCACATTGGCAAAAAAATTGCAGCATCGCTTGCCAGTACCGGCAGTCCGGCTTTTTTTATGCACCCGTCTGAAGCCTTACACGGCGATCTGGGTATGGTGACTGAAAATGATATTGCGATTTTAATATCCTACTCCGGGCGAGCTAAAGAGTTTAACTTTATTTTACCGATACTATCGGCCATGAATATTCCGGTAATAGCTATCACTGGTGGGCTGGACTCCCCGCTAGCTAAGGCGGCACAAGCAGTACTGGATATCTCAATTGAAAAAGAGGCTTGTCCTATGGGACTGGCGCCGACTTCAAGCTCAACTAACACGCTGCTAATGGGCGATGCGCTTGCGATTGCTGTCATGCGTGCCAGAGGCTTTAAAGAAGAGGACTTTGCGCGTTCACATCCGGCTGGAAGCTTAGGGGCAAAATTACTTAATCAAGTTAAAGATGTCATGCGAACAGGTGATTTAATTCCTAAAGTGCCGGAAAGTGCAACCGTCCTTGATGCTATGCTAGAATTAAGTCGTACCGGTGTTGGTTTGGTTGCTATATGCCATAACGATAACCAAATAATCGGCGTATTTACAGACGGTGATCTGCGCCGTTTATTGTTAAAAAATGGCACTTTACAAGATAGTATTGCCCAAGTGATGACCAGCCCGGGTTATCGAATCCCCGAAAACTGGAAAGCAGTAGAAGCATTAAAAACATTTAATGATCATAACATTACCGCTGCACCAGTAGTCAATAGCGAAGGGGAATTAGTCGGTGCTTTAAACATTCATGATTTGCACCAAGCAGGTATAAGCTAAAACTATTGATAAATACCTATTGCAAAAAGGGGCTATCTATTGAGATAATTACCGACCTAAATTTTTGTCGTTAGACGGAGATCCAAGAAAAGTTACACAATGACAAACCAAAATGATATTACCAATCATAACGAGTTGATATTGTGTTGTAAATTTTAACCAAAATTAATAGATGATGAAACTACAATGGCAGAAAAGCGAAATATCTTTCTAATTGGCCCAATGGGGGCAGGAAAAAGCACAATAGGCCGACAAATTGCACAACAGTTGGGCATGGAATTTTTTGACTCCGATCAAGAGATTGAAAAACGTACGGGTGCTGATATTGCATGGATTTTTGACTTAGAAGGTGAAGACGGATTCCGAGCCAGAGAAGAGAAAGTCATTAACGAATTGACTGAAAAACAAGGTGTTGTACTGGCAACAGGTGGCGGATCGGTTTTATCTAAAGAGACACGGAATCGATTATCAGCACGTGGTATTGTTGTTTATCTTGAAACAACCATTGAGAAACAGATGGCACGGACTCAAAAAGATAAACGCCGTCCATTATTACAAGGTGGTAACACCCCAAGAGAACTTTATGAAGAGCTTGCCGGTGAACGTGAACCACTTTATGAAGAGATAGCAGATATCACAATAAAAACTGATGAGCAAAGTGCTAAAGGTGTTGCTGGTTATATCATTGAGAAAATAGAGCAAATCTAAGTCATTGACATTCTTCAGTGGCTTGAATTGTTGAGCAATAAACCAGATGTTGGGTTAAGGAGAGAATATGCGTGTAGATAAAAATGATCGATATGTATCAGAAAATTCTTACAAGAAGTCTACGCCTTTTATGCAATTGCCAAATTTTCTTCAAAACTACTCAAAAAGAAAATTGACTATTATGCTTATGGCAGTTGTAATAATTCTGTTATTACTTAGCTTAGTCGTATTTCGTCCTTCAACAAATAACGAACCAACTTCATTAACGCCGCCGGTAGTCAATGGCGTTCCGCCGGAAGAGCCAAATAGCGTAACCGAGCAGCAACCTAATCCTGCTATTCAACCGCCACAACCGGTTGATAGTCAGACAACTAATGGTAGCTCAAATAGTGCACAGAGCCATGTTACGCAATCTGGCGGCAATGATAATAGCAATAACCCAACACAAGCACCGAATTCGGCTAATGGAGCAAGCACTAGCCAACCGACTACACCGCCGCCAGCTTCGCCGCAAACTACGCAGAAGCCTGAGCCTGTTAGTCATAAACCAGAAATTAATACTTCAACAAACTCAGCGATAATTAAAGACGAACACTATGCTGTCCAACTTAGTGCGTCTAAATCAGCTGAGGGATTAAGAAAACTCGTTAAGCAACATAATTTGACCAATTACCAGATTTACGAAACCAAACGTAACAATGAAACTTGGTATATTTTAGTTCAAGGTAATTACGCCACCGCTGATGAAGCGAAAAAGGCGATTAAATCATTACCCGATGCTTTACAAAACGACAAACCATGGATCAAATCTGGTGCAACGATCAATAAAGAAAAAACTGCAAAATAATAAAGGATATCGTTCATTTATCCTGGCAATAACAAAATAGGAGTTTCCGTTGAAGAAGCAGCGAGCCTTTTTAAAATGGGCTGGAGGAAAATATGAGCTCGTAGACACGATTAAGCGATATCTACCACAAGGGGATCAACTCATTGAGCCTTTTGTTGGCGCTGGCTCCGTTTTTTTAAACACCAATTATAAAAGTTATATTTTAGCTGATATCAATCATGACTTAATTGCACTTTATAACTTATTAAAAACAAGTCCTGATAAGTTTATCAGCGATCTTAAATTACTATTTAGTAAACAAAATAACCAAGCTGATGCATTTTATCAGTTAAGAGATGTGTTTAATGGGAGCAAAGATCAGTATATTAGATCGCTTCTGTTTGTCTATTTAAACCGCCACTGTTACAACGGTCTTTGTCGCTATAATAACAGTGGATTATTTAATGTGCCATTTGGACGTTATAAAACAATTTATTTCCCTGAAAAAGAGCTCTATTTTTTTGCTAAAAAAGCGCAAAATGCTGAGTTTATTTGTGCGCCTTATCATGATGTCATGAAACAAGCTAAACATAATTCAGTGATTTATTGCGATCCTCCCTATCTTTCGCCCAATGACTCAGCAGGTTTTACTGCTTACTACTCCAATAATTTTGGATTTGATGAGCATAAGAAATTATCGCAATTAGCCGAAAACATGGCTTATGAGAATAATGTTCCGGTTCTGGTATCTAATCATGATACTGATTATACAAGAACTTTATACAATAAAGCGCGATATCTTTATCGTGCTGAAATGCGTCGCTCAATTAGTTGCGCAGGTGAAGGGCGCAAAAAAATTGATGAAATTTTAGCCTTATATCAAAAGTCATAAAGTGATATTGATAAAGGCTTTATCAGTAGAGGTATGTTATGCAAGAGTTTATTATAGCGCCATCAATACTATCAGCCGATTTTGCCCGTCTTGGCGAAGATACCCAAAAAGTACTTGATGCCGGGGCGGATGTAGTCCATTTTGATGTAATGGATAACCACTTTGTGCCAAATTTAACTATGGGTTCAATGTTCTGCAAGGCACTTCGTGACTATGGAATCAAAGCGCCAATTGATGTGCATTTAATGGCATCGCCGGTTGAAGAGCTGATTGTCTCTTTTGCGAAAGCCGGCGCGACTAACATATCTATTCATCCCGAAGCGACCATTCATATTGATCGCTCATTACAACTTATTAGAGATCATGGTTGTACCGCCGGTTTGGTTTTCAACCCGGCAACACCATTGGATTATTTAGATTATGTCATGGACAAAGTCGATGTTATCTTATTAATGGGTGTCAATCCCGGCTTTGGTGGACAATCATTTATCCCCTCAACGCTAAAAAAACTACAACAAGTGAAAAAGCGGATTGTCGAATCAGGGCAAAATATCAGACTTGAAATCGACGGCGGGGTAAAAGTTGAAAACATCGCCGAAATAGCAAAAGCTGGTGCCGATATGTTTGTTGCCGGCTCAGCTATATTTGGTCAACCCGACTATAAAACCGTTATTGATGCCATGCGAAAAGCGTTATCAGGAGTAAAACATGCCTAAACTTGATGATATTCAGGCAATTGCCTTTGATCTCGACGGCACTTTAGTTGACAGTGTGCCCGGACTGGCCTTAGCTGCTAAGCAAATGTTGGCCGACTTAAATCTGCCGACAGTTACCAATGAACAAGTAAAAAATTGGGTGGGTAATGGTATTGATGTTATGCTAGAACGTGTGTTTAAAGCCATTGAGGTAACACCTTCTACAGAATTATTTCATCAAGCAAAAGATCGCTTTAATCAACACTATGACAAAGTCATGGATGCCCAAACAAAACTGTTTCCGCATGTTAAAGAAACGTTAAAAACCCTACACGATAATCACTACCCTTTAGCTTTAGTGACCAATAAACCAGCGCATTTCTTACCTGCACTGCTCAGTTCATTAGGCATTAAAGACTATTTTTCGTTAGTGCTAGGCGGTGGGGATGTGATTAAATTAAAACCGCATCCGGCGCCACTTTATCAAGTTATGGCAACGTTTGGACTATTTAGCTCGCAATTATTATTTGTCGGCGATTCTAAAAATGATATTGATGCGGCAAAAAATGCCAATTGCCCAACAGTTGCATTAAGCTATGGTTATAATTATGGTATATCTATTGCAACCAGTCATCCCGATTTTTTACTGGATGATTTTAAAGATATATTAACTTTATTACCTCAGCCCAAAGCTGACGCAAAAAAATAATTAGCACAAATAATTAGCACAAATAATTAGCACAAATAAAGAGAAAACAGATTAGGAATAAATTATGAGTAAACCGATTGTATTTAGTGGCGCTCAGCCATCAGGAGAACTAACACTTGGCAACTACTTAGGTGCTTTAAAAAATTGGGTGGCTTTGCAAAATGAATATGATTGCGTTTACTGTATCGTCAATCAACATGCGATAACGGTACGTCAAGATCCACAAAAACTACGCAAAGCGACGCTCGATACCTTAGCACTCTATTTAGCTTGTGGCATCGATCCGCAAAAAAGCACCATTTTTGTTCAATCACATGTGCCAGCCCATGCCGAACTTGGCTGGGCATTAAACTGCTACACCTACTTTGGCGAGCTGAGCCGTATGACACAGTTTAAAGATAAATCATCACGTCATAGTGAGAATATTAATGCCGGCTTATTTGATTATCCGGTACTTATGGCTGCCGATATTTTACTTTATCAAGCTAATTTAGTGCCAGTTGGTGATGATCAAAAACAACATCTTGAGTTATCACGTGATATTGCGATGCGCTTTAATGCGCTTTATGGTGAGATATTTACGGTACCAGAACCCTTTATTCCGAAAGTCGGTGCTAGAGTGATGTCACTTCAAGAACCGACTAAGAAAATGTCTAAATCAGATGAAAACCGTAACAACGTCATTGGTTTACTTGAAAATCCAAAAGACATTGAGAAAAAAATTAAGCGAGCCATGACCGATTCTGATGAGCCACCGGTTGTACGTTATGATTTAAAAAATAAAGCGGGAGTTTCTAATCTGTTAGATATCTTAACCGGCATCACGGGCAAACCGATAATTGAGCTTGAAAAAGAATTTGAAGGCAAAATGTACGGCCACTTGAAAACTGAAGTAGCAACACAAGTTATTGATATGTTAACGGCTTTACAAGCTAAATATCACCAATACCGTGACGATGAAACGTACCTGTTTTCAATTATGCGTGAAGGTGCTGATAAAGCACGCTCAAAAGCTGAGCCGACGTTGAGAAAAGTGTACGATGCTATCGGTTTTGTATAACTACGATTCGACAAACGACACAAGTCGCGATAAACATTGAACAATATTAATTGGCTTTAGTAAGCAAAAAAGTTGACTCTGTAAGCTTTAAAGCCATTTAACTATTATGGGTTAACAATGAAGATTATAATTCTTGGTGCAGGACAAACCGGCAGTGCGCTGGCTGAGTATCTGGTAACCGATAAACAAAACGATGTCACTGTGGTTGATGAAGATCACGAAAAATTGCAATCTTTGCAAGAGCGTTTTGATTTACAAGTCATTGTAGGAAAATCTTCTTATCCACAAGTGTTGGAAAGCGCTGGTGCTGAATCGGCTGATATGCTCGTTGCGGTTACCAATTCTGACGAAGTTAATATGATGGCTTGTCAGATTGGTCATGTCATGTTTAACATTCCGCAAAAAGTCGCCCGTATTCGTGCGCCGGAATACAATGATGAACGATACCCTTTTTTCAATAAAGATTGTATTAATATCGATCACATTATTGCACCAGAAAATTTAATCACAAATCATATCAGTCAATTAATTCAATACCCCGGCGCTCTACAATTTGCCTCGTTTTACGATAATCGAGTCTGCCTAGTTGCCGTTACTGCATATTATGGTGGCGCTTTAGTCGGTAGTGAACTGTCCGAACTCAAAGAGCATCTCCCCCATGTTGAAGCTCGAGTGGTGGCGATTTATCGCCAAAATCGCTTTATTCGTCCATTAGGCTCTACACTTATTGAAGCCGGTGATATGGTCTACTTTATTACTCCTCCGGTGAATATTAAAGCGGTAACCAGCGAGCTACAACGGTTAGAGAAACCTTACAAACGAATTATAATTAGCGGTGGTGGCGGGGTTGCGGTTGCCTTAGCTAAGCGGTTAGAGAACGACTATCAAGTCAAGTTGATTGAGCGGGATGCGGAACGGGCAGAATTTATTGCTGAACAGTTAGTTAATACCACCGTTTTACATGGTGAATCGTCCGACCAAGAGCTTTTATCGCAAGAACAGGTCGAATTAACCGATCTGTTTATTGCTGTAACCAGCGATGATGAATCAAATATAATGTCTTCAATGCTGGCCAAAAGAATGGGCGCCAAAAAAGTTATTGTCTTAATCCAAAAGCAGGCTTATTTGGAATTGATTAATGATAGTGTGATTGATATTGCTATCTCCCCACAACACGCAACGATTTCAGAGCTACTGAGCCATGTAAGACAAACCGGCGTTGTAAAAGTGATTTCACTTCGACAAGGCGAATCGGAAATTGTCGAAGTGGTGGCTAATGGCACCAATGAGAGCTCGAAACTGGTCGGCAAAAATATCAACGGACTAAAATTACCGTCCGGCGCAACTATTGGGGCTGTTGTTCGTGGTGAAGATGTCATTATCGTCAACACGGATTTAACTATTGAAGATGGCGATCATTTAATTATCTTCCTACCGGAAAGAAAAGTGATAACAGATATCGAAAGATTATTACAATAGCTTGTTTAAAACCGAAAGTAAGTTCATAATAACTAAAAAAATTTGACTCGGGGTGTTTTTTGCCTTTTGCAAAAAACTGAGAGTTTACCCGTTGAACCTGATCTGGATCATACCAGCGTAGGGAAGTCTGAGCCACATTGCGCTTAATCTGGCAAATTCTTCCCAATAAATAGATGATAAGGAATGAATATGTCACAAGCCAAAATGTTTGATTTAGCCCAAGCCACTCCCTTTATTAATAACGTCAAACAACAACATCCCCTGGTCCACTGTATAACAAATGATGTAGTACAAAATTTCACTGCCAATGTGTTACTGGCTATTGGCGCATCACCTGCAATGATTGTTGCCAAGCAAGAAGTTGCCGATTTTGTTAGCGTTGCCAGCAGTTTATTGGTTAATATTGGAACAATTGAGGATAATATTGCGCAAAGCATGCTGCTTTCTGCAAAGCAAGCACAACAAAGCCAAACACCATGGGTGCTCGATCCGGTCGCTGTTGGTCCCGCATTGCCTTATCGCACCGCAATAGCTCATCAATTATTGGCATTTAAGCCCACTGCCATTCGAGGTAATGCATCAGAAATTTTGGCATTAAGCGGTGAGCAATCTTGCTCAAACGGGCCTGATAGCCAAGATTCAACCGAACAGGCGCTTGAAGCGGCAAAGCAGTTAGCACAAAAGTATCAAACCATTGTTGCAATGACCGGTGATATTGATTATGTGACTAACGGTCAAATCACATACCGCATTGAAGGTGGTGATATTGCATTGACGAAAGTAACCGGAACCGGTTGCTCACTGTCGGCAATGGTGGCGGCCTTTATCGCTAGCTCAGACGATACGTTATTAGCTTGTGCTTCGGCCTGTTTGATGATGAAAAAAGCGGGTGAACAAGCTAACAAACACCATGGCTTAGGCAGTTATGCCGTATCAATTATCGACAAGCTTTCACTGTTTAATTCACACCATGGATAAGGAAATCTGATGAAAAAACAATTGAATTTGGACTTATATTTAGTTCTCGATCCCTTATTGTGTGGTGGTATTAATGGTATGGTAAACACGACCCAAATTGCTGTTGCTAATGGCGTGACTGCTGTGCAGTTAAGATCTGAGCAAGCGCTAACAGGTAAAGCGTGGTATCATGCCGCCTTAGCACTGAAAACCGCACTAGCCGACACCCCTGTCCCCCTATTTATTAATGACCATATTGATATTGCACTTGCTATTGACGCAGATGGAGTCCATATTGGGCAAAGTGATTTGCCTGTCGATGTTACTCGCCGTTTAATCGGTAAGGATAAATGGTTAGGGTTTTCAGTTTCCAATCAAGAGCAACTTAATGCGGTTGACTGGCAACAAGTCGATTATTTGGGAATTGGCCCAATCTTTCCAACATCAACCAAAAAAGATGCGGCAACAGCTATGGGAATTGAGCTGCTGACCCAACAAGTAAAACTGAAAAAATGCCCGGCTGTAGCCATTGGTGGCATTGATATCAATAATATTAGCCAAGTTATTCAAACAGGTATTAACGGCGTTGCTGTGGTTTCCGCCATTTGTGGACAAAAAAATGTCGCACAGGCAACCGCATCGCTGATTAATAAAATACAACAAGCTCGACAGGAAAAAATATTATGACAACAATCGCCGTAACCATCGCCGGATCCGACCCAAGTGGTGGTGCCGGTATTCAAGCTGATTTAAAAACATTTTCAGCATTAGGCGCTTATGGGATGTCGGTAATTACTGCTCTCACTGCACAAAGCACTCAAGGCGTTGATGACGTGCTGGCTATATCGCCACAATTTGTTGAAGCGCAGTTTAATACGCTATATCAGGATATCAACATCGACAGTGTTAAAATCGGTATGTTGATGAACAAAGAGATAGTGTCGACGGTCTATCATTTATTAAAAAATAATCCTATAAATAACATTGTGCTAGACACCGTTATGGTTGCCAAAGGTGGGCACCGCTTATTAAAATCCGACGCTGTCACTGCAATTCGTGAAAAATTATTACCACTGGCAACCGTTATCACCCCAAACTTGCCGGAAGCGGCTGCCTTGTTAGATTGTGACGAAGCTAGCAACGAAAATGATATGCTAAAACAGGGGCAAGCGCTGCTTAAATTAGGCTGTCAAGCTGTGCTAATGAAAGGCGGACACTTGCCGGGGCATGAAAGCCCGGATTACTTGATCACACATGATGAAATTATCACTATGTCTTCACCAAGAATTCAAACCAAAAATACCCATGGCACAGGTTGCACCTTATCTGCCGCAATTGCTGCGTTATTACCTCAACGCAGTTTAGCGCAGGCAGTCAAACAAGCGAAAGATTATTTATATGGCGCCATTAGCCATGCTGATGATTTAAGTATCGGAAAAGGTATTGGACCAACTCACCACTTTTACCAATGGTGGTGATCGATTGATAACTGAGGTTTCGGACAAATTAACACTGTTTTTTATTTAACTGAAATTTTGCCCGAAACCGTCATAATTGAAATCATTAAAACTAGTAGGCAATACCAACAAATTCATAACCGGCTTCATTAATCGCAGCAATAGCGGCTTCTTGCGAAATGGTTCCGCCGTCGATATCAACTTCATGTTTAGCTAAATCAACCGTCACTTTAGCCTTTGGATCGATATCGTTAATCGCCTTAGTGATAGCATTAACACAGTGCTGACAACTCATATTATCGACTATTAATTTCATAATTAACCCTCTGTTTTATTGGAAATAACATGGTTTTGTAAATAATTAATCCGCTGAGCGCATAGATTAGCTATTTAACAAAACGCTATGCTAAAAATGAAAAAGTTTTTATATATTACGCCAAAACAGCCTAAAACCAAACTACCAACTTACTATGATAAAACAATAAATAAGCGGTTATTTAGCTTAGCTTAACAGTTGAATTACATCTTCTATTTACCAATGCAAAATGAGCTAAATATGCGCCCTAGCAAATCATCAGAAGTAAACTCTCCGGTAATTTCACTTAAAGCTTCTTGCGCAAGTCTTAACTCCTCAGCGAGTAATTCACCGGCATGAAAAGTCATTAATTGATAATGCCCATTGCTTAAGTGCTGAGCGGCTTTTTCCAGTGCTTGCAAATGGCGGCGGCGCGCTAAAAAGCCACCTTCAGTGCTCGCATTAAAGCCCATAGCTTGTTTAAGATGATCACGCAGTAGCGCAATACCGTCACCGGTACGGGCTGAAAGTTGAATTAGCGAGTAGCCATCTATTTCACTGTAACCTAACGCCTCGCCGGTTAAGTCAGCTTTATTACGAATCACAGTGACAGGCATATTTTTTGGCAGACGCTCGATAAATTCTGGCCACAATTTTTCCGGATTTGTTTCATTAGTCGTTGTGCTATCTACCATAAATAAGACTCGATCGGCTTGCTCTATTTCATGCCATGCTCGTTCAATACCGATTCTTTCCACTTCGTCACTGGCTTCACGCAATCCGGCAGTATCAATGATGTGTAGAGGCATACCGTCAATATGAATATGTTCACGTAACACATCACGAGTCGTACCGGCAATATCGGTCACAATTGCAGCTTCACGCCCGGCAAGTGCATTAAGTAAACTTGATTTACCGGCATTAGGGCGCCCGGCTATCACCACTTTCATGCCTTCTCGTAACAGTGAGCCTTGTTTAGCCTCTTGACGAACTTCGTTTAAGCGAGCAATCACTTCATTAAGTTGCGCTTCTATTTTGCCGTCCGACAAAAAGTCGATCTCTTCTTCAGGAAAGTCAATAGCAGCTTCCGTAAAGATTCTTAGGTGAATCAATGATTCAACTAGCGCATTAACTTTTTTAGAAAATACCCCCTGCAGGGATGATATAGCTGATTTTGCTGCTTGTTCAGAACTGGCGTCAATTAAGTCGGCAATGGCTTCAGCTTGGGCTAAATCTAATTTATCATTTAAAAAAGCACGCTCTGAAAACTCACCCGGCCTTGCAATTCGCACATTAGGAATCTCAAGCACTCGTTTAAGTAGCAGATCTAAAATTACCGGACCACCATGCCCTTGTAATTCAAGCACATCTTCACCGGTGAAAGAGTGAGGATTAGGGAAATATAATGCGATCCCCTCATCTAACGTTGTATTATCAGGCGCTAAAAAGGGAAGATACTCAGCATATCGAGGTTTTGGTAATTTTCCTAATACCGCATGCGCAACTGTTTGAGCTTGAGGCCCGGAAATACGCAAAATTCCAACACCACCTCGACCCGGTGGCGTTGCTTGTGCAACAATTGTATCGGATTTCATATTTATCTATAACAATTTAAAATTTGATGATTAATAATAGCATGGAAGCACGGTAAAAACATTAGCTACTAATGGCTTTACCGCGATTGATTAAAGGTTTTGATTTAAAATTATTGCTCGTTTTTCATATCATCGCTTGGGTGATCAAATAGCCAGGAGTTTGCCAGTGCAAGTGGCTCACGAATCAATGCATAATATTTATCGATATTATCCCAAGCTAATGGCGCTGATAGCCCTGATACTTGGCTAATACCTGAACGTTTGGCTAACATAATTGAACGCAACAGATGAAAATCATTGGTTACCACAACCGTATTACCTAAAGGTAATACATGATTTGCATAGATAAATTGTTGTGCTGTTCGGGTTGATTTATCTTCTTGATAAATTCGACTAGGTTCGATACCTTTATCGATTAAATATTGTGCCATAACGCTAGCTTCAGTTGCCGACTCATCCCTACCTTGCCCGCCACAAACAACCACTTTGGTTTGGGGATTATCTTTTAAGTAATCATACGCAACATCCAATCTTACAGCTAATGTAGGGTGCGCAACAGCCGGCTTGCCAATAACTTGAGAGCCGAGTACCACTAAAGTATCCGCATTTGATACCGGTTTTTTATTGGCATACAAATAAATAACAATATTGGCAATAACAAAATAGGTAAAGATTAAAATAAAGCAAATCTTGATCAATTTAGTGAGCATAGTCATTTTTTCCTTTATTTTTTATCACAATATTGAAAATGATCGTTAACTAATCCCATTGATTGCATAAAAGCATAACAGATAGTCGAACCAACAAAAGTAAAACCTCGCTTTTTTAAAGCTTTTGACATGCTGTCAGAAATATCGGTAGTAATAGGCACTTCACTCATATCGTTAAAATGATTAATAATCGGTTTTCCCTCGACAAATGACCAGATAAATGTTGAAAAATCTTCACCGTTATTTTGCATATTTAAATAGGCATGTGCATTTTTTACTATTCCGTTGAGTTTTAAACGATTGCGTATTAAGCCTTTGTTTTGCAATAAAGCTTCGATATTTTCTGCCGTTAATTGAATAATTTTTTCCGGCTTAAAATCAAAAAAACAGCGACGGTACTCTTCTCGTTTCTTTAGCACTGTAATCCATGATAATCCAGCTTGTTGCCCTTCTAAACAAAGTTTTTC
Organism: Gilliamella sp. B3892; assembly: GCF_026536305.1. NCBI lineage: Bacteria > Pseudomonadati > Pseudomonadota > Gammaproteobacteria > Orbales > Orbaceae > Gilliamella > Gilliamella sp. B3892. The sequence goes on from NZ_JAFNOK010000003.1 coordinate 92,693, forward strand.
GAATAATTTAAGGCTATCATATTGAGCAATTCCCCATTCGTTATCATGATAATCGATATACAAAGGATCATTAGATACCCAGCTACAGCGCCTTGATTGTGGGGTTGACATAGATAGTTTTCCTTACATAAATTTCTATAAACAAGCTGAATTTTTCCAAATTTTTCCGAGAATTATAAATCAAATAACCGGTTTTGTCTCACTCATGAAATTTTTTTATGATGAAAAAAAGGACAAATTTTTATGGCAGAATGTTGTCTCGATTTAAGATTTCGTCAAAAAAGATGAATTATTTGGTTATCTTTATTTAACAATAACAATAAGGTTGTGTTCATGAGTCAATCTGAAATCAACGCCGAATGGCAACCCGTTGCTCGGCCATTAAATTGCAAGGATTTGAAAACATTAGTGCTCTCATCGTTAGGTGGAACGTTAGAGTTTTACGATTTTGTTATTTACGCGCTCTATATTGACACTATTGTCAAACCGCTTTTCCTCCCCCATACATTATCACCTTTAACCTTGGATCTTTTTGCTTGGGGAATTTTTGCCGCTGGTTATTTAGTTCGTCCGGTTGGCGGAATTATCATGGCGCACTTTGGCGATAAAGTCGGACGTAAAAAAATGTTCACGCTAAGTGTAGCCATGATGGCTTTACCGACTTTTATTATAGGTATATTACCCACTTATGAAACTATTGGGATTATGGCGCCACTACTGCTGTTGATAATGCGTATGCTACAAGGTGCAGCCATTGGCGGGGAAATGCCCGGTGCTTGGGTATTTATTGCAGAGCATGTGCCAAAACAACGTTACGGATTTGGCGTTGGCACCTTAACATCCGGCATAACTGGCGGTATCTTGCTTGGTTTTATTGTGACAATCATTATTGATCTCTGTTTTACCAACCAAAATATCTTAGATTATGCTTGGCGTATTCCCTTTATCGTCGGGGGCATTTTTGGTGTTATTTCAGTTTATTTACGCCGATTCTTATCTGAAACGCCAATTTTTAAAGAATTGGCTGCCCGTAAAGCTATTGAAAAAAATATTCCAGTTGTGACCGTTTTGAAAAAACACAAAACCGCTTGCATGATTGTGGCGCTTTTAACTTGGTCATTATCAACAGCCATTATGGTCGGCATTTTAATTACCCCGGGGCGTATTGTCGGGGGGATGTACCACTTTGCCAACCTTGATTGGCGAATCGGTGGTTGTATTGCAGCATTAACCTTAACCATTGGCTGTATTATTTCGGGTTGGTTAGAAGATAAGCTCGGTACCACTAAAACCGTTATCCTTTCTTGGGGTGGCCTTGCGATTGTTAGCCTCTATTTTTATAGCAGTCTATCGCCTGACATTTCGCTCTGCAAATTATATTCAATTTGGGCGATATTTGGATTATTTATTGGTTCTATCGCAATGACACCAATTATTGGCACCAGAACTTTCCCACCCGCTATCCGCTATTCGGGACTGTCATTTTCTTATAATTTAGCCTATGCCTTGTTTAGTGCAATTACGCCAACGTTAACCATTTATCTATTAAGTCCGGATCATTTACTGGGTCAATATAGTTATCTTGGTGCGGGAATTTATATCTCATTTGTGGCATTAATCGCCGTCGCTGTAGGCTTTTATCCATTAGCCAAACAAGGCTGGCGAAGTGAGTCTAATAATCGATAAGTAAGAAGTACAAAAAAGCAGGCATTAGCCTGCTTTTTATTTTATAGTTTGCAGTCATTAATTTTATTAACGCATAGTGACAAACTCTTCAGCAGCAGTTGGATGAATTGCCACAGTATTATCAAAGTCTTTTTTGGTTGCGCCCATTTTAAGTGCGACAGCAAAGCCTTGTAATATCTCATCCATGCCATAACCGATACCATGAATACCGACAATTTTTTCATCTTTACCCACACAAACCAGCTTCATTCGGCAAGGTTGACGATGTGCAGTGACAGCGGTATACATAGCGGTAAAAGTGGATTTATAAACTTTTACATTTTCTTGACCGTATTGAATAATAGCTTGCGGTTCAGTCAATCCAACAGTACCTATAGCCGGATGAGTAAATACCACGGTTGGAATGTTAGTGTAATCGAGATATTCATGTTTTTTATTATTAAAAAGTCGTTCCGACAAGCGACGTCCGGCAGCGACGGCAACAGGAGTTAATGCGGTGGCACCGGTATCATCACCAACCGAGTAAATGCCTGCAACATTAGTATTTTGGTACTTATCGACGATAACAAAACCATTATCATCAACATCAACGCCGGCAGCTTCTAGATTCATATCACCAGTGGCTGACTGACGACCAATTGCCCAAATCAAACAATCAACAGTATAACTTTCACCGTTTTCCAATGTTAGGGTTAATGAATCATCACTATTTTTAGTCACTTGTTTTGGAATTGCAAAGGTATGTAACTGTTGACCTTCAGCGGCAATCACTTCCATTAAAGTTTCAATAATCAGTGGATCAAAACTGCGTAAAGGTGTTGCCTGACGAACAAATTGATGCGTCTGCGCACCTAGCGAATGTAAAACGCTGGCAATTTCACAAGCAATATAACCTGCCCCAACCACGGCCACACGTTTAGGTAAGGCTTTTAAGGCAAAAAATCCATCCGATGTAATACCATATTCGGCGCCAGGTATGTCCGGAATGGTTGGCTTTCCACCGACAGCAATAAGAATATGATCGGCACTGTATTGTTCACCGTTAACCTCAATTGTGTGTGAGTCAACAAATTTTGCATAGCCATAAATCACATCTACGTTATTATTGGTTAGCACACGGTCATACGATTGGTGTACACGATCGATATAAGCGTTACGGCTTGCTAATAATTTATCCCAACTAAATTGATTAATAGTGGTATCAAAACCATAGTCGGGACCATAATGATTGATTGCTTCGGCAATTTGCGCGCCATACCACATAATTTTTTTCGGAACGCAGCCTACATTAACACACGTTCCGCCCAATGATTTTGCTTCAATAATTGCACATTTTTTGCCATATAACGCTGCACGGTTAACCGATGCAATACCGCCACTACCGCCACCGATAGCAATATAATCATAATGTTTGGTCATTATCTATCCTTTAAGCTTACTGATTCAATATGGTTAATAGCTTTGCACAAAGTGGGCAATAAAAAAAGTATTTATTCTAAAATTTAACAATAGTTATTATCTATTGATTATCGAAATAAATAAAAAATTCTTTAATTAAACAAACGAAGCACTACTGATTGTTGTTAATCAAAAAACTGGATAGATGTTTAGCTAAACGATTTGTACATCATGTTGTTAATACAACAGACAGCTAAAGTGGTGAGAATTGACATTGTAAACAAAAAATTGGCCACCTGTTGGTCGCCAATTTTGCCTAAGAATGGTTTATTGATTTTTTATGGCATTGATAATATTTGTGGTGGAGCAACCATCTTCAAAGTTTAAAACTTCTACCGTTCCACCTGCTTCAATGACCTCTTTACCGCCAGCGATATCTTCCGGTTTATAGTCGCCACCTTTGACCAAAACATCAGGCAAAATATTGCTAATGAGTCGCTGTGGCGTTTGTTCAACAAATGGCACAACCCAATCTACTGATTCAAGTGCGCCTAATACAATCATACGTTGCCTTAACGGATTAATTGGTCGGGATTCACCCTTGAGCTGTTTTACTGATTCATCACTATTTACAGCAACTACTAAGCGATCGCCAAGTTTTCTGGCATTAGCAAGATAAGAGACATGGCCTGCATGCAAGATATCAAAACAACCATTGGTCATCACAATTTTTTCGCCACGTAACCTTGCTTTTCGGACTTCTTCTTTTAACTCATCTTCAGTCATCACCCCAAAACCATTATTTTTACGGGCTCGAATGGCATTTTCTAACTCAATTTGAGAAACGGTTGAAGTTCCTAGTTTACCCACAACCACACCTGCGGCGGCATTGGCTAAAAAGCAGCTTTCTTCTAAAGATTGGCCCGAGGCTAACGCTGTAGCTAATGTAGCAATCACGGTATCGCCTGCTCCGGTCACATCAAAGACTTCTTTGGCATGAGTCGGTAAGTGATAAACCGGCTTATCTAACTGGAGTAGCGTCATGCCTTTTTCGCTACGGGTGACCAGTAATGCTTTGAGATCAAATCGCTTAATTAGCTCATAGCCTTTTTCGATGATCTGCTCTTCATTATGGCAAGCTCCCACCACCGCTTCAAACTCCGACATATTTGGTGTGAGTAGTGTGGCGCCTCGATAACGTTCAAAATCTGTACCTTTAGGATCAACTAAAATAGGCACATTAGCTTGATTAGCCAGTTGAATCATAGCTTGAACAGAAGATAATGCCCCTTTGGCATAATCTGACAGCACCAATACATTATGGCTGGCGAGTGCGGTTTTAATACGTTCGAGCATTGGCGAAGGATCAACATTATCAAAGCCCTCTTCAAAATCAATTCGGATAAGCTGTTGATTGCGAGAAAGCACTCTTAATTTAGTAATCGTTGGATGCGTTGAAACGGAGACAAAGTCACATTGCACATGGTATTGGGTTAATTGTTCATCAAGGATTTTAGCTGGTTCATCAATGCCTGTTAAGCCAATGAGCCGCACATGACCGCCAAGCGCTGTGATATTCATCGCCACATTCGCAGCGCCACCCGGGCGCTCTTCGAGCGCATCAATTTTCACAACCGGAACCGGCGCTTCAGGTGAAATACGATTAGTGCCGCCATACCAGTAGCGATCTAGCATAATGTCACCAACAACAAGAATATTGGCAAAATTAAAGTCTGGTAATGATGTTTTCATTATGATGAGTTATCCTTTACTAGTCATTTAAGCTATAACTTAACTATTTATTGATTTTCATTTAAATCTTGTTGGCTTTCATTGTCAAGTTGGCTATTTTTACGTGGTTGGTAAAATCGTGCAAAAAAAGTACCGATTTCAAATAATAAGCAAATTGGTATTGCTAATAAGATTTGTGAAAATACATCCGGTGGTGTAACAAACATCGCAACAGCAAAAACCCCAACAATAATATAGGGGCGTTTTTTTCGTAGGCTTTGGGGATTTGTCACCCCTGTCCAACAAAGTAAAATAATGGCTACCGGTACTTCAAATGCAAATCCGAATACAATAAAAAGCGTCATGACAAAATCAAGATATTTGGTAATATCGGTATTAATTGCCACATCCACTGGTGCGGTATGAATAAAAAAGTAAAATGCCAATGGAAAGACCATAAAATAAGCAAAAGCAATACCGATGTAAAATAGAATCGTACTTGAAATAATCAGTGGCATGACTAAGCGTTTTTCATGCTGATAAAGTGCCGGGGCAATAAATCCCCAAACTTGATAAAGCACATACGGAATCGAGACAAATATTGCCACAACCGCAGTTAACTTTATTGGGGTAAAAAAAGGCGCTGCAATGTCTGTTGCAATCATACTACTGCCGGTAGGCAATTGTCTAATCAAAGGATTAGCAACAATATGGTAAATATCATTCGAAAAATAGAGTAAGCAAGCCAGCACGATTAAAATACAGATTATGCAACGTAGTAGCCGTGTTCTAAGTTCAACAAGATGTCCAATTAAAGGTTGAGTTGCGTCGTCTGTCATGATTTATCTTTGTCTGAGTGTTCAATATCTATATGGGTAGCCGAATCAATCTCTTTTTGTAATGATTCGGTCACCCGTTTTAATTCATCAATTGATTCTTGAATTTCAGGGGTAAGGGTTTTTAAACCACTTTGCTCAGCTTTTTTTAAGCTGTCTTGTAACTCTTGTAGTTTCAGCTCTTTGCTTAACTCTAATTGCACGGTTGCAGACATGCGGCGCATAACTTTAATCCAACCAGCGACAGTTTTAATCGCCACAGGTAAGCGCTCAGGCCCAAGCACAACCAGTCCAATAATGAGCACTAATAATAATTGACCAAAGCTTATGTCAAACATAAGTTACTCTTTTTTATTATTGTCATCATCAGTTGAAGTCAGATCTTCAACTTTTGCTGAACTGTCACCTGCCTCTTTTTTGCTATCTTGTTCGTCATCATCATTCATGGCTTTTTTAAAACCTTTAATCGATGCGCCAAGATCTGATCCTAAAGAGCGTAGTTTTTTCGTTCCAAACAATAATACAATAACGGCAATAATTATAAGGAGTTTGGGCATACTTAGCATAATAATGACTATCTCCAAAGGGGTTAAATAAATAAATTATACACTTAAATAATAAGATTCTAAAGTGACCAAATTAGCGAAGTATCAATAATGCAACACATAAAGTACTCACAACAGCAATGATACAATATAAATAACGTTGGCTTTTCTTATTGCGTTGTAATTGTTGATTGATGCTGACTAATTGTTGATTAATCTGCTTTGTGATTCGTGATTGATCATTCAATTTTGCCGGTAAATTGGGTAAAATTGCCCGCCATTCCGGCAGTGAAGCCCAAGCTTGTTGTAAGATCTTTTTAGCACTGTATTTATCTTCATACCATTTTTCTAAAAAAGGTTTAGCTGTTTGCCACAAATCCAACTCAGGATATAACTGACGACCTAATCCTTCGATATAAAATAACGTTTTTTCCAGCAACGTTAATTGCGGCTGAATGTCCATTTCAAACTGACGGGCAACTTGAAATAAATCCAATAATATTTGTGAGAACGAAATCTCCACCAGTGGTTTTGCAAAAGCCGGTTCGCACACATTGCGCATCGCCATTTCAAGCGCAGCGGGATCGGTTGTCTCCGGTACCCAGCCCGATGCGATATAAGTTTCAGCAATCTTACGATAATCACGATTAAAAAAGGCCAGAAAATTTTCAGCTAAATAGCGCTGATCTTCTTCAGTTAGAATGCCAACAATGGCACAATCAATACCAATATAGCGAGGGTTTTGCGGATCGGTGATATCAACAAATATATTGCCCGGGTGCATATCTGCATGGAAAAAATTATCCCGAAATACTTGTGTAAAAAAGGCTTGAACACCACGCTCGGCGAGTAATTTCATATTAACGTTATTGCGTTTTAGCTCATCAATATTGGCTATCGCAACGCCTCTAACTCGCTGTTCAACTAAAATCGTTTTACGAGATAACTCTTGATAGATGTAAGGAATATAAAGAATATCGCTATTAATAAAGTTTTCACGCAGGCGAATAGTATTATAAGCTTCTTGCTGTAAATCGAGCTCTTTAAGTAACGTTACTTCATAATTATTAACAATTTCAACCGCTCGCAACCTTTCACCAAATTTGATGCGTTTAGTTAGCTGTCTTGCCACCCAATACATCAATCGAATATCGGATTGAATCACGGGCAAAATATTCGGTCGCAACACCTTTATCACTATTTCAGCTTGACTACTTTTTAATGTCGCAGTATGTACCTGCGCAATGGACGCTGAAGCTAATGGAATTTCATCAAAATCGGAAAAATAGGTATCAATCGGCTTACCAAGAGCAGACTCAATGAGTTGTTTCGCTATTTTCCCGTCAAAAGGCGGGACTTGATCTTGCAACTTAGCCAGCGCATCAGCAATATGCTCAGGTAATATGTCACGCCTTGTCGAGATCATCTGCCCGAACTTTATCCAAACCGGACCAAGTTCGTGAAGGGCTTGACGTAAGCGTTCGCCAATTGGTTGATGTTTCGCTTTCGGTCTGACCCAAAATAAGCAGATCAATAAAAATCGCAGCCATTTGGATGACTGATGAGCGGGCAACAACTCATCTAATCGATAAGCCCGAAAAATTGCCAGAATTTTATAAAGTCGAAAAAATGTCATGATGTTTTATCGTATTAAAATTTGAAGCCAATATGTAAAGCGACAATGCCACCGGTCATATTGTGATATTTCACATCAACAAATCCGGCATCTTCCATCATCTTTTTCAACGTTTTTTGATCCGGATGCATTCTAATTGATTCAGCTAAATAGCGATAACTTTCTGAATCATTTGCCACCAACTTGCCCATTAATGGCAGCATGGTAAAGGAATACAAATCATACGCTTTATTTAAGATTTGATATTGAGGTTTGGAAAACTCAAGAATTAATAATCGTCCGCCCGGCTTTAGAACTCGCCACATCGAACGCAAGGCTTTCTCTTTATCGGTAACATTTCGTAAACCAAAAGAAATAGTAATACAATCAAAATAGTTATCGGCAAACGGCAATTGTTCAGCATTTGCTTGCACATATTCAATGTTTTTAAATAAGCCTTTATCACGTAACTTATCACGACCAACTTTTAACATCGATTCATTGATATCGGCAAGCACAACTAAGCCATCATCACCAACTAACTGGGCAAATTTAGCGGTCAAGTCACCGGTTCCACCAGCGAGATCGAGAACTTTTTGACCTTTACGGACACTGCTATACTCAATGGTGTTTTTTTTCCAGATACGATGAATCCCAAATGACATCAAATCATTCATTACATCATATTTATCTGCAACCGAATGAAAAACTTCTGCTACACGTTTGACTTTATCTTGTTTTAAAACTTGGGTATAACCGAAATCGATTTTCTCTTGATTATTATCTTGTTTATCAGAAGATTGAGACATAAAAATACACCTATCATAAAGATTTAGGGTATTTTAGCATAAGCATTAATAAATGTGATGAACTAAATCAATAATGACTCAACCATTTTCGTCACCGTTTCAAAATGTTCTAAAGGTGAGCTATTTGCGGGTAAATCTGACTCATGTATGACTAAATCAAAAGGACAATTGATTTTTAAATCTCTTAACGCATCACTTTGTTTATTAAAAATCTGATTGTAGTTTTTCGCTAAACTATCAAAATCAATCGATGTAAAGACCAGTTTATTGGCAGTTTCGACCGCTTTCGCCACACGTTCAACATGAAGCATAGCTATTCGCATATAATCATTTTCACTTAAATAACGCTGATGTTGCGGTGTGGTTATTTCGCGTTGAATGTAATTAATATAGCCATTAGAAACATATTGAGTATTGTATATATTGGCAAGCTGAAGGGGTAAATCGTTAAATTTACCTTGTCCGATAATAGCGACTTTTTTAACGAAAAAAGGTTTAGCCGCTTTTGCAATGAAATTCCAATTTTTATAAGGATTTTCACGAATTTTTGTCGCACTAATATTAACAAAATCACGATCGGCATCGACAATCACAACCGGACAGCCAAAATAGTGTTCATGATTTTTAGCATCTTGCGGCTCACTGGTGAACACGACGGTAGGTTCAATTTTGTGCTCAGCTAAAATATGTTTAACACGATCGCTCCAATCTCGCCAGCCATTGGGATAAGATTCAATACCGGCTTCATCTAAAATATGTACATGAATATTGTGACGATCTTTGAAAGTTTCTTGTAACCAAGAAAAGCGATCGTAGACTTGCGGTTGTTTTGGTAATTGGCTTTTTTGAAAAAGGAGTTTATCACGTTCAGCCTCGCAGCCAAGGATAATATGCAATTCATCAACTTGACTCATCGCTTTTTCAATCAGATAGATATGACCACAATGTAAAGGATAGAACTTACCAAAAATTAAACCAACTTTATGTTTCAACACCATAATGATTACCAGAACAGAATAACTAGCTACCAATGTACAGAAAAAATAACCATTTTCTATTCAAATGATGCTATTTAGAAATATTAAATGACAAAAAAGCTAATCCAACTCATCTGCAACATAAACACTACTGATTTTGCAGATGCGATAATACAATCCCTGTAGCAACTGAAATATTCAGTGCAGGCATATTATCATTTCCTTTAAGATGAACAACTACATCAGCACAATTAACTAATTTTAAATTAATTTGCTGGAAAATGACCAAAGCAACTTTTTGATTAATATGTGCTTTATGTAGCTCAGTTGATGCCATTGATTTAACCTGACACGGTAATAGCGCAACAACTTGATAGCCATGTTGTTTTAATAGATCTAACGAAGCAATAAAATCATCACTTTTGATTGATTCAACCGCTTCAATACCCCCTTCGGCAACCCGCATAGCAGCACCACTATCGAGTAAATTGGTTTGACGTAACATTACACCATTTACATCAAAAAAAGCCGCACTACGAATCAAGCCACCTAAGTTATGAGGATTATTCACATCATCAATAGCCAAAAGGCAATCTTGAGTTTTATCACTTTGTTTAGCTAAATAGTCAATTAAACTAAGTGGAACACGTTTTTTTACAATTAAGCACACACCACCGTGATGAGGAGTCTGGGTAATTTTAGTGATTTGCTCAGATGATACAACATCATAGCCCAAACGCTGCTTGACTAACCAATTAATTAAATCTTTAAATTGATAAGTCATCTCTTGAGTAATAAACAGTTTGACTATCGCTAAACGACGATGTTTAAACACCGCTTTACAACTGTTTTCACTATAGACTAAAGACTCTTCTTTACGTTGACGATACTCATCAAACCCAAAAGTCGGAGTCTGCTCATTATTACGAACTTTCTTTTGCCATGGTGAATCATTTAAATCATATTGAGATTGATCGGATCGAGCTTTGTTATCTGGTTTTCTGCCACTAACATTAGGTCGAAACGTTTCAATGCGATCATTAAAATCACGTTTGCTTCTTGAATTAGACTGAAAAGAATCTTCCCTATGCTTATTTCGGCTATTTTTCGATTTCTCTTTAGTCGCAAAAGAGTGTTTTGGATTCTCTTGTTTTTTAGCATAGTAAACAGTGGGTTTATTTTTTTCAGTATTATCGTTCATATTTGTCTCAATATTGTTCAGTTAGCGAGTACGTATAGTGGGTGCAATTTTATCTAAAACACCATTAATAAATTTATGGCTCTCTTGAGCGCCAAACGTTTTGGTTAGATCAATAGCTTCATTAATCACAACTTTATATGGCACATCATGACGTTTCATTAATTCATAAAGTGCAATTCTTAAAATGGCTAACTCGACTTGCCCTAACTCATCAACACTACGTTCGGTCAAATAAGGTGACATTTTTTCATCGAGTTCAGCAGTGTTTTTAGCCACACCACTAAGTAACTCTCTAAAATATTTGGCATCAACGCCTTTCATATCTTGCTCAGCCATAAAACTTGCTTCAACATCAGCAAGATCATTGCGTGAAATTTGCCAAGAGTAAATTGCTTGAACGGCACACTCTCTTGCACGGCGACGAGGATTCACTAACGCCACTAAATTACTCCTTAATTGCTTTAATAATATTTAGCATTTCCAGTGCAGTTAAAGCAGCTTCAGCGCCTTTATTACCGGCTTTAGTGCCTGCACGTTCAATAGCTTGTTCTATACTTTCAGTTGTTAAAATACCAAACCCTACCGGAATTGAAAAATCTAAACTGGCGCTTAATAAGCCAGAACTTGACTCACCGGCAACAAAATCAAAATGCGCAGTACTACCACGAATCACTGTGCCTAACGCAACAATAGCATCATATTTTTTTGATTGTGCTGCGGCTTTAGCAGCAAGTGGAATTTCATAAGCGCCCGGAACCCAAATTACAGTAATATTTTTATCATCAACTTGCCCGATACGGGTCAATGCATCAACAGCACCATTAACTAAACTGTCATTAATAAAATGATTAAAACGAGCGACGATTATAGCTACTTTAGCTTTGGGTGCCGCAACTTTACCTTTTACTGTTTGCATATCAATTCCTTATAGATTAATTTTAAATGCTATTTAACTCACAATTATTTAATTACCACTTATTTAACTATTACGGTAAGCGAAAATAATCTTGCCATTTTATCACAATTTAAAGGCTTGTCCTATTAGGATATAACGCTACAACAACGTTTTAATAAATAATTTTTTGAAAATTGATCGATAACATTTAACCAATCAAATCATTTTATTTTTGGAAAAAGAGTAAGGCAAAAATAACAGCTGTTTAACTCTAGGATTTTTCTCAGAAAAATTATGCTTAAACGTAGGTTGTTTCTGAAAGTTCTTGACAAGGATAGGCATTTTATTTTTTATCGCTTGCAAGCTATCTTGAACGATTTACAATACTAAATAGAATTTCTATTTATGAGGTTATATTAATGTACATTGATAATATTCGTGATGAGTTAAACCAAGCTATTGACGTGTTAGCCAATTTTGTTTCGGATAATAAAAATCTTGAACAAATTCAGCAAGCCGCTATTTTAATTACTGATAGTTTTAAACAAGGCGGAAAAGTTTTATCGTGCGGAAATGGTGGTTCTCATTGTGATGCAATGCACTTTGCTGAAGAATTAACCGGTCGTTATCGTGATAACCGCCCTGCCTACCCAGCCATTGCCATATCCGATGTTAGCCATATATCGTGCGTAGGTAACGATTTTGGTTTCGATTATATCTTTTCTCGTTACGTTGAAGGTGTTGGGCAAAAGGGCGATGTGCTGTTAGGTATTTCAACTTCCGGCAATTCAACAAATGTACTAAAAGCCATCGAAGCGGCAAAACAAAAAGGCATGAAGATTATCACCTTAACCGGTAAAGATGGTGGAAAAATGAATGGACTGGCTGATGTCGATATTCGTGTACCACACTTTGGCTATGCCGATCGAGTACAAGAAATCCATATCAAAGTTATCCATATTCTTATAATGCTAATTGAAAAAGAGATGGCTTAAAATGTGCGAACTATTGGGTATGAGTGCCAATGTACCAACCGATATCTGTTTTAGCTTTACCAGTTTAATCAAACGTGGTGGCGATAAAGGGCCCCACAAAGATGGTTGGGGCATCACTTTTTATGAAGGAAAAGGCTGCCGGACATTTAAAGATCCGGAGCCATGTAGCTATTCGCCTATCGCTAAAATGGTACAAAACTACCCAATCAAATCCACCGCAGTTATCGCCCATATCCGTCAAGCGAATCGGGGTGGAGTGGCGTTAGAAAACACCCACCCTTTTACTCGACAATTATGGGGGAAAAACTGGACATTTGCTCACAATGGTCAATTAACCGATTATGAAAGTTTAGACAGAGGTATATTTGAACCGGTAGGCATGACCGATAGCGAGTATGCTTTTTGCTATTTGATCAATCAATTACTTAAAAAATATCCGGAAAAACCGACTGATGATATCAAACTTTTTAATGACATTAGACAGTGCGCTGATGAATTAAATAAACTAGGGATATTTAACATGTTACTGTCTGACGGACAATATGTTTTTGCTTATTGTTCAACCAATTTGCACTGGATCACTCGCCGAGCGCCATTTGGTAAAGCAAAATTGATTGACGAAGATGTGGAAATTGATTTTCAAAAACATACCACACCTGATGATGTGGTCACTATTATTTCGACTTTGCCATTAACTTCGAATGAAACATGGCATAAATTAAATACCGGCGATGCGATGTTATTTAAAAATGGTGAGATTATCCAATCTTCCTGGTCTTAATACGTACCATAGGTTGCTCATCTTTAAATAGATATTGTAAATAACCTAAAGTCAGCAAGCCGACAAAGGTTAAAACTATCCATGGAAGATGCGGGAAACCTATCGCCTGCGCAACATCATATAACCAGCCGGCACCGGTATAGCCAATAAATCCGCCTAAAGCTAAGCCTAGTCGGCTAAATCCCATATAGCTTCCTTTTGCTTTCGGATTGGTTAACACTGTTGATAGCGTTTCTCTCGCAGGTTCAGCAATAATTGCCCCTAAATAAAACAGTGCAATAAGAGACAATAAGATAGATAAATGATGCGTAAAGCCAATGATAATAAAGGCAAAAGTCATCAGAAACAGACCAAATTTAAGTCTTTGATCTAATCGAAAATAGCGCTCACTTAATCGCGCCAATGGATAAAGTAACACTAATGATATGCAAGCTTGAATGGCATACATCCATTTGACATAACTAGGACTGCCCGACACATTGGTTATAGTTAAAGGCAACATCAACATGATCTGCACCCAAAGCACATAATAACCGGTCAAGGTCAACACATAACGGGTAAATTTGCGATCTTTGACAACCATTTTCATCCCATTGATAATGGGCGCTTTACCAATTGCGATATGGTAGGCCGGCAAATAGATAACATTAAAAATGCCACATAAGAAAAAGATAAATGCGCCGCACCAACAGACCAGATGAAAATCATAATCGATCAGCAGACCGCCGATTAATGCACCAATCACCGCACCAGCATTATCTTGTATCATTAGCAAAGAGATAAACTTGCCACGCTCATGCGGTCGAGTAAATTTAATGGTTAATCCCATACGTGGCGGATCAAACAATAAACCGCCAAGTGCCGAGAGCAAGCACGATAGCAGTAATAACCATGGTTCGTTGGCAACTGCCATAGAGATAAAACCAATGGAACGCAAAAACATACCGGTGACGATCATTGGCTTAGCGCCAAATCTATCGGCTATGGCACCGCCAATAATACCAAAGCCTTGTTGTACAAATTGCCGAAATCCTAAAGCAAAACCGACAAATAATGCACTCCAGCCAACTTGACTGACAAAATGAGTCGAAACTAGCGGAAAAACGACATAAAATCCTAATACGATAAATAAATTATCAAATAATAATATTTTTCGACCGGTTTTACGGATTTGCGAAGGAATTGGCATCTATTTGACTCTTTGCGCTAAATAACCTTGATAGTCCGGGATCTCTATTTCGACCTCTTGAGCAAAAATAGATGATTGTATTAAAGCGTTAGCTGTTGCTTGATTAGTCGCTACCGGTATGTTCCAGACGGTTGACAGGCGAAGCAACGCCTTAACATCGGGGTCATGCGGAACAGCATTAAGCGGATCCCAAAAAAAGATAAGAATGTCGATTTTACCTTCTGCAATTAAAGCGCCTATTTGTTGATCCCCGCCCATTGGTCCACTTAACATAGGGGTAATTTCAAGTCCCGTCTCTTTTTTAATTAAAGTACCGGTAGTGCCGGTGCCACATAAATGGTGATGAGTCAGTTCATGATAATTTTTCTTGCACCATTCAAGCAGTGAATCTTTTAAGTGGTCGTGAGCGACTAAAGCGATACTCTTTTTGGCAGGTAATATACGGGTGGTTAAGCGCATTGATTTTATCCTAATCTATTATTATCTTTGCAATTTTTAACAGAGTATCGACGAAAGTGCAAGAAATATTTGATTAAAATAAAGCCAATAAAAAAGGCACCGAAGTGCCTTTTATTTGATAGCAAATTGCAATCAATTAGAATTGGTAAATTAAACCAAGTGCTACAGTATCTTTTGTTGTAGCTTTGATTTGTGATTTGCTAAATGTGCTGTCATTATATAAAGCACGACGAGCACCGATATCATCTTTATCTAACAAGTTGATTTTATAATCGATAAGAGCTTGTAAGTTTTTGTTGAAGTCATAAGTTAAACCAACATCAACATATTTTGCTAAGTCATTACCTTTAAGACCAGCATCGCTTGAATAACGAGATGCATCGCTTACTTTATGTTGAATATAAGCAACAGATGGAGTTAAACGACCCACTTCGAAGTCGATACCATATTGTGCAACAAATTCATAACCTTTGGTTTTTAAATCATCAGCATTAGTTGACGCTGATCCATTATCCCAACCATATTTTTGTTTGCCTTGAATATATAATGCAGCTAAGTAAAGGTTATCATTGGCATATTTAACACCAGCAGACCAAGCTTTAGCATCTTTATGACCACCAGTTTGTGCATAACCGGCACCA
This sequence comes from Gilliamella sp. B3892, assembly GCF_026536305.1. Classification (NCBI taxonomy): domain Bacteria; kingdom Pseudomonadati; phylum Pseudomonadota; class Gammaproteobacteria; order Orbales; family Orbaceae; genus Gilliamella; species Gilliamella sp. B3892. The sequence goes on from NZ_JAFNOK010000003.1 coordinate 108,451, forward strand.
ACTGATAAACCAGTTTCTAACACATCCCAATCAACCACGGCACCCCATGCTTCTGCACTATTGTGGCCATTACGATCGTGTTTATTGAAACGACCAGTTGAACTATTATCACCATTATCCGCATACTGAACAGCAAAACGAAGACCGTCTACTAGACCGAAGAAGTCAGAGTTACGGTAAGTTGCAACCGCTTTAGTACGTGCAGTTAATGCATAAAGATTGTTATCAGAAGCATCACCACCAAACTCAGGTAAAACGTCAGTATAAGAAGTTAAGGTTTTTAACACACCGTCATTACGACCATAATCGAATGAACCAAGGTCACCAAAGTTTAAACCAGCGTAAGCATAACGAGTTTCGTTATCTGCATCAGCACCTGTTTTTGCTTCGTATTCCCAACGGCCATAACCACTTAAACTGTCAGTAATTTGAGTTTGACCAGACATACCTAGACGTGCAGTAGTTTTGTCGCCTTCGCCTGTTTGGTTGTTACGATCAGTAATATAGTTTAAGGCATAAACTCGACCATAAAAGTCAACTTTATTACCGTCTTTATTCCACACTTCGATAGAAGCGCCAGCAGTACCTGCAATTAAAAGCGCAGGAATAGCGATTGCTAATAGATTACGTTTCATTTTGTTACCCTCTTAGGTATTTTATTATTGAAGATGCAAATTACTTTGCTCTCGATTTAATAAATAACTGCTAGCTAATAGCAATTATATTATTACTGTGATATCTATTCTTAATATGTAGTATATAGATTTTATTGTACACACTATCTATTTAACAATGATAATTAGATTAATTCTGCGAATTTACGTTTATTTTAATCTTAAATATCAAATTTTTTAAGCATAAAATGTGTTTTTGTTTGAAAAGATTAATAGAAGGCGAAAAAAAAGGCACCGAAGTGCCCTTTTTATTAAGTTTTAAGAATTAAGTCTTAAGCAATTAGAATTGGTAAATTAAACCAACACCTAACACATCTTTAGTACCTGGTTTGTTAGCATATTTGCCACGTTGTACTTTAGTGTTTTCAGCTGCACCAACATCTTTACGATCAAGTAAGTTGAATTTGTATTCAACAATTGCGCTGAAGTTTTTGTTAAGATCATAAGTTGCACCTAAAGATACATATTTAACTAAAGGTGAGCTTGAAGAATGATCGTGGTAACGAGAATGATCGCTGCTTACTTTATGTTGAACATAAGCTAAAGATGGAGTTAAACGACCCACTTCTAAGTCGAAACCATATTGAGCAACTAATTCAAAACCTTTAACTTTAAGATCTTCAGTTCCATCATTATAAGCTACACGATTTTTTAACTTGCTTTGGAAGTAGTTAGCACCTAAATATAAATCGTAGTTTTCATATTTAAGACCAGCAGTCCAAGTGCTGTGACGGTAGTAGCTTGAAGATGATCGAGCATAAGCTGCACCAGCAGTTAGACCAGTGTCAAAAATACGCCATTGAGCGTTAGCACCGTAAGCTTCTCTTGATCCACTATGGATAGCGTCTTTTGTATTTGAGTTATCACCATTGTCTGCATATTGAAGAGCAAAGCTGAAGTCGTCAGATAAACCGAAGAAGTTGTTGTTACGGTATGTAGCAACGGCTTTAGTACGTGCAGATAATACATGCCAGTCGTTGTTAGCTGCGTCACCACCAAATTGTGGTAATACGTCAGTGTAAGCAGTGATTGCTTTAACTACACCGTCATTACGACCATAGTCGAATGAACCTAAATCACCGAAGTTTAAACCAGCAAATGCATAACGAACTTCGTTATGTGAATCTTTACCTGCTTTAGCTTCGTATTCCCAACGGCCATAACCAGTAAGGCTGTCAGTGATTTGAGTTTGGCCAGACATACCTAAACGAGCTGAAGTATCATCACCTTCACCAACTTGTCCGCGATCAGTAATGTTGTTAGCTGCTTTTACTCGACCATAAAAATCAACTTTATTACCGTCTTTGTTCCAAACTTCGATAGATGCATTTGCGCTAGCTGCTACTAAAAGCGCGGGAATAGCGATTGCTAATAGATTACGTTTCATTTCTTACCCTCATGGTTATTTTCTAAAAAGACACGTCCCATAAGTTTAGTGTCAATTTCATTACAATAATTCATCCAAAAATAATAATTCGATTATTATTTTTATGTACTTTATTCAAGTACTGTAAATTATGTATAAATTTTTTTTAAAATCAAGTGAACTTTTCGTTAAATGCAGTGTCTAAGTCTAAAATATCGACTGTTTGATTACTTTTTCAACTATTTTTACAAATTTTACAAAAATCAAATTACACTACAATAAGTTAGATTAAATAAACCGGCAATTTGCCGGTTTATTTTTACGTTAAAAATGCGCATTACGTGGCGTTCTCGGGAATGGGATCACATCCCTTACATTTTGTACCCCGGTTACATAAACAATCAGTCGCTCAAAACCAAGACCAAAACCAGAATGAGGTACGGTGCCATAACGACGCAAGTCACGATACCACCAATAATCTTCTTTTTTCAGCCCCATTTCATCCATACGTTTATCTAACATGTCTAAACGCTCTTCACGTTGTGAACCGCCAATGATTTCACCGATACCGGGCGCTAACACATCCATTGCGGCCACCGTTTTGCCGTCATCATTCATGCGCATATAAAACGCTTTGATATCTTTCGGATAGTTTTTTACCACTACCGGCGCTTTAAAATGCTGTTCAGCTAAATAACGCTCATGCTCCGACGCTAAATCGATACCCCAACTCACCGGGTTTTCAAATTTCGCTCCACAGTTTTGTAAAATGGTAATTGCATCAGTGTAATCAACTTGAGCAAAATCGGCATTAATGAAGCTTTCAAGACGATTAATGGCCTCTTTATCGATATGCTGGGCAAAAAACTGCATGTCATCAGCGCGTTTTTCAAGCACCGCTTTAAATACATACTTAAGCATATCTTCAGCAAGTTTAGCGTTATCATCAAGATCAGCAAAGGCGACTTCCGGCTCCATCATCCAAAACTCAGCTAAATGGCGGGTTGTGTTGGAATTTTCAGCTCTAAAAGTTGGACCAAAGGTATACACTTTTGACAATGCACAAGCATAAGTTTCAGCATTTAATTGCCCCGATACGGTTAAAAATGCTTCTTTACCGAAAAAGTCTTTATCAAAATCAACTTTACCGCTATCCGTTTTTGGCAGATTTAACATATCGAGCGTTGACACACGAAACATTTCGCCAGCCCCCTCGGTATCCGATGCGGTAATAATCGGAGTTGAAAGCCAAAAAAAGCCTCGCTCATCAAAGAACTGGTGGATAGCTTGCGCTAAAGTATGACGTACACGAGTAATGGCACCAACAATATTTGTTCTGGCTCGTAAATGGGCAACTTCACGTAAATACTCAATGGAGTGACGTTTTGCCGCCATTGGGTAAGTTTCCGGATCGTCAACAAAACCATAAACTTCAACTTGCGTAGCTTGCAGTTCATATTTTTGACCTTGCCCCGGTGATTCAACCACTTTACCGGTGACTTTGACTGAACAGCCAGCAGTTAGGCGTAAAATATCTTGTTCATAATTTGCCAGATCTTTTTCAATTACAGCTTGGATAGAATCAAAGCATGACCCGTCATAAACAGCTAAAAATGAAATGCCGGCTTTAGAATCACGTCGGGTTCTTACCCAACCTTGTACAGAAATAGTGCTCCCAACAGCAATTTTGCCTTGAAGCACGTCAACAATAGGTGCAACTGAATTCATTTTAATTATCCATCTCTATATTAATTTATCTATTCATCATAATTTAAGTAATCGTGTTTTTGCTAAATGATGTTTCGCAACTTGATTAAGTAAGCACCCAAATAAGTTGATATGCAAAAAACGTAATTACTGATTTTTTTGACATTAACATAACGTTAATTGTCAATGCTTAACCCTAAAAGTACGCTTTAATTCATCGATAAAAGCTTGGTCTTGCGATATGGTTTTACCGGGACTGTCCGATAATTTAGCGACTGACTGACGATTACACTCAGTCAATTTTATAACAATATTTAAGGCTTTAGTATTAACCACTGTCGAGGGAATATCACATGCCAGATGACCGCCGATGCCAAAGGCCAATTTTACTCGCTGATTAAAATGCTGGTAAATTTTCAGCGCTTTATCAAAATTGAGGCTGTCAGAAAAGACTAATAACTTACTTTTAGGATCGATACCCAGCTGCTGGTAATGGCTGATCGCCTTTTCACCCCATTGAATCGGATCACCCGAATCATGGCGCAGTCCTTGATAGCGAGAGGCAAAATGCCAATCAAAATCCCGCAAAAACGCATCCATAGTAATACAATCGGTTAAAGCCACCCCTAAATCATTAGGATACTCATCTAACCAAACCTGTAGCGCAGTTTTTTGACAATCTGGTAAAGACGGACTTAAACGCTGATGCGCTTGAAACCATTCATGCGCTTGCGTACCCACCGGCGTCAACCCCAAACGATAAGCCAATAAATAATTACTGGTACTATGAAAATTATCAAAATGGTCTTTTAAATAACCGATAACGGCTTCTTGCACGGCAAATGAATAGCGACGACGTGTACCAAAGTCCATTAAATTAAACCCGGACATATCGATATTTGCCGTTTGCTGGTTAAATATTTCCAGTTTGTCTTTCAATCGATCTATTGCCTCAGCTACACCGATATAAGGCGAACGATCATGGTGGACAATTTCGCTGATAACCGCCAGCAGTGGCACTTCCCATAAGATCACATCTAACCATTTGCCTTCAATTCGGATAACTAACCGGCCATTTTCATTGCGAATAGTTAATAAATCGCTATTAAATCGCCAATTTTTTAACCAATTCAAATAGTCAGCTTGAAAAAAAGAGATGTTGGACAAATAGTTAAACTCATCATCAGTGAGAGTTAATGATTCCATTAATTTAACTTGATGCTTTATTTGATCTGCATAGTGGCCTAATAAATCATCACTACGGCATCGAAATTCAGCAACCACAGTCGCATTCGGATAGTGATGAAAAACAGCTTGTTGCATATGCAATTTATAAGCATCAGTATCAAGTATTGATGTAATTATAGCTGGTAACATGTGAATCTATTATCAGTACATTTATAAAATTGCAAAGATTATAGCAGAATAATAGTGAAGAGATAGATCAATTATCTAATAAGATTATTTTTATTAGGCTATACTAGTAAACTAAATTGAAGATTAATTGTGTTTGATTAATAAGGTTAATAATAATGAGTACAAACAAACCCCATACCCAACCAACGGCAAAATATCGTCTGGATTATAAGGCGCCGGATTTTACTATTACTGACATCGATCTTGATTTTAATCTGTCAGCCGACATTACAACAGTAACTGCTCGTAGCCGGGTTATCCAAAAAAATGCACAAGCAAAAGATTTGGTGTTAGATGGCGAAGATTTAAAATTAGTCTCTATAAATATTGATGAACAACCTTGGACAGATTATCAAATCACCGATAGTGGCATGATTATTCATCATGTTCCTTCAGATGAATTTACCTTAACAATTGTTAATGAAATTAAACCGATTGATAATACCGCACTGGAAGGATTATATGTTTCCGGCGAAGCGCTATGTACACAATGTGAAGCCGAAGGCTTTCGCCACATCACTTATTATCTGGACCGACCAGATGTCTTAGCTCGTTTTTCAACTCGAATCACAGCCAATAAACAACAGTATCCTTATCTGCTTTCCAATGGTAATCGCATTGCTCAAGGTGAACTTGCTGACGGACGTCATTGGGTACAATGGCAAGATCCGTTTCCAAAACCAGCTTACTTATTTGCCTTAGTTGCCGGAGATTTTGATATTTTAAAAGATGAGTTTATCACTCGATCAAATCGTAAAGTCGAGCTTGAAATTTACGTTGATAAAGGTAATTTAGACCGTTCGCACTGGGCAATGACCAGCTTAAAAAATGCCATGCGCTGGGATGAAACCCGATTTGACTTAGAATACGATTTAGATATTTTCATGATTGTGGCGGTTGATTTTTTCAACATGGGCGCAATGGAAAACAAAGGACTCAATATCTTCAATTCTAAATATGTACTGGCCAAACCACAAACCGCCACTGACGATGATTATATCGGCATTGAATCGGTCATTGGTCATGAATATTTTCATAACTGGACAGGCAATCGTGTCACTTGTCGGGATTGGTTCCAACTAAGTTTAAAAGAAGGCTTAACCGTATTTAGAGATCAAGAGTTTACTGCCGATCAAGGATCAAGAGCGGTTAAGCGTATTGCCGACGTCAAATTACTGCGTACAGTACAATTTGCCGAAGATGCCAGCCCAATGTCGCACCCTATTCGTCCGGATCAAGTGATTGAAATGAACAATTTCTACACCGTCACTGTCTATGAAAAAGGGGCTGAAGTTATTCGCATGATGCACACCCTATTAGGTGAAGAGAAATTTCAAGCTGGAATGAAACTCTATTTCAAGCGTCATGACGGCAGCGCAGCGACTTGTGACGATTTTGTCGCCGCAATGCAAGATGCTTCGGGTATTGACTTAACGCAATTTAAATTATGGTACAGCCAATCGGGCACACCGCAATTAACCATAACCGATAGTTATGATGCAAACGCCAAACAGTACACCTTAACCATTGAGCAAACAACCCCAGCGACGCAAGATCAAGCACAAAAAAGCCCGCTGCATATTCCGGTTGATATCGAGTTGTATCAACATAATGGCGAAACAATTGCCCTGACACATAATCAGCAAGCGATTAATCATGTATTAAATTTAACCGAAGCCAAACAACAGTTTGTTTTTGATAATATCGAGCAAAAACCGATTATTTCACTACTCCGAGATTTTTCCGCACCGGTTAAAATGCACTATGATTATCAAGATAATGACTTAATTTTCTTGATGCAACATGCAACCAATGCATTTAGTCGTTATGATGCAGCACAAATGTTGTTAAATAAATATGTACAAACCAATGTTGAAAATTACCAACAAAATAGAGCGCTAACCCTACCTGATGCGGTCGTTGATGCTTTCAGAGCGACGCTCTTGTCTGAATCAACCGATCCGGCGTTAATTGCTCAAATCATTACACTACCTTCAGAAAACGAACTGGCGAATCTGTTTAACATCGTTGACCCAATTGCTATTTACCAAGTCCGCCAGTTTTTATTGGCTCGTTTTGGCAATGCGTTATATGACGAATTAACAGCCGTTTACCGCCATAATAAACTCGACAATTATCGAATAGAGCATAACGATATCGCTAAACGATCTCTAAAAAATGCCTGTTTAATGCTACTCGCTTATTCAAATGAGCGCGCACAAGTCAATCAGTTAGTTAGCCAACAATATTATCAGGCTAATAATATGACCGATTCAATTGCCGCACTATCGACTGCGGTCAAAGCGCAGCTTGATTGCCGGCAAGAACTTTTAGCCGATTTTGACAATAAATGGCACCAAGATGGTTTGGTTATGGATAAATGGTTATCGTTAAACGCAACCAGTCCGGACAAACATGTCCTGTCAACGGTTAAAAAACTGCTTACCCATCGCTCGTTCACGCTCAGCAATCCAAACCGGATTCGTTCACTCATCGGTGCTTTTGTGAATAATAATCCGGTTGCATTCCATGCGACTGACGGTAGTGGTTATCAATTTTTAGTTGAAATTTTGACAGAACTAAATCAAAAAAATCCACAAGTTGCAGCAAGACTAATCGATCCATTAATCAGATTGAAACGTTATGACCAACAACGCCAACAACAAATGCGCAACGCACTGGAATCATTGCTAAAACTGGACAATCTATCAAAAGATTTATTTGAGAAAATCAGCAAAGCGCTAGCGGCATAATCCCCCCTATCTCATCATGTTAATGCTTTAGCATGATGAGATCATGGCGTGTAAAACCAGGGCTTTATACTAAAACATAGGTATTTTCTGAAACTTCTTAACAAGAATTAAAATGAATTTAACCCAATAATTAAGACAAAAGCCCAACACCGACAGGGCTTTTAACTGAATTAAAATAGAAAGATAAGTATTATTGGTACAGTAATAAAAGCTATTGTATTTTTTACTTAAACATAGGTATTTTCTGAAACTTCTTGACAAGAATTAAAATGAATTTACCCCAATAATTAAGACAAAAGCCCAACACTGACAGGGCTTTTAGCTGAGTTAAAATAGAAAGATAAGTATTATTGGTGCAGTCACAAAAGCTATTGTGTTTTTACTTAAACATAGGTATTTTCTGAAACTTCTTGACAAGAATTAAATTGAATTTAACCCAATAATTTAGACAAAAGCCTAACGCTGACAGGGCTTTTAGCTGAATTAAAATAGAAAGATAGTATTATTGGTACAGTAATAAAAGCTATTGTATTTTTTACTTAAACATAGGTATTTTCTGAAACTTCTTGACAAGAATTAAAATGAATTTAACCCAATAATTAAGGCAAAAGCCTAACACTAACAGGGCTTTTAGCTGAATTAAAATAGAAAGATAGTATTATTGGTACAGTAATAAAAGCTATTGTATTTTTTACTTAAACATGGGTATTTTCTGAAACTTCTTGACAAGAATTAAAAGGAATTTAACCCAATAATTAAGACAAAAGCCCAACACCGACAGGGCTTTTAACTGAATAAAAATAGAAAGATAAGTATTATTGGTGCAGTCACAAAAGCTATTGTGTTTTTACTTAAACATAGGTTTTTTCTGAAACTTCTTAACAAGAATTAAAATGAATTTAACCCAATCATTTAGACAAAAGCCTAACACCGACAGGGCTTTTAGCTGAATTAAAATAGAAAGATAGTATTATTGGTGCAGTAACAGAAGCTATTGTGTTTTATACTTAAACATAGGTATTTTCTGAAACTTCTTAACAAGAATTATAATGAGTTTGACATAATGAATAATATAAACACCCTAACAGCTACCGAGCTTTCTGAAAAACTAAATCAGAAAACTCCGTTATTTTTACTTGATGTACGCGAGCCTAACGAAGTTGCGATCTGCGCAATTGCGGGGGCAACTCATATTCCGATGAATTTAATTCCACTTTATCTTGATCAAATCCCCGACGAAATTGATATTGTGATCTATTGTCATCATGGTGTAAGAAGCCTGAATGTTGCCAACTATTTAGCTGAGAATGGTTTTGAAACTCAACACCTTTACAATCTAAGTGGTGGGATCGATGCGTGGGCGTTAACCGTTGATCAGCTGATGCCAAGATATTAAAACGCCCGTTCGACAACGGGCTTTAACTTGACTATTCTTGTGGCATTACCCAATAACCGTTTTGATTATGGGTTTTCATATAATCTTTAAATTGTTGCGATTGATAAATACGCTTCACATCTTGAGCCCACTGGCTATTTTCATTACCGCCATTTACCACAACCATGATTTCTAAATCCGGAATAATGGTTTCTGATAATAATGCGGTTTTTGAATCAATATTGGCTGAATAGACAATACTGCCGGGTATAACCGCAAAATCGATTTCATTAAGAACCCGTGGAATATTCGCCGAATCCATTTCAATAATTTCAATACCGGCAATATTTTCCGCCACATCATTTTTACTGACAATAATCGGATTACTGTTCGGTTTCAACTTTATCCAACCGGCTTTTTCAAGCAAATTATAAGAGCGGGCGGCATTCGATGCATCTTGTGGTATAGCCACTTTAGCGCCGGCAAAAACCTGATTTAACGAAGTATATTTATTAGAAAATATCGCTGCCGGCACAGAAGGAACATGCACAACAGGTTTTAAATTCGCTTTACGCTGTGCATTAAACACATTCATATAGGCGGTGTGTTGTGCCACAGTTAGATCGATACTTCCTTCACTTAAGGCAACATCTGACTCTAACAAATGCGGAAAGTTAACCAATTTTACTTTATATCCTTCAGATTCAAGGATCGGTTTGACGGCATCTTTAAAAAGATCATTATAAGGACCGGGTGAGACGCCCATACTGATCTCTTTTTTCGTTTGATTATCGGCTTTTCCCGATGAGTTATCACATGCACTGATTAAAAATATTGTACTAAATAAAGCGACCACGGCTGCACGCTTAATAAATGTTTGTTTGATAAATCCCGCTTTCATTTGAACAACCCTCAACAGTCTAAAAACATAAACACACTCTAACATAGAAAAAACCATTCAGTTATTCCATGTTCTTCTAACTTATAACTTTTAGGAATAAGATATAAAAAACGATTATTAGGGTGACAAATTAAGCTATGTTACTGTAAAAACTATCAATAATTAATTAGCGTTGGGTATAACATGAATTCGTCACTTGCAGATACGCTTAGAGAGCTTTTTACCACGTTGCATCAACATCCTGAATTATCCAATCAAGAGTTTGAAACAACAAAAACACTACGCGCCTATTTGGAAAAAGCACACATCCGCATCTTAGAATTAGGCGCTAAAACCGGCGTTATTGCCGAAATTGGTAGCGGCTCGCCGGTGCTTGCACTGCGGGCAGATATTGATGCGTTACCGATTAATGAGCAAACCAATTGCGCCTACCGCTCTAAAACATCCGATGTCATGCATGCCTGTGGACACGATGTGCATGCCACCATTTTAATGGGCGCAGCTTATTTATTAAAACAGCAAGAAAAACACTTAAAAGGCACTGTTCGCTTACTGTTTCAACCGGCAGAAGAGAACTTCACCGGCGCCTTGCAATTTATCGACATTGGCGCCCTAAATGGGGTGGATGCTATCTTAGGGCTGCACAATAATCCCAACTTAACGATTAATCAAATGGCATCACGAGCCGGCGCATTTTCCGCTAATGTTGATCGAATCGAAATCACCGTAACTGGCGTCGGTGCGCATGCGGCAAGGCCTGAATCGGGCGTTGACCCGATTGTCATTGGCGCACAAATTATCAGCGCAATACAGACTATTTCCAGCCGTACGGTCAGTGGATTAGATGCGGTCATTGTCAGCATTACCAAATTTCAAGGCGGAAATACTTGGAATGTCATACCTGAAAAAGTTGAAATGGAAGGTACTGTCAGAACATTAACCCCTGAAATTCGTGCCAAAGTAAAACAACAGTTGGCGACTATTATTGAAAATATCGCCATTGCCATGGGCGGTAAAGCCGAATTAAGGTGGTTTGACGGCCCGCCTTCCATTATCAATGTGGCCGAATGGGTTGAATTTGCTCAAAAAGTTGCCAAACAAGTTGGTTATGATATTATTGATTTCAAACCACAACTTGGCGGTGAAGATTTTGCCCACTATTTACATCATTTGCCGGGTGCATTTATCAATCTTGGTTCACAAAGTTCTTATTCGCTTCATCATCCAAAATTCCAAATAAATCAAGACATGATAATGCCCGCAGCTAACTATTTATCCCAATTGGCGCAGCAAGCACTTATACAATTAGCACAGAATCGATAGGAACGAAATAATGATAAGATTTGAAAACGTCTCTAAGCAATATGAACGCAACGGCATCACCACTCAAGCATTGAACAATATCAATTTAACTATCGATAAAGGCGATATTTACGGCATCATCGGTTATAGCGGCGCCGGTAAAAGCACCTTAGTGCGATTGATCAATTTTCTTGAAAAACCCACTCAAGGCGAAGTTATTATTGAAAACCAACTGTTAAATCAACTATCTAACAGTGAATTACGTCAAGTCAGACGAAAAATCGGCATGATCTTCCAACACTTCAATTTACTTGAATCAAAAACCGTATATGACAACGTGGCAATTCCACTTATCTTAAATAAAAAAAATAAGCAAACAATCAAACAAAAAGTCCATGAACTGCTGGAATTTGTTGGATTAAGTGATAAAGCCAATAGCTATCCCAAAGAGCTATCCGGCGGGCAAAAACAGCGCATCGGTATTGCCAGAGCTTTAGCCAACGACCCAACTATTTTACTTTGTGATGAAGCCACTTCTGCGCTCGATCCGCAAACCACTCAAGCTATTTTAAACATCATCAAACAGATCAACGAAAAGTATAAAATAACCGTTGTTTTAATTACCCATGAAATGCATGTTATTGAACAAATTTGCAATAAAGTGGCGGTGATGGAAAAAGGCCAGATCATTGAACATGGTAATGTGCTTGATGTGTTTGGACACCCTAAACATCAAACGACCCGCAACTTTGTCAGTTCGGTCATTAACGATCAGATCCCAACAGGGGTCGTTGAAAATCTGTTAGAGATAGAAGGCAAAAAAGAGAATATCAAACTATTCAAACTGGAATTTTTAGGGCGATCTGCTTCTGAGCCGGTCATGAACTCATTGATATTACAACAAAAAGTTGTCGTCAATATCCTGTTTGCCCATATGTCTGAAATTGAAAAAACGGTATTAGGCAGCATGTTTGTACAACTAAAAGGCAGTGAAACAAACATCGAACAATCAGTGCATTACTTACGTGAAAACGGCGTACAAGTCACTGAAATTAAACATTGGGAGATAAACTAAATGGAAATATTAACTAACATTTGTGATTACCTGAAAACTAATTTCTCAACATCAGTGACCGTCGATCAGTTTATTCAAGCCACTTACGATACCTTTTATATGGTTTTTTTTGCATTATTATTGGGATCGCTAATTGGCATATCCCTTGGCATCTGTTTAGTGACAACTCGTCCGGGCGGGCTGTTGGAAAATAGTCGGGTCTATCGCATTATTAATCCAATCATTAATCTGGTGCGCTCACTGCCTTTTATTATTCTATTAGTCGCCATTGTTCCGTTAACGAAATTGATTGTCGGTAGCTCAATTGGTACAACGGCGGCCATTGTGCCTTTAACATGCTATGTAGCGCCTTATATTTCAAGGCTGGTTGAAAATTCACTGCTCGAAGTCGACAGTGGGATTATTGAAGCGGCGCAATCTATGGGCGCAACACCGGTACAAGTTATTTGGTATTTTATTTTACCCGAAGCGTTCAGCTCCTTAATTTTAACCCTAACAACTGCCACAATCGGTTTAATTGGTGCCACCGCCATGGCGGGCGCTATCGGTGCCGGTGGTATTGGCGATTTGGCGGTATCATACGGTTATCAACGCTTTGATACCACCGTGACCTATATTTGCGTGGTCATTTTAGTTATCGTCATTCAAATTGTCCAAAGTTTAGGAAACTATTTAGCACGTAAAGCTCGCCACGAATAACCTAAATCATTGCGTACATTATTCACATAACAGGGAAAAGCCAGCTAAAAGCACTTTTCCCTAATAAAATAATGGGAAAATAAAGGATAGTAATGAACACTATTTCCAACCAATAGTGATAAAGCATGGAACTGCTGATAAAATAAGCTAACTTACCAAAAAATATCGACAAATTGGCTAAAATGTCAGTTAAATCAACTATATGTTTAATAGATTTCATTATTCTAAAATATCAAGTAAAATAACTTCAAATTTAATCATGGTAGTGTAGGAAATCATAGTGACAAACACATTACAGCAAAATATAGTCGAAATTCACGATATGTCCTTTTATCGGGGAACAAGACCTATTTATAAAAATATGAGCCTGAATGTGCCAAAAGGCAAAGTGACTGCCATTATGGGTCCATCCGGAATTGGTAAAACAACACTACTCAGGCTTATTGGTGGTCAGCTTAAACCACAATCCGGTCAAATCTTATTTGACGGTGAAGATATTCCCAGTATGTCACGTTCAAGATTATATGAAGTGCGTAAACGCATGAGTATGTTATTTCAATCGGGCGCATTATTTACCGATCTCAATGTCTTTGATAATGTGGCTTACCCATTGCGTGAACATCTCAACTTGCCCGAACCGGTATTGCATAATTTAGTTCTGATGAAATTACAAGCGGTCGGACTACGAGGCGCAGCGCATATGATGCCTTCGGAATTATCCGGCGGTATGGCTCGGCGTGCAGCGCTAGCCAGAGCAATTGCGCTTGACCCCGACTTAATCATGTTCGACGAACCTTTTGCCGGTCAAGACCCTATCTCAATGGGCGTGATAGTCAAACTCATCGCCGAAATCAACCAATCACTAGGCTTAACCTGCATTGTGGTAAGCCATGATGTTAAAGAAGTACTAAGTATAGCTGATTATGCCTATATTATTGCAGAACAACATATCATTGCCGGTGGAACATCACAGCAACTTCGAGACAACCCTGATCTACGTGTGAAACAGTTTCTTGAAGGCTTAGCTGACGGCCCTGTGCCATTCCATTATCCAGCAGATGATTACAAATTAGACCTAAGCAGAGGTGCAAAATAATGTTGAATTTAATTGCGAAACTGGGGCAATCAGTCATTAATACTATCGCAATGCTGGGTCGTTCAGGTGTGATGCTATTTGGTGCGCTCATTGGTCGTCCACAATTTAAAAAGCAATTCCCACTGCTGATCAAACAATTCTATTTTGTCGGCGTACAATCACTGACAATTATTATTGTATCTGGCCTATTTATTGGCATGGTGTTGGCGTTACAAGGTTATTTTATCCTTACCACATTTGGTGCAGAAGCTAGCCTCGGGATGATGGTAGCCCTTGCGCTACTTCGTGAGTTAGGACCTGTGGTTGCCGGATTACTGTTTGCCGGGCGAGCCGGTTCAGCGTTAACCGCTGAAATTGGCTTAATGAAAGCCACAGAACAGTTATCAAGTATGGAAATGATGGCAATTGACCCCCTAAGACGGATTATTGCACCACGTTTTTGGGCTGGATTTTTTAGCATGCCTTTTTTAACCGCTATATTTGTCACCGTCGGAATACTGGGCGGCGTGCTAGTGGGTGTTGAATGGAAAGGTATTGATTCTGGATTTTTTTGGTCATCGATTCAAAACAACGTTGATTGGTGGCATGATTTAGGTAACTGTTTTGTTAAAAGCTTTGCATTTGCAATTGCCAGTACTTGGATTGCACTTTTTAATGGTTATGACTGTGTACCAACATCAGAAGGAATTAGTCGGGCAACAACCAATACTGTTGTCTATTCATCATTAGTTATTTTGGGGTTAGATTTTATTCTAACCGCATTAATGTTTAGTCATTGAGGTCATTAAACATGAGTCGTAAAGTTGAAATTACAGTTGGATTATTTATGCTACTGGTCATTGCATCAGTATTATTTTTATGCTTTAGAGTCACTGACCCGACATCATTTGTCAGTCATAACTCTTATCGTGTCTATGCGATATTTGATAATATTGGCGGATTAAAAGTCAAATCACCGATAAAAATTGGTGGCGTGGTGATTGGGCGAGTAAGTAACATTACATTACAATCAACCGATGCTGAACAATATAAACCTTATGTCACAATGGATATTGATACATCATATGACAAAATCCCTAGTTCAAGCTCACTATCAATAAAAACATCCGGTCTTTTAGGTGAGCAATACATCGATATCAATTTAAGTTTTGATAATCAAACCGTATTTGATATCGATTCCTATTCTGCAAATAATTCTACACCGGTTAACCCGAGTAAAGACAAACAACCCCCTTATTTCGAAGAAGGTTTTGTAATACATAACACAATACCGGCTATGGTCATCGAGGATTTAATCGGAAAATTCCTTTACTCAGTTGGTTCATCTGACAAAAATAAAACCGAAAATACAGAAAATACAGAAAACAAATAACAAGTAAGGAGTTCACATGTTAACCAAATTTAAGCAAGCCATTGTATTAGTCTTCGCTTTATTATTTAGTAGCCTAGTACTGGCTGAAAACAATCCGTATCAAGATATGCAAGTAGCCGCTGATAAAATCTTCGGCACAATGAAAGCACAAGCGGCAACCTTAAAAGCCAATCCGGATAAATTAAAAGATATTGTACGAACAGATTTATTACCTTATGTCCAAGTAAGATATGCTGGTGCATTGATTTTAGGTAACTACTACAAATCAGCAACCGACGCTCAACGTACAGCTTATTTTGATGCATTTGAAGGCTACTTAGTGCAAGCTTTTGCCCAAGCATTAACCCTATACAATGGTCAACAGTATGAAGTTGAATCCGCAAAAGATTTAACCGGTAAAAACTTGATATCGATTCGTGTATTACTTATTCAACCGGATAAGAGCCAACAACCGATTCGTATCGATTTCCAATGGCGCAAAAACACCGTTACCGGTCAATGGCAAGCTTATGATTTGATTGCTGAAGGGGTCAGTATGATTACCACTAAGCAAAACGAATGGTCTACCACTTTACGTCAGGAAGGTATCGATGCGTTAACAAAACAGTTAATCGACCTATCCAATCGTAAAATCGATCCTAACGCCAAACCAAAAGGTTAGTTGAACATGTCGCAAATTCAAGTAGAAAAGCAACAAACAGTATTACATTTAATTGGTGAGCTCGATGCTCACTCATTAAATGATTTGTGGTCAAAGCCAGATTCGCTCTTTATTGGTACTGACAGTATCGACGTAGCACAACTTAGTCGAGTTGACTCTTCGGGACTTGCGACACTCGTCTACTTTTGCATTAAGTATGGAACGAAACTAATCGGCATAAACCCTCAGCTACAAACCTTAATTGCGCTGTATGATTTGCAGCCGGTTATTGCCGATTAAATTAGGTTTTTACTTAAACGTATACAATTTCTGAAAGATCTTGACAGCACGTCACTATAATCATTAACAACAATGAGTTTTAATAATGGATAAACAACAAATCATTGATAAATTAAACAGTTCACTTAATCTTGATGATCTTCATGTCATGACAACTGACGGAAGTCATTTTCAGGTTATTGCTGTTGCCGACTTTTTTGGGCAATTAAGCAGGGTAAAAAAACAACAAGCAATTTATGCGCCATTAGCTGAGTTTATTAACGATAATCGTATTCATGCATTATCAATTAAAACTTATACACCCACTGAATGGCAACGTGAAAGAAAACTAATGGGCTTATAAGTTATTCGATGATTAGAATAGACTTCAATAGCCCTTTTTTGCCATTAAATTACGTTCTATCTATAGACGAAATCAATGCATAAGGTATCGCAACATGACAAACCCATTACTAACAGATGCACCTCTTCCGCTATTTTCACAGATTAAGCCTGAACACGTATTACCAGCCATAAAACAGACTTTAGACAATTGTCGCAATACCATTGAGACAGTACTTAAACAAAATAGTGAATATACATGGGACAATTTAATTCAACCGATTGATGAAATGGACGAAAAATTTGGCCGGGCATGGTCTCCTGTTAGTCATCTCAATTCAGTGAAAAACAGTCCTGAGCTACGTCAAGCTTATGAAGCTTGCTTACCACTGCTTTCACAATACAGTACCTGGGTTGGTCAACACAAACCGCTTTACCAAGCCTATAAACAGCTCAAACAAAGCGAGCACTACAACACCCTTTCTAAAGCACAAAAAAAAGTGATCGACAATGCCTTGCGTGATTTTGATCTATCGGGAATCGGATTACCGGATGATAAGCAAAAACGCTACGGTGAAATTGTTGCGAAACTTTCCGAACTTTCATCACAATATAGTAATAATGTGCTTGATGCCACTATGGGTTGGTCAAAATTAATTACCGATATTAATCAGCTAGCGGGCTTACCGGAAAGTGCGCTTAGTGCAGCTAAGCAGCAAGCGACAGCGAAAGGACAAGAAGGCTGGTTATTAACCCTTGATATGCCTAGTTACATACCTGTCATGACCTATTGTGATAATCGAGATTTACGTTTTGAATTTTATCAAGCCTATAATACTCGTGCTTCTGACCAAGGTCCAAATGCCGGCAAATGGGATAACACCCAAATCATCAAACAGATTTTAGCATTACGTGATGAATTGGCTAAATTACTCGGTTTTGACACTTATGCCGATAAATCCTTAGCCACTAAAATGGCACAATCAACCTCGCAAGTTATGGCGTTTTTAACCGATCTTGCTAACAAAGCCAAACCGCAAGGCGAAAGAGAGCTGGCCGATTTAAAACGTTACGCTTATGAATTTTTTGGCGCAAGTGATATTCAACCATGGGATATTGCATATTACAGCGAAAAGCAAAAACAGTATTTATACTCGATCGATGACGAACAATTGCGCCCCTATTTTCCGGAGCAACGTGTCATTAACGGCTTATTTGAAGTTGTTCATCGCATCTTCGGTATTACTGCCAAAGAGCGTCATGGCGTTGAAGTGTGGGATCCGCAAGTCAAATTCTACGATCTTTATGATGCCAACGGTGAGTTGAAAGGTAGCTTTTACTTAGATTTATATGCTCGTGAGCATAAACGTGGCGGCGCTTGGATGGATGATTGTATTGGTCGGATGCGTTTTGCGGACGGTCATGTACAAAAACCGGTTGCTTATTTAACCTGTAATTTTAATCGCCCGGTCGGTGATAAACCGGCACTCTTTACCCATAATGAAGTAACAACCTTATTCCATGAGTTTGGTCACGGTCTTCACCATATGCTAACCGAAATTGATGTATCATCGGTGGCCGGTATAAATGGTGTGCCATGGGATGCGGTAGAATTGCCGAGTCAATTTTTAGAAAACTGGTGCTGGCAACCGCAAGCATTGGCATTTATCTCCGGTCATTATCAAACCGGTGAACCGTTACCAACGCAAATGCTTGAAAAAATGTTAGATGCCAAAAATTATCAAGCGGCACTGTTTATTTTACGTCAGTTAGAGTTCGGGCTATTTGACTTCAAATTACACTCACAGAAAGACGCCGACATACTTGACACATTGGCACAAGTTAGACAACAAGTGGCGGTTGTGCCAACAGTTGACTGGGGACGATTCCCACATGCATTTAGTCACATTTTTGCCGGTGGTTATGCAGCAGGTTATTACAGTTACTTATGGGCTGAAGTGCTATCTGCCGATGCTTTTTCACGCTTCGAAGAAGAAGGCATCTTTAATACCAAAACCGGTAATGCTTTCCTTGATCATATCTTGTCACAAGGTGGCAGTGATGAACCGATGACACTGTTTAAAAACTTCCGTGGACGTGAGCCACAGCTAGAGGCACTACTACATCATTATGGTATCTCCTAGTTCGAATTTAGCTCAGCTAATCCCATTAGCTGAGCAGTGGTTATCTCACCATACCGATCTGCCATTCGCACTGACGTATCAAAATCAGCAACTTGCGTTAAAAAAAACTGACGAGCCAAAACTCAGTGCCATTACGGTTGATTTTGTGTCAGGCGCAATGGCCCATCGTCGTCAATTTGGTGGAGGTCGGGGCGAAGCCATTGCCAAAGCGGTGGGGGTTAAAGGCAGTTATCTTCCGAAAGTGATTGATGCAACAGCCGGGCTTGGTCGTGATGCATTTGTATTAGCATCAATCGGCTGTCATGTGACAATGTTTGAAAGGCATCCGGTCGTTGCCGCCCTGTTGGCAGACGGTTTAAAGCGTGCCTATCAAGACCCAACTATAGGTCAGTGGCTGGCACAGCATTTACAGCTTATCTATCACTCGAGTATCGGCGGCCTTGATTGTTATACCGATAAGCCCGATGTCGTTTATCTTGATCCAATGTTTCCGCATCGGCAAAAAAGTGCGCTGGTCAAAAAAGAGATGCGCGTTTTTCAGCAATTAGTGGGCAGCGATAGTGATGCTGATAGTTTACTTGAACCGGCAAGGCGACTGGCTCAAAAACGGGTTGTAGTAAAAAGACCGGACTATGCGCCCTTTTTAGCTAATGAAAAACCTACCGCTGAGATTAAAACCAAAAACCACCGGTTTGATATATATACCCCTGTTAGTGCATTATAGGAATGATAAAAAATTATGCGATTAGATAAATTTCTCGCTCACCATTTAGGCATTAGCCGTACCATTGTTGGTAAAGAATTAAAAGCCAAAAAAGTCACCGTTGACGGTGAAATTATTAAATCCGGTGCCTATCAGCTTACTCCACAGCAACAAGTTGAGTATGACGGCTATATCATTACCCCGGTTACCGAAAATCGTTATTTTATGCTCAATAAGCCTCAAGGCTATGTCTGTTCAACTGATGATCCGGATCATCCAACCATACTCTATTTTATTGATGAACCCATGCCGGAAAAACTGCATGCAGCGGGTCGATTAGATCTTGATACAACCGGACTTGTATTGTTAACCGATGATGGTAAGTGGTCACACCGTATCACCTCACCTAAACACCATTGCCAAAAAGTGTATGAAGTTACCGTCGAACAGCCGCTAAGCCCTGATCTGATTGAACTATTTGCAAAGGGTATTAAGTTAAAAAGTGAGAAGTCACTAACTAAACCGGCGCAGTTAATGATTATTGATGATTATCATGCCGAATTGACGATTAGCGAAGGCCGCTATCATCAAGTTAAACGGATGTTTGCGGCTGTAAATAATCATGTGATTGCATTGCATCGCAAGCAAATTGGCAATATCATTCTTGATATACCCGAAGGCGAATATCGCTTACTAACACAAGATGAAATCAATTCATTTAGTTAATATCGAATCATATTATTAATCAATAAAACCTATTAATAAAATTGTTATGCGAAACCAATAAGCGCTTACGATTAATTAATGGTATTTAAATAATGTTGTAAATTAAAATCCATAAAGGAAAAAGTACGTGCAAAATACTAATCAACCCGTAACAATTAAGATTTCGAAAAGCGCACTCATTTTTATTCTTGGATTACTGTCTATGTTAATGCCGCTTTCGATAGATATGTACTTACCCAGTATGCCAACTATCGCCCAGCGGTTTAATGTTGCTGATGCAACGGTGCAGTTAACGATTAGTTGCTATTTATTAGGCTTCTCAGTCGGGCAGCTATTATTTGGTCCACTGACCGACAGTTATGGCCGCCGTAAGGTGTTAATTGCCGGATTAACTATCTTCTTTGTGGCGGCGTTTTGCTGTGCGATAGCCGCAACGATTCATCAGTTAATTACGGCTCGCTTCTTCCATGGTATTGCGGCTGCGGCAATTGCTATTGTAGTAAATGCCTTAATGAAAGATATCTTTCGTGATCGTGATGAATTTTCCAAAATGATGTCGTTTGTGATGTTAATCTCCAATGTTGCCCCACTACTCGCCCCGATTATTGGCGGTTTTATTTTGTATTGGTTCAATTGGCAGGCTAACTTTTATAGCTTAAGTTTCATCGCCCTTGTGTCAATCATTTTAGTATTCACAACCATTCCCGAAACACTACCTAAAGTTAAACGCAGTAAATTTAGCTTAAGGCGTATATTGAGTAACTTCATTACCCTATTCCGTCATAGGCAAGTATTTACTTATATGATGATTGGTGCATTTTCCGGCGCTGGCCTGTTTTCATTTTTAAGTTTAGGGCCTTTTGTGTATATGAACTTACATGGCGTTGCAGCAATCAATTTTGGTTACTATTTTGCGCTCAATATTTTAGTTATGGTATTTATGAATACCCTCAATAGCCGTTTAGTAAAACGTGTAGGCGCCATTAAGATGATGCAGTTAGGGTTATTAATCCAATTTATTATGGCAATTGGACTGGCAATTATTACCTTATGTAATTTAGGCTTTGTCTGTTTAGTGATTTGTGTTGCCGGTTATATTGGCTGCATGTCAACCATTGGTGGCAATAGCATGGCGGTTATCTTAGACCTTTACTCACATATCGCAGGAACCGCCTCATCACTGGCCGGCACGCTTCGTTTTGCGGTTGCCGGCGCAATCGGCGTCATCCTTTCGAGCTTAGTTTCAACGCATAATAGTGTTGCGGTGAATGATAATATGAGTGAATGGCTCATGGTTGGCTCAATGGTGATATGTAACTTTTTAGCAGTTGGTTTATACTTGACGGTGAAAAACATCAAAAGGAAAGAATCATGATCTATCAACTCGATAATTTACGCCCTAACATTGCCTCCGACTGTTTTATCGCAAAATCGGCCGATATTATCGGTAATGTCGAAATAGCATCCGGCGTATCGATTTGGTTTAATGCTGTTTTGCGTGGCGATATCGCCGCAATTTATATTGGTAAAAATAGCAATGTTCAAGATAATACAACGATTCATATTGAAACAGATATTGCTTGTGTTGTCGGTGAAAATGTCACTATTGGGCATAATGTGATTTTGCATAGTTGCATTATCGAAGATAATGCCTTAATTGGTATGGGCAGCACCATTTTAAACAATGCTAAAATTGCTAAAAATTGTCTGGTTGGAGCCGGCTCACTTGTTACCCACAGTCTACCTTATGAAGAAGGTTGTCTTATCATGGGCTCGCCGGCTAAAATTATCCGCAAATTGACCGATGCCGAAATTCAAGCCAATATTGAAAATGCCAACAGATACGTCGAAAATGGCAAACGGTTTAAACAAACTTTAGTTGCGATGACCAATTAGTCCAATAATAAATTCGTTTTTATGTTTTATTCCCTCTCTCAGAGGGCGCAATATATGGTAAAATGCCAATAATTTTAACTGAAAATCGCTATTTAGGTACGTGTTTGAAAAAGTCAAAAATTACGAGAAGGCAGATTATAGCGCAACTGATTCTATTAACGATAATAGGGTTATCCGTTTGCTTATTTTTATCGCTGTTTACTTACAATCCCTCTGATCCGGGCTGGTCTCGCACCGCTTGGCATACACCGATAAGCAATTTTGGCGGTTATCTCGGTGCTTATGTTTCCGATGTGTTATTCCAATTTTTGGGCTTTGTGGCTTTTAGCATACCCGTTATTTTTATTTTCTTTTGTCTGCAATTAATGCACTATTTTTATCGGCATGCCAATGATCCGATTAACTATTTTAGTGTCTCATTTCGAATTATTGGTATTTTAGCGTTTATTTTCAGTTCCACTGGTTTTTTTGCCTTAAATATTCAAGATGCCGAACAATTTGAAGCCGGCGGTTATTTAGGTTCAATCGTTATTGAAAGTCTGTTACCGGTGATGAGCAACCTTGTCACCTCACTGGTTTTACTGGCAACCAGCTTTGCCTGTGTCACACTATTAACCGGGCTTTCATGGTTGTATCTAATAGAAAAATTAGGTGCGCTGGTTATGCTGTTGTTATCACCAATTAGATGGTTATTTTCATTACGTAAAACAAGACACGTTGCTGACGATGAAAATGATGCGCCAGAAAACCCACAGTCAGCCGAACAAGAGCAGGATCCTCAGTTTACTATCCCGTTTGATCATGATGCGGTCAATATCCAACAAACTGCCCCTCTTAATATCAAGGTTGATGATCAGCAAACTGAGGCTGCAATTAAGATTGATAAACAACCTCAAACCGAAGCAACCTTATCGCCTAAAACGGAAGATGACAAACTTAAACAAACAACAATGGAGTTAGTCAAGGCGCTGCAAGAGCTTAATGCCAGATCGCTAGCTGCTGCTGAAGATAGTTCAAATAAAATGCAAAACCAACTAGAATCTGATGATATCTTAACTCGCATTGAATCGATTTTACAAAATATGAAAGAACGTGATTCTGATTCAGTAAAATCGTTAGTTGAACAAATTCAACTAAACAAATCAGCAACGGTAGACCCTTTTGAGCACGACAAATACACTATTTCTGATGCGCCAAGTAAACCTTTGTTTATCATGAATGATAATCAACCGTCCATCACATTACAGCATGATAGTGAGATTGACAAAGAGAATGAACAGAGTGCATTTGATCCTATCGTCGAACTCTCAGCCGACGAGCCTGAGCCACTATTCATCACGCCTCAAATCATGACGGATGTTGAGCTACCTGAGCGGATACCAGCCACCGAGGTTGATATAGATTTACTGAAAAAAGAAAATCCGGTTATTGAAGATATTTATCAAGTCGAAACCACCGATGAAAAAGTTCAGACGTTTGAGCCGATAGCGGACGATGAGCAAGATAGCTTAATTCATCCATTACTCAGGCGGGATGATACGCCACGGGCAAAACCAACCACACCATTGCCGTCTTTGAATTTATTGACCGCACCGCCAACGACTCGAATTGAAGTTGACCATGCTGCCTTAAATGCCATGGCTGAATTAATTGAAAAAAGCTTAGCTGACTATCGTGTTAAAGCCAAAGTGGTTGATTATATGCCGGGTCCGGTCATCACTCGTTTTGAAATCGAACTGGCGCCGGGGATTAAAGCTGCCCGTATTTCGACGTTGGATCGTGATCTGGCTCGCTCTTTGTCAATGCCGTCGGTGCGTGTGGTTGAAGTGATTCCCGGCAAACCTTATGTCGGTATCGAACTACCGAATAAAAACCGTCAAACCGTCTATTTTAGGGAAGTGCTTGATAGCCCACAATTTAAAAATGCCCAATCACCACTAACTGTTGTGCTGGGTAAAGATATCGCCGGACAATCGGTAGTGGCGGATTTGGCAAAAATGCCACATCTGTTAGTGGCAGGTACCACCGGATCCGGTAAATCAGTCGGCGTTAATGCGATGATTTTAAGTATTTTATATAAATCACAGCCGGAAGATGTTCGCTTTATCATGATTGACCCTAAAATGCTTGAGCTGTCTATTTATGAAGGCATCCCTCACTTACTCACTCAAGTGGTTACCGATATGAAAGATGCGGCCAATGCGCTAAATTGGTGTGTCAATGAAATGGAAAGACGTTATCGCTTAATGTCATTTTTAGGGGTACGTAACATTGCCGGTTACAACGAAAAAATCAAACTGGCTGAAGAAATGGGTCGACCAATCCCCGATCCATTATGGAAACCAACCGACAGCATGGATCTGAACATGCCGACATTGGAAAAATTACCGTATATCGTTGTTATGGTTGATGAGTTTGCTGACTTAATTATGGCAGTAGGTAAAAAAGTCGAAGAGTTAATCGCAAGACTGGCACAAAAAGCACGGGCGGCAGGTATTCACCTTGTCTTAGCCACCCAGCGACCGTCGGTTGATGTCATTACCGGTTTAATTAAAGCTAACATTCCAACTCGTATTGCTTTTACCGTTTCGAGTAAAATTGACTCACGCACGATTTTAGATCAAATGGGCGCCGAATCCTTGCTTGGTATGGGGGATATGCTTTATTTGGCACCCAATAGCTCTATACCAATTCGTGTTCATGGTGCGTTTGTCCGTGATGAAGAAGTTCATGCCGTTGTACAAGATTGGAAAGCACGTGGCACACCAAAATATATTGAAAACGTGACCGTTTCAACCGATGACAGTGAAAGTGGCAGCTTAGACGGTATTGATGAAGAGCTCGATCCATTATTTGATCAGGTTGTGGCTTTCGTTGTTGAAACACGTCGGGCGTCAATTTCTAGCGTTCAACGAAAATTTAGAATCGGCTATAATCGAGCGGCTCGCATAGT
The DNA here is from genome assembly GCF_026536305.1 of Gilliamella sp. B3892. Lineage (NCBI taxonomy): Bacteria > Pseudomonadati > Pseudomonadota > Gammaproteobacteria > Orbales > Orbaceae > Gilliamella > Gilliamella sp. B3892. The sequence goes on from NZ_JAFNOK010000003.1 coordinate 133,870, forward strand.
TGAGCAAATGGAGCTGGAAGGCATTATTAGTCCGCCTAGTCATAATGGTAATCGTGAAGTTTTAGCAACCCAATCACAACACGATTTTTAAAGTGATAACGCCAGCTTATGAGTATCTAATAAGCTGGCAAGCTTGAAGGTAATAACCCGCAAATATATTAACTAGGGTAACCAAACTTTGCTGTTAGCTTAAATTAATTGAAAATCGTTAATTTTGCACAGCAAGGCATTAAAACCCCCAAGGTAACACAGACAATGAGTGATTACTCACAGCAAGTGGCTTTATTGGAAGCCAAAATAATTGATAATAAAAATTTAAGCCCGGCGACACAGCTTGCGATTAAGGCGTTAATCAAAGAAATTTGCCTGTCACCTAAACCCGGTCTGGTGGATATGAACAATAATGGCGCACATCGGGATATGGATTTTCAAACCTTCATTTTCAGTATTCAAGCCATTACACATTGGTTTGAACAGTTTTACCAATACGGAAAAAACACCGCTAATAGGCCAGTTAACCAATTTTTATCGGGCATTAGACCGATTGGATTACAATGTGAAAAAGCGATGTTGGACGCAACGCATCAAGTCAATACCCACAAAGGAGGCATCTTCGCTTTTGGTTTATTACTCGGTGCTATTGGTCGAATTGAACAGCAAGGCTTGCCACTTAATGCACAAAGTATCTGTGAGCAAGTCGCCACTATCTGTCAAGGTATCGTCAATAACGAACTTAAACAAAACAACCCGACACATTCCGTCGGTGAAAAGCTGTTTAAACGCCACAATTTAGCCGGTGCCCGCGGAGAAGCTGAATCAGGTTATGCCACAGTTCGACAAGTATCACTGCCAATATATCAACAGATGATAAACCGCGGTTACGATGAAGAGACTAGCTTATTACAAGCTTTATTATATTTACTAGCTTTTAACCAAGACACCAATCTTGTCTCTCGTGGCGGGCTTGAAGGATTAAACTATGTTCAACAACACGCTAAAACTTTGATTGATCAAGGTGGAATGGTTGATCATCATGGGCGAGAAAACCTATATAAACTCGATCTTGAGCTAATAAAACGCAATTTAAGCCCTGGCGGTTCGGCCGATTTGATTGCTATTACGTGGTTATTATCTCAATACCCAAATGCTTAAATCATCGTAAATATCCGTTGATAGAATAAGAGCATAATTGGTTGCTTGCAGTTTAGCCGCTTTTGCCATTCCCTATTTTGCTGGTTGTCTTTTAACGTAAAAACAGTACAAAACCGCGCCCAACACTGCGCTTATGGCTAAAATAAAATAAGCTAAAGTCATTGAATATTGCAAGCTGACATAACCAACAATCACCGGAAATAGCGTCATCCCTAAGGCATAAATTGCTTGAAATAAGCCCATTGCCGCCGAGCGAACATCTGCCGGAATATCGCTCATCGCTTCAAAAGTTAACAATGAGAACAAAATACCTGTTGCCATACCGGGAATGATCTGGAGCAGTAAAATTAAATAACTCGATGCCACAATAGGAACTAAAGCGCAATACAGCGCCAAAAGCAGAAAAGCGAGCATAATCCAAACCGATACACTTAATCGATCGATCCACTTACTGGCGCCGAGTTTGGCAAATAAGACCGAAGATAACATATAAATAATGGCAGACAGACCAATCATTGCAGAGTTTGCGCCCAGTTCACTCAATATCTGATTAGTAAAAGACATGGTAGTAGACATTTGTATACCCTGCTGAATAAGCGCCAATAACGAAAAAAAGAGTAACTTAGAATTAAAAAAGACTTTAAATAAATGGTGATATTGAAAATGATGATGTATTTTTTCAGGGTATTTAAGTTGGGTTGCTAATATAAAAGCAATTAAACCGCTTAAACAACTGAGTAAACAGATAAATTTCATGCCGCAAAAATCAAAAAATAGCATACCGGTTAAAAAGGCCAGGAAGATCCCTAAATTGTTTACCATAATAATTAAACTGGTGGCATACCCCCTTTTGGATTTGGGATAGAATCCTAAAAACAGCACCATAAATGAAATCCACATAGCACTGGCAAAGCCAGAAATAATATTACCGATTAAAAATCCCATGCCATTGGGCTGTATTATGCGAATAACTGAGGCAAAACCGGCTAAGAAACATCCCACGATAATAAACGCTTTATGCTTCTCTTTAACATTAGCGATTAAGCCCACCGGAAGACGTAACACTAATTGTGAAATGCCGTAAGCACTGATCACGATACCAATAAATTGCGTCGACAAGCTTATCGCAGCCAGATAAGGCGTTTGATAAGGAATATAGATATATTGGGCATACCAGAAGAAAAACACAATTGTTAAAAGTAAATAGGACTTTTTTTTGGCAGATCTCATTTGTAGACAATTTCATGGCAACTAGTTGTATAAAAATATATCTAAATTAGCTATTTAGCAACTACCAATTCGACCTTGTCTAAATTTTTAAACTATGCTAGCGTGGAGTCAGTTAGTCAAACGATAAAAGTTAATTTTTACTAAAAAACATCAATAATTTCAGACATCATACGATAACTGATATTACTTGTTACCAACATTTAGTCTATTTTGTCTTTTATTAGTGTTTAACCATTCTTTTAGCAATGGAGAAAATAATGGATTATCAAAAAATTGCGCTACAAATATTAAAGCTCGTGGGTGGCGAACAAAACGTCGTTAGTGTGACCCACTGTTTTACGCGTTTACGCTTTGTATTAAATGATAATAACAAGGCAGATCGTGAAAAGTTACTGCAAACCGAAGGGGTGATATCGGTGGTTGAAAGCAGTGGACAATATCAGATTGTGCTAGGCAACAAAGTCACACACATTTATGATGCGCTCACACCGTTAATCGACAAATCAACAAAACATCATCAACCTGCCCCTAAAGTCTCAATTGGGGTAAAGATACTCAATGCATTTGCTGCCATTTTTACGCCAATTATTCCCGCTATTGCGGCATCGGGCATGTTGAAAGGCATTTTGGCCGTTGCTGTAATGATTGGTCAATACTACTATCAAACCGATATTAAAACCTATAGCACCTATACCATTTTACATGCGGCATCGGATGCTGTTTTTTATTTCATGCCGATAATATTAGGCTATACCGCCGCTAAAGTGTTTAAAGCGCACGAATTTATCTCCATGATTATAGGGGCAACACTATGTTACCCTTCAATCGTGAGCTTAATGGCAAGCAAAAATGAGGTGACTTTATTTGCTATCGAACTAACTAAAGCCAGTTATACTTCAAGCGTTATTCCAATTATTTTAGCGGTGTTTATTTTAAGTTATGTGCAAAGATTCTTAGAATATATCATCCCGGAAGTCTTAAAAATAATTATGGTTCCAACATTTTCTTTGTTGATCATGATACCTGCAACATTGCTAATTTTTGGTCCTATTGGAATCTATATCGGCGAATTTATTAACTGGATCTATTACTACATTATGGAAGTGAGCCCTATTTTATTAGGTGCCTTTATTGGCGGTATTTGGTGTATCTTAGTTATTTTTGGTGCGCATCGTGCAATTGTACCAATTGGCATCAATGATGTTGCGCAAACTGGCAGGCAAAACCTATTAGCCTTTGCCGGTGCGGCGAACTTTTCACAGGCTGGCGCAGCCTTAGGGGTATTTTTTAAAACGAAGAATAAAAACCTAAAGACTGTTGCCGCATCCGCTACCATTACCGCCCTGTTTGGCATTACTGAGCCGGCGATTTATGGCGCTAATTTAAGACTGAAAAAACCGATGATCTGCGCCGTCATTTGCGGTGCTATTGCTGGCGGATTTATGGGCTGGGGTGGCTCTTATGGTACCGCTTTTGCCAATCAAGGCGTATTAACTATTCCGGTCTATGCTGAAGCGGGCAGTAAAGCATTTTTATGCTACTTAATCGGCATTGCTTTTGCTTTTTTTGGTTCTTGCCTAATGACAATGATGATTGGTTTTAACGATATTCCAAACGATGAAGATTCAATAAAAACAGCGCCTAATACTAAAAATAACTTAACAACCGATGATGCCATTGCTGCGCCAATCGAAGGGCGGGTTGTGCCATTAAACGAGGTCAAAGATGAAGTGTTTGCCTCCGGCTCAATGGGATTAGGGGTTGCAATATACCCACAAACAGGCGAAGTTATCGCACCGGCTGATTGTACTGTGACGGTGCTTTATCCTACTTTACATGCGATAGGTTTAAAACTCGATAATGGGGTTGAACTTTTAATTCATATCGGTATTGATACGGTTAATCTACAAGGCGAATATTTCACAGCGCATGTTAAAGCGGGTGAGCATATTACTAAAGGCAGTAAAATCGTGTCGTTTGATATTCATCGCATTGAACAGAAAAATTATGATTTAACAACATCGATTATCATCGTCGATTCACAACAATATAAAAGCGTTGAAACTACGCAACAAAGTGAAGTGAGTTATCAAGACAATTTATTATTTATTCAAGTTTAGAGGTTAACATATGAAAACGTTTGCTAAGGATTTTTGGTGGGGAGCATCGTCTTCGGCATTTCAAATTGAAGGTGGCTGGGATGCTGACGGTAAAGGAATGACTGTTGCAGATTATAATTCCTTCCAACGTTCAGCTATACAAGCCGATAGCAAAGTCGCCAGTGATTTTTATCATCATGTAGAAAGTGACATCGCTTTATTTAAACAATTAGGACTCAAAACCTATCGCTTTTCAATCTCATGGGCAAGAATCATTCCGGACGGTGACGGACAAATTAATCAAGCTGGTATCGATTTTTATAATCGAGTGATCAACGAGCTTTTAAAAAATGATATCTTACCTTTTATTACACTTTATCATTTTGACTTGCCTTTTGCTTTAGTCGAAAAATATAACGGTTGGCAAGATCGCCGCTGTGTTGATGCGTTTAGACGTTATGCGCAAATCTGTTATCAAGCGTTTGGCGATCGGGTCAAACATTGGCAGATTAATAATGAACAAAATCTAATGATTCGGGTTAACGAAAGAATGAATATGTATCACATTGCGCCTCAAGATGCTGAAAAAGTCAGAGCGCAAATGGATTATCATATGTTCGTTGCTCATGCTATGGCAACCAATGATTGCCATGATTTGATCCCGGGCAGTAAAGTAGGACCGGCTGTTTCCTCAACGATGACTTATCCGGCCAGTAATAAGCCTAAAGATGTTTGGGCAGCGAAAATGAATGACAATTTCAAAACCAATTATGCCCTTGAAATGTACTGTTTTGGTGATTATCCCGGTTATTATAAAAACTATCTTAACCGCTGTGGTATCTATCCTATCACGCAAGCGGAAGATGCCGAAATTTTAAAACAGGCAAAACCCGATTTTATTGCGGTTAACTATTATCGTACGTTAGTTGCCAGCTATTTACCGGAAGATGAAGCGCATCCATTTGGTACTAAAGAGAATGATATCGATTTTAACCTTTATGGCTATTTTAAAATCGAGAAAAATCCAAATTTAACGGCGTCAACTTATGGCGCACAAATCGATCCTATGGGATTACGTTTAGTGCTTAATGAATATTATCGACAATACCGTTTACCCATGATTATTACAGAAAATGGTTTAGGTACACCCGATGTATTAACCGCTGATAATAAAGTCCACGACGATTATCGGATCGATTATATCAAAGCCCATATTTTAGCCTGCCATGATGCCATTGAAGACGGTGTTGAATTGTTTGGCTATTGCCCATGGTCAGTGATCGACTTATTAAGCTCTCATCAAGGCTTTAAAAAGCGGTATGGCTTTGTTTATGTTGATCGAGATGACCATGATTTAAAAACCCTTAATCGTATCAAAAAAGATAGTTTTTATTGGTATCAAAAAGTGATTAAGGACAATGGCATTATCGACTAGTTATTAACTAAAGAGCGATTTTATTGTCAGATGACGCTTTAAAAGCGTCATCTTTATTAAGCTAAAATCTTTCAGATTAAAACCGGCTATCTTTCCCTAGCCTAACTCAACAAATTGTTATCGAAAAACTTACTTAGGTGAATAATCAGCACCAAAATAGTGTTGGCTAATTTTTGATAATTCGCCATTTTGGATTATCTTTTGTATGGCTTGATTAATATCCTGAGTTAACTGCTGCCCTTGTGCCCCTTTACTGATAAGCAAATAACTGTATGGGGATGCGATACGTTCAGCATCTTCTTTGCTTAGTTCAATCGTTTTAAGATTCAGTTGATGTTCATTGATATATTGCGCCAACATGACTTTATCGATTAATTGAAAATCATACTGCCCGCTTTCAACATGTTGCAATACCGGCAATAACTCGGCTTCACTATAAACAATTTTGACCGGATTATTTGGATTTTGTTCATTATAAGACTCTAAGGCAGTGGCATAATTTAACCCCGGTGAAACTTCGGTTGATTTGCCTTTTAGATCACTAAATCCGTTAATCTGTTGATTGTTTTTTGCTACAGCAATCACATATTGATTTTTGAAAATCGGATCAGAATAGAAATACTTTTCTTTACGTTTTTCATTCATTGCGTAGTTATTGGCACCCACTTGATAACGTTGCGAATCTAACCCAGCCAAAACGGAAGGAAATTCAGTGATTTCAAAACTAATCTCGTATTGCGGTAGCTGAGCAAATACCGCTTTTACCACATCAATATCATAGCCAACTAGCTCGCCTTTATCATCTACCGTGGTAAAGGGGCTAGGTGCACCCGAGGTGCCAATAACAATCTTTTGTTTACCTGTGGCTGCGGTTGTTGAAGTTTGATTGTCACAACCGACTAATGACAATACGCCCAATAGCAATAAACCATACCATTTCTTGTAGCACATAAATAATTCCCTCGCACAACTAGATTAATTTTCTGAAAGTTGTTAAAACAATCTTTCAACTATATAAAGCCCATATTTTTCATTTCTGTTCGATGATCGGCTTGATAACGTGCCATGCCGGTTTTCATTAAATCAAACCCTAAATTACGATAAAATTCGACGGTTTGGGGATGAGTGTAAAGGATGATATTGCAGTGTTTTACTTGCTCTACCAACTTTTCAATAATCAACCGACCATACTTTTGCCCATGCAGATGTTTGGCTAACGCTACGTTATAAATTGCCGCCTGACAAATGCCGTCAGATAATGCCCGTCCAACACCAACAACTTGCCCATTTTCCAGTAAAAAAACTACGGCATAACTTCGCTTAAATACTTGCTCTTGCGTGTTAGCATCAAGCGAACTTAAACCATAAAAAGCAAGCAAATCAGCAACCTCTTGCCAGTTGATTGCTTGACAATGTTGTTGAATCACAATATTCATTGTTACTCCTTTCGCTCCTTAAATTTCATAATCAACTTGTATTGAAGAATAATATCTGGCTAAAAAAGCTTTGGTTCTGAGTTGTTTAGGATTAGAAAACATTTGCTGGGGTGAACTATCTTCAATAATTTGTCCTTTATCTAAAAACAGTACCCGGGTGGCAATATCATGCACAAAGCTCATTTCGTGTGAGACTAAAATCATGGTAATGCCTGATTTGGCCGCCATTTTGATTGTCGCCAGCACTTCACCGACCAATTCGGGATCTAAGGCCGAAGTTGGCTCATCAAGCAATAAAACTTTGGGATCCATGGCTAATGCGCGGGCAATAGCAACCCGTTGTTGTTGTCCGCCTGATAACTGCTTAGGGTAATGATAAATGCGCTCTTTTAATCCAACTTCAACCAATTTTTCATACGCTATCTGTTGAGCTTGAGCTTTCGGTAATTTTTTAACAATAATTAAACCTTCCATTACATTCTCTAAGGCATTTTTTTGCTGAAACAGATTGAATTGTTGAAATACCATAGCCGTTTGCTGACGAAATTTAACTATATCACGCCGTTTTATCTGGCTAACGTCCAACCCGACATTATCAATCTCAATGTAACCTTGCTGCGGTTTTTCTAATAAGTTTAAACAGCGTAATAAAGTTGATTTACCGGCACCGGAAGCACCGATAATAGCGACAATTTCATGAGGTTTAATCTGAAAATTAAGATGATCCAAAATGAGGTTTTGCGCAAATGATAATGTAAGATCTTTTACCTCAATCATAATAATTTCCCTCGACGATAACTCGGAGTATTGGCACTATCGGAAATGGTTAAGCGCTTTTCTAAATACTTAACCATTAACTCAATAATAATAGTCAATCCCCAATAAATTAAGGCTAATGAAATATAGACTTCAAAATATCGATAACTATGCCCGGCAAGCGTTTTGCCCCTACCGGTCATTTCAGTGACAGAGCAAACAAACGCCAATGAAGTCCCTTTGAGTAAACCAATCAACGTGTTACCTAAATTTGGTAAAGCAACAAGAAACGCTTCGGGAATAACAATTCGGCGCAGTAACTGGCTATAGGTCATGCCTAGCGATTGTGCTGCTTCAATTTGTCCTTTATTGACCGATTGTAATGCGGCTCGAATCGTTTCGGAATTATAAGCGGCCTCGTTTAACGAGAAGGCAATAAGTACAAATATCATCGGCGATATGCCATTGACATTGTAATTAGTATCATATAGATAATTAACATACCTTAATAAAACAGGAATACCGTAAAAGCTCAAATAGAGCTGGACTAACAAAGGCGTGCCACGGATGAACGAAACAAAAATCGCCGCCAATTGCGATAATACCGGTATTTTATGCATCTTAATGACAGCAACAACCAGCCCCAATATGACACCGAATAACATCGAAAACACGGTTATAAACAAGGTTACCGGCAAATATGCCAGTAACGTTGGAATTTGGGTGAATATTAATCCAAAATCTAAAATATTTGGCATCATCACTACCCCAGTAAAATTTATCTGTTTGAAGTAAAAATCTTATCTCTGTTATGTGGTGTGTGCCAATTACTGACATCGGGCCCCAAAGGTAAAATATCGTAAGGGTTATGCGCATTGTTACTTAAGAAATAGCCCTGTTTAATTGCGTGAAAATCGGTTGTTTCACCAAAGGCTGGGATCTGATAAAGATCTCTGGCGTAAGCCCATAAATTTGGAAAATCAATGATTCGATTCCGATTGGTTTTAAATGCACTATAGTAGGCCACATCAAATCTGGCCAATGTCACATATAACCGAATATCGGCATCGGTAATTTGATCGCCAAACAGATAGCGTGATTGGCTTAAACGTTGTTCGAGTTTATCAAGCTGATTAAATACGAGGTGATAAGCCTCTTCATAGGCTTTTTGGGAACGGGCAAACCCGGCTTTATAAACGCCATTATTCACTTCATGAAATATAACATTATTTAATGCATCAATATCAGCTCGCAATTTTTCCGGATAGAGATCCGGGGCGCCAGCTTTATGAAAGGGTTTAAATTGGGTTTCCCAATAGTAGGTTAGATTAAAATAATCGTTGTTAACCACTTTGCCTGTTTTGACATCGACAACCGTTGGCACGGTCGCTCGTCCATTATATTCTGGATCGGTTTTGGCATATATTTCGGGTAGAAATCGGATACCGAGCACCGGATCAACACCATTTTTATCTAACGAAAACTCCCAACCATTTTCCGTTCTTACCGGGTTGACTTTACCGACACTGATAACATCTTCCAGCCCCAACAATTTGATAGCTATCATCTGACGATGTGCCCAAGGACAAATTGCAGCCCAAATTAAACGATAACGCCCAGCTTCCACCGGTAGCATGCCAGGCTCATTACCAAAAGGAGTATTAAAGCGGTTAGTTTGACGAACAAAAGCGCCATCTTTACTGATTTCGTTATTTTCAGTTGTTACTACTTTTCCTATTGCTATAGACATATTTTTACCCCTTCTATTTGCTACTACAAATTTGATTTATCCCACATCGGATAAGTTCAATCTAGCATCAAATATTTAGTGGATAAAATAACAAATAAGCATATTTATATAATTATCAATTATATCTATAGTAGGATTTACAACTATAAAAACAGCGTTAAATCGAAATGATTATTTCCCCAGACGTTTATACAACCTTTCCGGGCGACCAATTTTTCCATGGTTAAGTTCTACAGTTAACAACTTAGTTTGTACACAATATTCTAAATATCGTCTGGCCGTTGTTTTACTTATTTGAGCATTTGCAACAATATCATCAACCGTTAATGCTTTATCAGTTTTTAAAAACAGATCTTTTACTTTTTGTAAGGTAATCTCTTCAATACCTTTTGAATGACGATTAACATCGACAAAATCTTTAGTTTGCAAATTAAATAACTCGTCAATTCGTCTTTGATTAACATGTTTTTGTAGACTTTGGCGATATAAAAAAAGCTCAAACCGCTCTAATGAATGTTTTAACCGTTGGTATGATACCGGTTTAATTAAATAATCAAATGCGCCAAAGCGAATCGCTTTACTACACGTATCCATATCACTTGCCGCTGTAATAAAAATGACATAACTATCAAGATTGTTATTGATAATATATTCAAACAGATCAATACCTTTGCCGTCCGGCAAATAATTATCGAGCAAAATTAAGGTCGGTTTTAACTTTTCGACCATAATTTTTGCCTCTTGCAAATTAGAAGCAATCCCAATGACTTGAACTTTTGTATCTCTCTGAATAAATTCGGCATTTAATTCTGCTAAAATAGGCTCATCTTCTACAATAAGAACTTTAATGGTATTTTCTTTTATCTCATGCATAATCTCTCCTCTTTACTACTTGGGTATAAAAACTGAAAAAATGGTGCCATAAGGTTGATTATCCTCAAAGGTGATGTAACCATTTGCTTTTTTGACATACGTTGAAACAAGGTGTAATCCGATACCATGTTCGCTCGCATCTTGTGAAGTCACACCGGGTTCGAATATCGAATCTCGCATGTTTTCATCAACGCCACAGCCTTGATCGCTCACCTCTATAACAACCTCATCGGTTGCATCACTCAAATATAGATGAATTGTTTTATTTCCATTCGGGTTTTTTAGCGCTGCATTAAAGGCATTATCAAGTAAGTTACCTAATATCGACATAAATTCCGTTTCGGTTATCATATCTGGTAACGTTTTTAATTGACAGGCAGGGTCGAACACCAGTTTTAAGCCAATTTCATGCGCTTTAGAATATTTACCAATTAATAAACCGCACACCGCCGGTACTTGAAAATGCTTAGTTATAAAATCTAAGTTATATTGGTTATCCGCTGAGTGTAATGCTATGAATGATTGCGCTTCTTCATAACGTTCCATATAAATCAATCCTGACAACGTCGCCATCCAGTTTAAGTGCTCATGTCGGATAGCTCTTAAATTATCAACGTATTGAGTAACTTGCGTTAATTGCATACTCAAAACATTAATATCATTAAAATTACGAAAAGTAATCACCCAACCTTGAATATTATCATCAACAATTATGCGAATTCGGTTAGCAATAACATTAATATTATTAAAGTAGCATATTTGATCATGTATATCTTTGAGTTGATTATCTTTTCCATAAATAAAATCACTGGATTTGATAAAATCACATAAATCATGATTTAGTAGCTGTTCATCACTAATATTAATACCAAGCATTATTCGAGCTGACTGATTAATATTGATAATTTTATAATTAAGGTCAATGGCTATAATACCTTCAAAGATTGATTCCATAATCGATTTTTGGCTTTTGACCAGTAATGCAATCTCTTTTGGCTCTAAATTAAACATCTGTTTTTTGATCGCCCGGGCAAAACAGAGCGAAAAAATAAATAACGCAATAAACAACAATGAGCAAAAAATAATAAACGGAATAAATTGCTTTTTATGTAAAGCATAGATATCATCAATCATATAGCCCACTGAAACAATACCGATAACTTTGCCTTTATTAATAATCGGGGCTTTACCTCGCAATGCGAGACCTAAAGAACCACGGCTGATTGTGGTACTACTATTACCATTTAATACTTCTTCATTATCATTACCAACCATGGGTGAATAGATGTCGTTATTGGCAGTATGAAACAGACGATAAGCCTTAGCATCGCCAATAACAATATAACTTGCATCACTTTGTTGGAAAATATCAGATACTAATTCAGATATTTTGTTGGTATCTTTTTGTTCAACATATTGGATCAAACTCGGAATGACAGCTAGCTCTCGAGCTTGAATTTGCGCTTTATCTCCTAAACTTCGATATAAAGACGCTTCGGTTACATTCCAAATATAACTTTGTAAAAGCGCCAACACAATTAACGAAAATAGTAAAAGAGATAAAAACAATTTGTTGGTAAAAGAAAATTGTATTTTATTTCGCATTTTTATACTTAACATTTCTTAACATAACGTTTAGGAGTGTAACACAGCATTAAAAAACATAGAGCCTTTAAAACCATAAAAACCACACTTAATTTATGATTTATATCACAAAATTGAAAATAAATATTTGTCACTATATGCGCCATTCAAACAAAGCTAAAAAATCATTTTGGAGATAAAAAAAATATGGTGGATTTCAATTCAATTGGAAAGACGCAGAATAATACAGCCGAAACTAAGAAAATTACCGAAGAACAGCCGAAAGGCTTTTGGCCTTATGGCTGGTGGAAACTTATGGATGACTACAAAATTGGTGTTATCCCGCTTCCGTTGTTTATTATAGCAGGTATTCTAATATTTACAGAAGTATTAGTTACCGGTAAGTTACCAAGCGAAATTGTCGTTATGGTGGTAACTTGTGCTTTCTTCGGTTTCTTATGTGGCGAAATTGGTAAACGTTTACCAATCGTTGGTAAAATGGGCGCAGCCGCAATTTGTGCAACGTTCATTCCATCGGCATTAGTTTACTATGGTATTTTGCCACAACCTGTTGTTGCCGCTACAACTAAGTTCTATAAAGATACCCATATTCTATACCTATACATTTGTTGTATCATCGTTGGTAGTATTATGAATATGGACAAAAAGACCTTAATTCAAGGTTTCTTGAAAATTTTCGTACCAATGGTATGCGGTGAAATTGTCGGTATGTTAGTTGGTGTTGGCGTTGGCTATTTACTTGGTTTAACTCCTTTTGAAACATTCTTCTTCCTTGTATTACCTATTATGGCCGGTGGTGTTGGTGAAGGGGCGATTCCGCTTTCAATTGGTTATGCCGCTATTTTACATATGGATCAAGGCGATGCGCTAGGTCGTGTATTACCTATTGTTATGTTAGGTGGTTTAACCGGTATTATTTGTGGTGGTATCCTTAACCGCATTGGTAAAGCTTACCCGCACTTAACTGGTAATGGTCGCTTATTACCGGCATCTGAAGAAGATGCGTTAGAAACCAAAAAAGCAGCTAAAGCAGATGGCGTTATTGATGTAACAACTTTCGCTTCAGGTGTTTTACTAGCAGCGCTTCTTTACATGATTGGTATGATTGGACACAAATTAACCGGAATTCCTGCACCAGTAGGGATGCTATTTGCCGCAGTTTTTGTTAAACTAGTGTCAGGTGTTTCACCAAAAGTATTAAGTGGTTCGCAAGTAGTTTATAAGTTCTTCCAAACATCTGTAACCTATCCTATTTTATTTGCTGTAGGTGTTGCTATCACACCTTGGGAAAAAATCGTTGCAGCATTCACTATTACAAACTTGGTTGTCATTGTTTGTACAGTTGTTAGTCTCGTTACTACTGGCTTTTTTGTCGCTAAGAAATTAGGTATGTATCCTGTTGATGCAGCTGTTATTTCATGCTGTCAAAGTGGTCAAGGTGGAACAGGTGACGTTGCAATCTTAACCGCAGCAGAACGTATGGAATTAATGCCATTTGCTCAAATTGCTACTCGTATCGGTGGTGCAATTAACGTGTCAGTGTCATTACTTATTCTCGGCAATTTCTTAGTATAAATTTATATTTCAAACAACAACCTTAGTTCTACTAAGGTTGTTCGCTTTTATGATGTTTTAACAATTAACTTAAATAGCTTTTAAGGAGTATTCATGAAGCTTGTCAGTTATCTGGTCTCTGGCAAATCAAGTTTTGGTATTCTCACTGAGAACGGCATTATTGATTTAAAAAACAAATTAGGTGACAAATATGTCGACTTAAAATCATTGCTTGCCGATGAAGCGGGTTTAGCAAATGCCAAAACTTACCTTAATGCCCCAAGTGACATAGATGAACAAGATATTACCTATTTACCTGTAATTCCTAATCCAAATAAAATTTTATGTGTAGGCATGAATTATGCGGAAAAGCGAGCAGAATTTAATGAAACCAGCTCAGCACCTACACTGTTTGTCCGTTTCCCTGATTCACAAACTGGACATAAAACAAATATTATCAAACCCGCTATTACTAACGAACTTGATTACGAAGGCGAATTGGCCATTGTAATTGGTAAAGCAGGATTCCGCATCAAACAAGAAGATGCACTATCTCATGTTGCTGGCTACAGCTGTTACATGGACGGTTCAGTACGTGACTGGCAATATACTTGGTTTACCGCAGGTAAAAACTGGCCAAGCACCGGCGCATTTGGTCCATGTTTAACTACAACCGATGAAATACCGGATCCGAAAGCATTATCGTTAACCACGTATTTAAATGGTCAAGAAATGCAACACGATTCAATTAGCAATTTAATTCACACCGTACCGGAATTAATTTCTTATATCAGTACTTTTACTAAATTATCACCGGGTGATGTCATTTTGACCGGTTCTCCTGGCGGGGTGGGTAAAAAACGTAATCCACCAGTATTTATGAAAGATGGTGATGTTATCGAAGTTGAGATCACCCATATTGGGCGTCTGACTAACTTTGTTGTTGCAGAATAAAGGTAAATGTATGTACGATTTAGTTGATTATAGTGTTGTTAATATCGCTGATTCAGCGCAGGATTATCAAGCTATTAAACAGTTACTTTCTCGTTCTGATCTGGATATTGATTCGCAAGTTACTTTATTTATGGTAGCGAGAATCGATAACAACATCATCGCTTGTGCCGGAATTGATCGTAATATTATTAAATGTGTTGCAATTGATTCTGATTATCGAGGTAATCAACTTAATCTTACTTTAATGGATCACACCATTAAATATGCCAACGAGCAGGGTTATTTTCATCTGTTTTTATACACCAAACCTGAAAATAAAGATTTCTTTAGAGGATGTGGTTTTTATCCCATTGTTGAGATATCAGATCTGGTTGTGTTAATGGAAAATACCCCTGTTGGTATTAAACAGTATTGTAAAAAATTACATGAGCAGTCGGTTTCTGGCTCTAAAATTGGTAGTATTGTGATGAATGCCAACCCTTTTACCAAAGGGCATCAATATTTAATCGAATATGCAGCAAGCCAATGTGATTGGTTACATGTTTTTGTGGTCAATGAAGATGCATCGATCTTTTCATTCGAAACCCGTTTACAGCTTGTAAAAGACGGTTCTGCCCACATCAAAAATGTGACGGTACATGCAAGTTCATCCTATATTATTTCAAGAGCAACGTTCCCAACCTATTTTTTAAAAGATAAAACTAAAATCGATTATGCCTATATGGGCATCGATTTATTAATTTTCCGAAACTATATAGCACCCGCTTTGAATATTACTCATCGTTATGTGGGCACTGAGCCTTATAGCGAAGTGACTAAAGCTTATAATCAAGCGATGTGCCATTGGCTTGAAGATGCAACAGTTAGCAACTCTCCAACGGTAACCGTGGTTGAAGTTGAACGCAAGATTGAAGGCGAAGACATCATTTCAGCATCATTAGTTCGAAAATTACTATCGTTGAAAAATTATGATGAGGTGAAAAAGTTAGTACCCGCAACTACATGGAATTATCTTTCTACCCATTTGGATAATTTGAAAATTTAATTCGTTTCTAAAGGTAACAAAATGAAAATACAAAAAGAAGCCATGGCAGGAACTCTCGAATCGAGCGATTTGTTAGTAAAAGTCATGCCTAACACTGGAATCGAGGTTGTTATTAACAGTGATGTTAACAAACAATTTGGCGATCAAATTCGTGCTGTTGTCGATCAAACCTTAAGCGCATTAGGCGTAACAGATGGTTTAATTATTATCGATGACAAAGGTGCCCTCGATTGTGCGATCAAAGCTAGAGTGCAATGTGCAGTATTACGCGGTGCAGAAGAAGAGAACTTAGATTGGAGTAAATTACTATGAAAAAATTACGTCGAAGTATGTTGTTTCTTCCGGGCGCAAACGCTGCGATGTTATCGACATCTTTTGTTTATAAACCCGATTCAATCATGTTTGATCTTGAAGATGCCGTTTCAATTAAAGAAAAAGATTCAGCACGTTTATTAGTAGCACAAACTTTACGCCTACCAGTCTATAAAGAGCACGGTATTGAAACTGTTGTTCGTATTAATGCACTTAATACTCCATTTGGTTTAAAAGATTTAGAAGCTGTAGTTAGAGCTGGTGTTGACGTTGTTCGTTTACCAATGACCAACTCAGCTGAAGATATTCACGAATTAGAAGCGCACGTTGAAAGAATTGAAAAAGAGTGCGGACGTGAAGTCGGTAGCACCAAACTTATGGCAGCAATCGAATCAGCTGTTGCGGTTGTTAACGCTGTTTCAATTGCAAAATCATCACCTCGTCTAATTGGTATTGCGCTTGCGGCATTTGACTATTTAGTTGATATGCAAACTGAACGTGGTGACGGTACTGAGCTATTTTATGCTCGCTGTGCAGTATTACATGCAGCACGGGTTGCCGGTATTGATGCCTTTGATGTTGTCTACTCTAATGTTAATGATGATGAAGGCTTCTTAAAAGAAGTAAGTTTAATCAAAAAATTGGGTTATAACGGTAAATCATTAATTAATCCTAGACAAATTGACCTGCTACATAATGCTTATGCGCCAACCGCAGCGGAAGTTGAAAACGCCCATAAAGTGGTTGAAGCAGCAGAAGAAGGCGAAAGAAAAGGGCTAGGTGTTGTTTCTTTAAATGGCAAAATGATTGATGCACCGATTATTGATCGTGCAAGAAAAATCATCGAGCTAGCCAAATATTCCGGTGTACGTAAAGAAATTTGATAGGATTGAAAAATGACAACTTCTATAGACAAAAAAATTGACGATTTGCTAAAACAGCATCCCGATCTTAAAAATATCACACCATTTGTTGATGCAACTGCAACCACACCTTACTTAAAAGATGAGTCTAAATATACACGTAAATTGTGTGATTCTATCGAACAAGCAATTCATAAATGTGAATTACGTGATGGTATGACAATTTCATTCCACCATGCGTTTCGTGAAGGCGATAAAGTTATCAATAAAGTGGTTGAAACGATCAGCAAATTAGGTATCAAAAACTTAACACTTGCTTCAAGCTCACTATTAAGCTGTAACTCTGCATTGATTCCACATATTGAATCGGGCGTTATTACTAAAATCTACACCTCCGGTTTACGTGGCAAGTTAGCTGATGCTATTTCACATGGTTTAATGGAAAACCCGGTACATATTCACTCCCATGGTGGCCGTGTTAAACTGATTCAAAGTGGCGAAATTAATATTGATATCGCATTTTTAGCGGTTTCAACTGCCGATGAACAAGGTAACGCAAATGGCGTATCGGGTAAATCTCAATGTGGTGCGCTAGGTTATGCTATGGTTGATGCACAATTTGCCAAAAAAGTGGTATTACTGACTGAAGATATCGTCGCTTACCCGAATAATCCAGCAAGTATTCGCCAAGATCAAGTTGACTATATTGTTAAAGTTGATGAAGTGGGCGATCCAACTAAAATCAGTGTCGGTGCTGCTCGTATTACCAGTAACCCACGTGAATTAATGATTGCCCGTTATGCCGCCGATGTAATTGAACATTCAGGTTATTTTGAAGACGGATTCTCAATCCAAACCGGTTCCGGCGCATCATCAACGGCAGCTACTCGATTTTTAGAAAATCGTATGCGTGCTAAAAATATCACCGCATCATTTGCTTTAGGTGGTATCACAGCAAGCATCGTTGATCTACATGAAAAAGGTTTAGTTAAACGTTTACTAGATACCCAAAGCTTTGACGGCGCAGCCGGACAATCTTTAGGTAAAAATAAAGACCACATCGAAGTATCAACCAACGTTTACGCCAACCCTGCATCGAAAGGGGCTAGCGTTGATGAATTAGATATTGTGATCTTAAGTGCGTTAGAAATTGACCTTAACTTTAACGTTAATGTATTAACCGGCTCTGACGGTGTTATGCGTGGTGCCTCTGGTGGTCACTGTGATACAGCAGTTGGTGCAAATTTAACAATTATCGTTGCGCCATTAATTCGTAGCCGTATCCCGACAGTAATTAAAAATGTGACAACCGTTGTTACACCAGGTGAAAGCGTTGATGTTCTTGTTACCGACCATGGTATCGCTGTTAACCCAGCTCGCCCGGAAATTGCTGAGCGCTTAAAAGCAGCTAATTTACCGGTCATGACGATTGAAGAGCTTTATCAACGTGCGGTATCGTTAACCGGTGAACCAAAACCAATCGAATTTAACGATAAAATCGTTGGTATTGTTCATTATCGTGACGGTTCAATCATTGATGTTGTTCGTCAAGTTAAAGACTAATTAACAATTAGTAGCATGGCAGATAATATGCCATGCTCTTATTTTTGATAGATACTATGATAATTAAATTTGATGACGGTATCCCTGTTACCCTTGAGCAAATGTTATTTGCTAAAGAGCAGCGGGTAAAACACCAACAAGCGGCTTTAGAGCAGTTTAATCATCCGCTTATTTGCTTAAGTTTGGTCATCCCCGGCCCCATTAAAAAAAGTAGTGGTACAAATTTATTATTTCAAGAAGCAATAAAGGCAATTAAATCCTCATTAGCCAGCAAAAGTATCGTTATCAGTAATGAGCAATATTTTCATGCTAATACCGGTAGCGAAGCAATAATTAGTGCAAAATATCAAGCAGATGAACTAAAACAACTCTGTATTGATATTGAAAATCATCACCCATTAGGTCGATTATGGGATATTGATGTGATTGACCCAATTACCCAACACAGTATTTCCAGAACAGTATTTGATGAACAATCAAGACAGTGTCTGATTTGTCAAGATAATGCTAAAAATTGCAGTCGCTCGAAAAAACATAGTCTCGATGAAATTTTTGCTGTTATCGAAAACAAATTAAAAGATTACCTAAAAAGCCAATAACAAAATTATCATTCTTAGATATTAAAGAAGATTGATGAAAGTACCGTAAACTCTCACCAATCTCGATAATTAACGATGACTTAAATCGTTGCTAAGGCTTGATCTAAATCCGCAATCAAATCATTAACATCTTCCAGCCCTACAGAAATACGTAATAACTGATCTGAAATCCCGGCCGTTTTACGTGCCTGCGCACTTATTCCTGAGTGGGTCATTGTTGCCGGATGACAGACCAGACTTTCAACGCCGCCTAATGATTGCGCTAAAGTGAAGATATTCAGTGCTTTTAAAAATTTTGGCATGACATCAGCATCGCCGACTAATTCAAAACTTAATAGAGAGCCGAAGCCTTTTTGCTGTTTTTTAGCGATATCGTGACCAAGATTGGTTGGTAGTGAAGGATGAAATACTTTGGCTATTTTAGGGTGATTAACTAAAAACTCAACAACCTTTTGTGCACTGTCTTGTTGTAGCCTTACCCGTGCCGATAGCGTTCTTAACCCACGTAATAAAAGATAGCTATCAAATGATGAAGTGAGGGTACCAATATTATTTGCCCACCAAAGTACATCGGTTGCCAGTTGTTGATCTTTAAAAACTAAAATACCGGCTAATAAATCGGAGTGACCATTTAAAAATTTAGTACAAGAGTGAGTCACAATGTCAGCGCCTAATGCTATTGGATTTTGTAATACAGGCGTCATAAACGTATTATCGACTAAAACAATTGCTCCCACTTCATGAGCTTGTCGAGTGATTTCTTGAATATCGACAACTCGCAATAAAGGATTACTTGGCGATTCAATCAAGACCAATTTTGGCCGTAAGCTTAGTGCCTCTTTTAATGCAACCGGATCAGATTGATCAACAAATTTTGCTTTAAAATGACCTCGTTCACTCAGACTATTGAATAAACGATAACTCCCACCGTAGCAATCATGTGGAGCAACGACCAGATCATTAGGTGTTAATAAAGCCACACTAACGAGATGAATTGCTGACATGCCGCAGTTAGTTAAAATTGCATCTGCGCCACCTTCTAATTGAGCAACGGTTTGTTCGACTAGTCGCCGGCTAGGATTGGATTTGCGGGCATAATCAAATTCTCTTGGTTGTGCAAACTCCTGATAGCGATAACATGTTGAAGGGGTAATGACAGGAACGACACTACCGTATTGATCATCTGTATTTAGCCCACCACGAACAGCAATCGTGCTTTGGCTTAATTTTTTAGATTGACTAGCCATAATAACATCCCTATGTAAAACTTTATTTGTCGAATAATATCAGTTGTATAAGAATAGCACAATTAACAAAGACGTCAACATGTCTAGACGTCTAAATATCTTGGTGTATAGATTGCGGCAACCTAAAAAAAAAGTTAAAATTACCCACATTATTTGTGATGTGATTTGGTGAGAGATATGATGGAATGGAACGGCGAGTATATAAGCCCTTATGCTGAACATGGCAAAAAAAGCGAGCAAGTGAAGAAAATCACAGTATCAATTCCGTTAAAAGTATTAAAAATTTTAACTGACGAACGAACAAGACGGCAAGTTAATAATTTACGTCATGCAACAAATAGTGAATTATTATGTGAAGCATTTTTACATGCTTATACCGGACAGCCTTTACCTTGTGATGAAGACTTACAAAAAGATCGTGAAGACGGTATACCACAGCAAGCTCAAACGATGATGCGAAATTTAGGTATTGATCCCGATCTTATCGATGAATAGTAATGGCTAAATAATTTTATACTTTTCCATAAAAGCAAAAAGGCGCATAGATAGCGCCTTTTTTATTGCAGTTTTTATTACTGCCAATTGCAATATGGAAAAATTATTTCTTTCCACCAACCATTGCAAAACGTTGTTTGAATTTATCAACACGTCCACCAGTTGCAACATCACGTTGTTTACCAGTATAGAACGGGTGGCACTCACCACATACGTCAAGATGAATATCATGACCAATAGTTGAATGAGTTTTGATTACATTACCACATGAACAAGTCGCTGTGATTGCAGTATATTCTGGATGGATACCTTCTTTCATAATAAGCCTCTAAAGTTTATTCGTATCGCTATATAAATGGCTGTAAGCAAAATCTATACACCATACGAGTGTTAAAAAACATGATAAGGTTGCGAATTATACGTCCTCTATAGGAGATAATCAAGTAATAAAAGCGTGATTAAACTGGCAATTGACCAATAGTGACTTGCAGTTCAATCTTTTCTCCATTTCGCAATACCATTATGGGGACGATTGTGCCCGGTTTCAACTCTGCAATCTGATCCATTGTGCCAACAATTGATTTTACCGGTTTATTATCCACCATGATTAAAATATCATTCGGCTCAACACCAGCCTGCAATGAAGGGCCCTCGGCATTAGTCACTAAGATGCCTAACACAATCGGTTGATCGCTTGGATTTTGAGTTGGTGCAAATTCTAAGCCGTCGATTCCGATGTAGCCACGAATCACTTTGCCATCTTGAATCAATTTATTCATTATTTTGACCGCTAATGCGGTTGGAATTGCAAAACCAATACCTTCCGGCACATCTGTTCCGACATTTTTGGCAAAAGTGAGTGTGTTAATGCCAACTAATTCACCTTTTGAGTTTACCAGTGCTCCTCCTGAATTACCGTGATTAATGGAAGCATCTGTCTGGATAAAGTTTTGCCGCCTATATGGGCTTAAGCCGTCTCGTCCGGTTGCACTTATAATACCTTGTGTTATTGTTTGCCCGATATTATAGGGATTGCCGATAGCCAATACGACATCGCCAATTTTTGGATCTCTATTAGGGTTAATCGGAATGGTTGGTATATTCGTTGCGTCAATTTTTAACACTGCAATATCAACTAACTTATCTGAGCCAACTGACAAGGCTTCAAATATTCTACCGTCTTGCAGGGCAACAATAATTTGTTCTGCGCCGTCAACAACATGATAATTAGTCACTATGTATCCAAGATCACTCATAATCACACCGGAACCTAAAGGGGTGATTGGGCTGTCTTCAGATTGATGAGGAACCTTGTTAATTGAGCGACTATAAATATTCACCACCGCCGGCGCTGCAATTTTAACTGCATCAGAATAGCTCATTAGATCATCATAAAAAATATTACGCGGAAAGCTTGAATGTGTCCCATTTCTTAAAGAAGGAAAGATAATAAGTAAGACTATCGCTAATACTGAACCAATCAATGTTGGCCATAAAATCTTTTTGAGCATAATTATCACTATGAAAATGATGAAGGTTGATATGATTCTATCATATCTAACAGCGGGATAACATTGATGTTTTCGTCGATGCATAGCATCGACGAAATTAAGCCAACAGGTTAAGTTAGCGTAAGATGAGATAAAGTTGGCTGTCGCCTCGTACTATGTTTAACGCAATTGCAGAAGGTTTGCTGTCAATAATTTTACGTAAGTCAGCAATATTATTCACACGCTCTTTATTCACGCCAAAAATGAGATCACCTTCTTTTAAACTTAAGCGCGATGCCGGAGAGTTTTTGGCGATACTTTCGATGATAACGCCTTTACGACCCTTAACTTCCCCATTAGTGAAAACCGCTCCGTCAAGCGCTGGGTGAAGTGATTTGGCTTCAGTTGTAGACTCATCGCTTTGTTTCAATTTCACATCAACCGACATTTCTTTACCGTCACGAATCAGTCCTAATTTCACCGTACGTCCGGCGCCGGTAGTGGCAATTTTGGCACGTAACTCAGCAAAACTATCAACTGGTTTACCGTCCATTGAAATGATAACGTCACCTGATTTGATACCAGCCTCTTTTGCCGCTGAATCATCAATGACTTCACTAACAAAGGCACCTTTTTGAACTTCAAGATCAAATGCTTTAGCAATATCAGAGGTCAATTCATTACCTTTTATGCCTAATACACCACGTTTAACTTCACCATATTCAATTAATTGAGAAGATAAACTTCTAACCATATTACTAGGAATGGCAAAGCCAATACCCACGTTACCACCGCCCGGTGCAATGATTGCAGTATTGATCCCAACTAATTCACCATTTAAGTTGACTAATGCTCCACCAGAATTACCCCGATTGATTGATGCGTCAGTTTGAATAAAGTTTTCAAAACCATTCATATTCAATCCACTACGTGCTAACGCAGAAATAATCCCCGAAGTAACTGTTTGACCAATACCAAAAGGATTACCGATAGCAACAGCATAATCACCCACTCTTAATTTGTCTGAGTCAGCTAATTTTATAGCAACTAATTTTTTGGCATCATCTATTTTCAATAAAGCGATATCACTTTGCGGATCTTTACCAATGAGTTTTGCTTTATATTCACGGCCGTCATTTAATATTACGGTGATTTCATCAGCATTATCAATAACATGGTTATTTGTTACCACATACCCTTTCTCAGCATCAATAATGACGCCCGAGCCTTGACCTGTGAATGATCTTGATTGACTATCAGGATAGCCAAAAAATCGTCTGAACTCTTCCGGCATATTAGTTTGCATTTCAGCTGTACCTTCAACCTTAATACTGACAACTGAAGGTAACACCGTTTCTAACATCGGTGCTAATGTCGGTAATTGGCTATTATCACTATTTGATAATGGAGGTAAATTAGCATAAGCATTTGGTAATGCTGCTAATCCTATCCCTAAGCTTAATGCAATTATACTTAATAATTTTTTTGGTTTTAGTAAAGAATCATTCATTGTAAAGCTCTCTCATCTTAAAAAAATAGTACTTATTGTTATATATATTGCCAGATTGCTCTGGCAAAAAGGATTTTATTACCTAGGATTTGATATCGTCAGCTTTGAATAGACCCGAAGGGTTATCCGAATAGTCTTTTGGTTGTTTTTCTAAGGTTAACTCGTTATGAATATTTGAATCATTTTGGGTATCGAGTTCTATTTTAGGCATATCTTCACTTGAGATAAATTTACCGGAATTCTCCGCCATGTGTTGATAAAGGCGACGGAACTCTTTTGCCATGTTATCTAAAATTTCAGCACTGTGGGAAAAGTGTTTGACGATCATCTGTTTTTGAGTGGCAAGCTCTTCTTGAGTTTGTTCTAATTCTCGTTTTGCTTTGGCATATTTACGCCCTTTCGGACTAATAACGTTCATGAAAATTATACCGATAACAAAGCCAATCACCAAACCAATGGCTAAGTATGTCATCATATCTTTGTCCATATTGCACTCCTTGTATCTTCGCGTTATTTAGTTATAAAGTCTATTTTTTTAAATTATTTTGCATGGTTAGCAAGTTTAATCAATTGTTTTTTTAGCTTATCTGGTGCCTTCTCAGCGATAGCATACAAATAAGTTGCACTTGCTACTGTCAATGTACTTGTTTTGCTATGATTTTTTTTCGAGCACTCAATTACAGGTGATGTTTCAGAACAAATATCCGGATTAATCTTGTATTGAATTGATGATAAAGACGGTAAAATCTTACTACGGATGCCGGATAATAAATTACTTTGTTCATATTTAAGTCGAGTTAACCAACTTGCTGAACTCACCTCAAGTACCAGCACACCTTGACGGTAATTAGCTATTCGATAATGTTGCTTAAATAATGAAGGAAGTAATTCATCGATAACTTGAGCCAATTTACCTAATGCAAATGTGCGTTCTTTGATCTGAGAGAGTAAAGTACCTTCAGATAAAATAGACGTTAACATTTGCGGTTCATTGCATCGCATGATTGATGTTTACCCTTACTTCTAAAAAAATTAATAAACTTATTATTGCAAAAAAATGTACGACTTAATTGAGAATAATTTACCCTATTTATTTTTAATTGTCCTGTTTAAAAGTGCTATTTACAATTTATTATGAATTTATTGTGATTTTAACATTGACCGCCCCAATAGGGCTTAATCAATCACAGAAAAAAGACAGATAAAGATTAATATTTGCCAATAAGCTATTGGTTATTACCGATAACTATCCTTATCAACTGATAAATAGCTAAGCGCCCTATTTTCTCTGATAAATAGTCTAAAACAATGCGTTATTGCAACAAATTAGCCATAATATGATATAAAACTGCTGGAAGTGAATAGCATTATATTGGTTTTAATATCGTTCGATAATGAAGCTTGATAAACAGAAAAAGACGACAAAAAATATTTTACAGCACAAAAAATATTGCGCTGTAAAATATCTAGGAAGCTAACTATTTTATAGCTTTTAGCTGAACTTTATGCGCAGGTTGATTGTTGATATAAAGCGCTCTCGTTTCACCTTTTGGCAAGCTGATAACGAGTTCTTGCCAGGCTGGTTGATATTCACCTTTAGCTTGCAAATGCAGATCAATCCTTTCATTAGTTGAATTTAATTGCCATTCAATCCACAGCCCTTTGCCGCCTTGATAAGCATAACTTTCACCATCATCTTCGAAAAAGCTACCGCTTGTTGCATTTACACCTTTAGCAGGAAAAACGTTAAATTCCCGATATTCATCCAGTTTATGATCAACATAAGCCATACGATTAGATGTCGGAATAATTGATCCGGCTTTAACTAATAACGGAAAAGACTCCAATGGAGCAGGTAATGTAATGGATTGTTTACCGGCAAACCATTGATGAGTATAAAAACAGTACCAACCCGTTTGATTATCAGGTAGATAAACCTCTCGCTCACGTTGATTCGGCTCTACCACATTAGCCACAAGCAAATATTGACCAATCATAAAATCATCAGTTTCAGCAAAGGTATTCTTATCATGCTCATGGTCTAAAAAGGTCGGTCTTAACATCGGTTCATCATTGCAATGCGCTTGCCAGAGCAAGTTGTAAAAATACGGCAATAATTGATAACGAAGACATATCATTTGACGAATAATTGGCGTGACATGGGGATACATCCATGGTTCATTGACGGTATGATCATCATTCCACGAATGAATGGTAAAACGAGGATGCATAATCCCATTTTGTACCCAACGGACAAAAAGCTCTGGCTCCGGTTTATCGCCCGAAAAGCCGCCAACATCATGCCCCACATTATAAAGACCGGACAAACTCATCCCTAATCCCATTCGAATATTGTATTTAAGGGTTTGCCAGCTGGTTCGATTATCGCCAGACCAGGTTTGAACATAACGTTGAATACCGGCGCAGCCAGAACGAGAAATTAAATAAGGACGAATATTTGGATTAAAACTTTGTTGCGCTTCGAGCGACGCACGGCACATTAGTAATGGCATCACCGGGCGAATATGCTTAATGGCAATTTCTTTTCCAAAACCATGACAACGAGCCTGATTATCCCATACTTCAAATTCATTATTATCATTCCATGTAGCATCAATGCCCATTTCAAGAAGTTGTGTTGTGACGTTTTGCTTCCACCAATTATAGGTTTTTGGATTGGTCATATCTAAATGCGACCCTTCATCATCCCAAAACATAGAACGTTCCGGATCATCACTTTCCGAATCTTTAATAAAAAGACCTTGTTCAGCCACTTGCTGATATTTGGGATGATCTTGTAACAGGCACGGCTTAATATTCGCCGCTATTTTTAGCCCAGCTTCATGATAAGATTGGGTAAAAGCTTTAGGATCGGGGAACTTATCGTAGTTCCAATTAAATACATACCGCTTGCCATTGATAGAGGTATAACCGGAAGATAATTGAAATGAATCACAGGCAATACCATGTTCTTTACATAAATCAATAAAATGTTGCATCTGTTGTTGGGCATCGGGGGCATCGGTATAAAACATGGTAGAGCCACTGTAACCTAAACTCCATTTAGGGCCAAAAAAGGTTTTGCCGGTCAATTGGACAAATGATTTGGTCACATCAATAATTTTAGGGCCGACAAAGAAGTAGTAATCAATATCGCCCGCTTCAGCCTGATAACGACGATAAGGAAGATGATAGTTATCATGCTCAGTACCCAGATCGATCCAACAACTGCTTAAATTATCGTAAAACAGTCCAAAACTGACATTATTACGATGCGTGATAGTAAAAGGAATATGTTTATATAGCGGATCGGTATGTTTGGCATTGTATCCCATAGCATCAAGGTTTCGCATCTCAAATCGCCGGCCGGCACGATTCAGATCACCGGCTTTATCACCCAATCCGTAGTAGTGTTCATCTTGATATCTGCGCTGATAATGCGCAATACCATCACCATGTGGATTAATTAAGTAAGCGCTGGTACTTCGATCCTCGACCAACAGTTGCCATTGCCCTTCTTGATCTTTGTACTCCCAAGTAAGCGAAAGTGGTTGATTTACGGTAACGCGTAATTGTTCGGTACTGACAATTAGTTGGTTATCATTTTGAGTTAATTGGTAATGAGGTAAAGAAAATCCCTCAGTACTTAATCTATCACGCCCTTCTAGCGGTACATCTTTATTTGGTGCGATACTCCACGTTCGGTCTAATGATAAACTATCATGACGTTTGATTAACACTCGAAACAGTTTTTGTTCCAACACGTATAAGCAAAAATGGTATTTATCATCAATTAATAGCTCAATGCAATTATGTTGTTGCTGTTTAAACTTCCATTTTTTTAATGTTTTCATCGATAACCTCAAAATCAGTATCTACTTTGGCAAAATATTTAGTCACGGCCTACCGAAATCAAATATCTTTCCTATATATCATCTCTATTATCTAGATTATTTTTATTCTAGTTATATTTTACAGTGGCGAAAAATAGTGGTCACTTTTTGCCAATCATGCATTGTCAAAACACGTTTAGTGACAAGCTGTTAGAACTAAAACGCAATTGCAAGCTCTTTAATCGTCTGTTTAGCGCCTTTTTGCATTAAAGTCAGATAATGTTCAGTCACTTTTTGTTTAAATAAAGGGTTATTTGGTAGATCGGTATTAAATACCGCTTTTAAGCTAAGTAACGCCTCGACCCGTTCAACCCCGTCTTTACTTGCGCCGACTAATGCCGCTATTTGTTCTAACATGGGATCACAAACTTCAATTTTATGATGATTATCATCTATTGCGCCCACATAACGCATCCAACCCGCCACACCTAATGCAAGTAATGAAAAATCAGAATTATGCTCAATATGCCAACGAATGGAATCAAGCATACGTTGCGGTAATTTTTGTGTGCCATCCATCGCAATTTGCCAAGTTCGATGTTTAAGGGCTGGATTGCTGAATCTCTCAATCAGTTTGTTGGCATATTGGGTTAAATCGACATGATCTGGAACATGAAGCGTTGGCGCTTGTTGTTGCATCATGAGATTTAACGTGGCATTTTTGTAGTTGGCATCATTCATACAATCATTGATATGCTCATAACCGGCTAAATACCCCAAATAAGCCAGAAAAGAGTGGCTACCGTTTAACATTCTAAGTTTCATCTCTTCATACGGCACAACATCATCAACAAATTCGGCGCCAACTTCATCCCAATTGGGTCGATTCGTCACAAAATTGTCTTCTATAACCCATTGTATAAATGGCTCACAGGCAATACCGCAAGGGTCAAACATGCCACCTAGGCTATCTTGAATCTCATTTAATGTATCAAGCGTAGCAGCAGGCACGATGCGATCAACCATAGTGCATGGAAAAGTGGTGTTGTTTTCAATCCATTTAGCTAAACTAGGATCGCGCGCATTGGCTAAACCCAATATGGCTTTTTTAAGCACTAAACCATTTTCCGGCATGTTGTCACAAGACATGGCGGTGAAGGATGAAACCCCTCGTTGCATCCTTCGATACAACGCTTCAACAATCACACCCGGTGCCGAACAAGGTTGTGAGGGATTAGCTAAATCGGCTTTAATTAAAGGATTATTTAAATCAAGCCCCACCCCACCGGGTAGCATACAGTAACCTTTTTCGGTCACGGTTAAAGAGACAATCTCAACGGTAGGATCTGCCATTTTTTGTAAAATTGCCTCGATCCCGTCAATAGGCGCTAGCAGTGATTCTTTGACGCTGCCAATAATAAAAGCCTGTTTTGATGTGGCGCCTTTTTCAAGTACGGTATATAAATGGTCTTGCTGACGAATATCATTGATAAGCGCTTCGCCCCCCACAATGTTGACTTCACAAATTCCCCAATCGCTAGCACCTTTATTCAATAACCGATCAGTCAATAGCGCCTGATGCGCACGATGAAAGGCACCAAAGCCTAAATGAACAATACGGGCGACCATATCTTGCCGGTTGTATAAAGGTTTATGTTCGATTGATTGAGGAAGATTGCTTAGATTTAACATTTTGCTTACCGCACTTAACAGGTTAATGACTTTATTGGTTAGACATATTTTCACTTGTTAATAAATTTTTCATCTCTATTTTTTATTTTTTGTGATTAAAATCACATTTTTTGGTTTATTTTATAGGGAGAAGTCGCAAAACATCTATAATACAACGTCATATTGGTATTCCAATTAATCGATAAACGGTAATGTATTATTATTGGCTAAAAAGCAGATAAGTAGCGTATAATTATTTTCATTAAACAAGAGATTAGAATGAGGATAATAATTAATGCTAACGGTTAATCGGCTATATCGGGAAATTGGTAATGAGCTTAAATCATTATTAAAAAGCGGCACTTATAAAATTGGTGACCGATTACCGCCTGAACGAGATATTGCTGAAACATTCAATGTTAGTCGAACAGTTGTCCGCGAAGCGCTCATTATGCTTGAACTGGAAAATTTAGTGACCGTTAAAAAAGGTTCTGGCGTGTATGTAATTGGTTTACCGGATGATGAATTATCAGAAAAAGATAAAAAACTGGAAGAAGAAGATTATGGCCCGTTTGAATTGTTGCAAGCCAGACAATTAATTGAAAGCAATATTGCTGCTTTTGCTGCTTCACAAATAGTCAAGTCAGATATTGTCGAACTTCGAGCGATACTCGAACAAGAAAGAAAAATATTAGAACAAGGCATTTTAGATGATTACAGTGCTGATGAAATGTTCCATATAGCCATAGCTAAAGCGACCAAAAACTCAATACTTGAAGGCTTATTGAATGATCTATGGCAAAAACGTTACGCCAGTAAAATGTGGGACCAGTTACATAGCCGAATCACTGATCATAGTTATCGCAAAAAATGGCTTTATGATCATGAAAAAATTCTGCAAGCCTTACAGGTAAAAGATGCCATGGCTGCTCGCCATGCGATGTGGCAACATTTGGAAAATGTTAAACAAACATTAATGACTGTTTCTGATAGTGAAGATCCTAATTTTGATGGTTATTTATTTGACTCTATACCGGTGACAATTGTTAACCAATAGATAATATAAAATGCGCATTGTTTTCGGTTTCTTTCACTGAGGAAAATTTGAAAAAATAAAAATCATTGAGGAGATTTTATATGGAACAAACAATGCGTTGGTTTGGCCCAAATGACCCCGTATCACTAGACGATATCAGACAAGCTGGAGCAACAGGAATTGTGACAGCTTTGCACCATATTCCAAATGGTGAGGTATGGACAGTTGAGGAGATCGAAAAACGGAAAAAACTCATTGAAGAAAAAGGCTTAATTTGGTCTGTAGTCGAAAGTATTCCTGTACATGAAGAGATTAAAACCCACTCAGGTGACGTTGCTAAGCACATCGCAAATTATCAACAATCAATTCGCAACTTAGCCGCATGCGGCATTGATACTGTTTGTTACAATTTTATGCCGGTTTTAGACTGGACCCGTACTGACCTTGCTTACCAATTGCCAGACGGTTCAAAAGCGCTGCGTTTTGACCAAATCGCTTTTGCGGCGTTTGATATTCATCTATTAAAGCGCCCTAACGCCGAGCAGGATTACTCAGCGCAAGACGTCATTGCCGCCAATAACTATTTTGAACAAATGACCCAAGCGGATAAAGATAAATTAGTTGCCAATATTATTGCCGGCTTACCGGGCGCCGAAGAAGGGTATTCACTTGATCAGTTCCGTGCCCACCTTGCCACTTATGATGGTATTGATAAACAAAAACTGCGTGAAAATTATGCTTATTTTTTAAAAGCGATTGTGCCGGTAGCGCAAGAAGTTGGCGTAGTATTAACTGTTCATCCCGATGATCCTCCTCGCCCCATTTTAGGTCTACCCCGTATTGTTTCAACCATTGAAGATATGCAATGGATAAAAGATACCGTCGATAGCATTCACAACGGTTTTTGTTTCTGTACCGGCTCTTATGGCGTGCGCAGCGATAACGATTTAGCCACCATGGCAGAAAAGTTTGCTGACCGTATCCACTTTATCCATTTACGTGCAACCGTACGTGAAGATAACCCGTTATCGTTCCACGAAGGTGACCATTTAGCCGGTGATGTGGATATGTATGCGGTTATCAAAGCACTTGTTACTGAAGAGGAGCGACGCAAACAAGCAGGCATTAAACGCCCGATTCCTGTTCGCCCCGATCATGGTCACCAAATGTTAGATGACCTTAAGAAAAAAACCAATCCGGGTTATTCCGGCATTGGACGCTTAAGAGGATTAGCTGAAATTCGTGGCGTAGAATACGCCATAAAGCGTGCTTTTTTTAGCTAAATCATCCCAATCCAATTGAAAATGCCCATGAATATGGGCATTTTCTTTGCTGATTAGATGCACTTTTTATTTTAAACTTATCTAAAAATAGCGTGACATGCACGCTATTAAAAACAGTTTTTCTAACTTTACCAGTTAACAAACAATAACCTTAATTCCCTTTAGGTTTACGCTGAAATAGTAAAGCGCACATGATTATCGCCCCGATAATATCTAAAAACCCCATCGTAATAAAGAATGGCTTAAATCCAATTTTTTCAACAAATTGCCCAACGATAATGGTAAATAAGAAACTGGCAATCCAAGCCGAACTACCCCGTAAACCATTTACGGTAGATACTTCTTTTCCGTCAAAATTCTCAATAACTTGAATGGTCAACATCGCTGATAACATTTGGTGTCCCCATGCGCCTATTGCAATTAACGCTATGGCTAAATAAGGACTTTCGGCTAAAGAGGCAAAAACCATTGAAAGCATGAAAAAAGCAGCGCCAAGATAGGTGATGCAGGCAGCATTAATTCGAGACAAACCGAAATATTTATCGAGCATACGAGAAAAATAACCGGAAGATAACCCGCCAAAATCGGCAGCTAAAAATGGGATCCAAACAAACATCGCCATTTCTTTTAATTGCATTCCACGCTCTGATAATAAGTAAAATGGCACCCAAAAGTTAACCGCTGCCCAAGCCGGCTCAGCTAAAAACGCCGGTATGGCAATGCCATAAAATTTCTTTTGCGTGACAACCTGTTTAATAGCATGCCAAACATTTTTATCTTGCTGTGCTTGACCGATATCTTGATCAGACAGAATGTATTTTCTTTCAGCATCAGTAACAAAACGGCTTTTTGCTGGTTCACTAAAAAAGTAGAGCCAAATCCCAGCCCATATAATACCAATCGAGCCCGGAATTAAAAACGCCAACTGCCAGCCACCAAATTGATGAATAAAATAAATTAACGGCGGTGCAATCATCGCACCTAACGAAAAGCCTACCATACTCCAGCCATTGGCAATCGCACGCTCTTTTTTAGGAAACCATGAACTAATCACTTTAGCATTAGCCGGCGCAACAACTGATTCGGCGCCCCCCATAACAAAACGTAAAATGGCTAAGTGAATCCAAGCGCCTGCGCCCGCGTGTAACATGCACATTAATGACCATATGATGACCATGATAGCAAAGCCGACACGCAAACCAATGACATCAACAAACCAACCCACAATCGGTTGAAAGATAGTGTAAGCCAATTGAAAGGCGCCGGTAATATAGGAGTACTCTTTAGGTGTGATTTGCAAATCATTGATAATTTCTTGCGCCATAATACCCAAAGCGTTGCGGTCAACATAGTTAAGGATAACACCCGTTGCAAATAAAATGATCATTAGCCAACGGATATAACCCTTTGATTTAAATATGGCATTCATAGTAACCTCTAATTGTAAATTAATTCTCTAAAACATAAATTTGATTAACCCCTCAAATTGGTAAACCAAATATTACAATTAATTTTGGTTGCAGTATTCCAAATTAGATCATAATTGTGAAAGTGATCACAGTTTATACTATATTGGTATAACAAATCAGTCGATTTAAAATAGCAATTTAATTATCAATAAAATAAATATAATATATTCAAATCGATATAAGAAATGCTATTTGAAAAGGTGATATATAGAGTAAATAAAACCCATACTTAATTGGTAGCCTGATTTTAAAAACAAATAAAAAGAGGTGAACTTTATTCCGGTTTTGACATTCTTAGTGATTAAACGTTATACTAGAAAGGATATTTTTTGTACATCTGTATCGTTTAGCCGTTTTTTAATAAATCAGTTTAAACTTAAGGGGGTGTAACGTGGGTATCTTAAATAACATTTTTTCTAAAATCTTTCCAAGCGCACAAGCCACAGTAGGTAATGCAACAGATGCGGTTAAAGATCAAGTCGGAAAAGTAACCAATTCAGTGAAAGATATATTTTCACCACATTCAGATCAAAATCAAACCAATGCAAACCAAAATCAGAATCAAGATCAATCTAATTCCGCTAATAATGCACCAATATCTAATGTAGATGTGATGTCTATTTTGGATAATTTAGCGAAAAAGTTTCCTGAAAAACTTAATTGGAAAACGTCAATTGTTGATCTACTAAAACTATTAGGCATTGATAATAGTTTAGATGCACGAAAAAAATTAGCTAAAGAGCTTAACTATACCGGTAGTACTGATGATACTGCTGCGATGAATATGTGGCTTATTAAAGAAGTGATGAAAAAAATTGCCGAAAAAGGCGGAAATGTCACACACCTATTTTCTTAGTTCTAATATTATTAGCAAATTTTTAATCCACCTAGGTGATAAGGGTGGATTAAAAGTTTGTTGTCAGTCGAATTGACTTAAGCGAAATTGCTCAGTTATGCTTTGAATGAATGTAACCGATTCATAGCACTTTCAACCCCGTCAGATAAGAGGATATCAGTGCAACGAACTGCTTCATCAATCGCTTTATCAATCAATTCTTGCTCCGGTTTTGACGGCTGATTTAATACAAAACCAACCACCTTATTTTTATCGCCGGGATGACCGATCCCAATTCTGAGCCGATAAAAATTTAAGTTATTGCCAAGTTTATTGGCAATATCTTTTAAACCATTATGCCCACCATGACTACCACCAAATTTTAATTTAGCCACACCGGGGTTAAGGTCAAGTTCATCATGGGCAACTAAAATTTCTTCTGGCTTTATCTGATAAAAGTTAGCCATTGCTTGCACAGCTTTCCCACTTAAATTCATAAAAGTGGTTGGTACCAGTAAGCGCACATCATGCCCTTGAATATTAATACGTGAAGTATAACCAAAAAATTTTGGCTCGCTTTTTAATGGTTGATTGTATCGATCCGCTAATTGATCGACATACCATGCACCAGCGTTATGGCGAGTTGCTGCGTATTCATTTCCCGGATTGGCCAATCCTACAATAAGTTTTATCGTTGTCATGATTGCTATTAACTGTATATGAGAATTTATCTGTAAAAATGCCCCATAAAGGGGCATTTGAATCAATATTTAAAAATAGGTTATTGATGAAACATTGCTGAAATTGATTCTTCGTTACTAATACGACGAATAGCTTCAGCAAGCATACCTGATAATGTTAATTGACGGACATTTTTTAACGCCTTCACTTCGGCAGTTAATGGGATTGTGTCACAAACAACTATTTCATCAATCGCCGAGCTTTTAATATTGCTAACGGCTTTGCCAGAAAAAATTGGATGAGTTGCATAAGCAAAAACTCGTTTAGCACCTCTGGCTTTCAAGGCATCAGCGGCTTTGCAAAGTGTTCCGGCAGTATCGATCATGTCATCAACTAAGATACAATCTCTATCTGCAACATCACCAATAATGTTCATCACTTCAGCTTCATTAGCTCGTTGGCGACGTTTATCGATGATAGCCATATCAGTATCATTTAACAGTTTGGCAATTGCTCGTGCTCGAACCACACCACCAATATCAGGAGATACCACAATCGGACGTTCAAAATCACGTTGTAACATATCTTCTAAAATAACCGGGCTACCGAAAACGTTATCCACCGGAACATCAAAAAAGCCTTGAATTTGTTCAGCATGAAGATCAACGGTTAATACACGGTCAACACCGACTGTAGATAAAAAGTCAGCAACAACTTTAGCGGTAATTGGTACCCGCGCAGAACGCACTCGACGATCTTGTCTTGCATAACCAAAATAAGGAATAACCGCAGTAATACGACCAGCAGATGCCCGACGCATTGCATCGATCATAACCAGTAATTCCATTAAATTATCATTAGTAGGGGCACAAGTTGATTGGATAATAAAAACGTCTTCACCACGGACATTTTCATTAATTTGGACATTTACTTCACCATCGCTAAAACGACCTACAACAATATCACCCAAAGATGTGTAAAGACGATTAGCTATACGTTTTGCTAGTTCGGGTGTGGCATTACCAGCAAAAAGCTTCATATCAGGCACGAGAAAACCTCAAGCATGTTATTATGATTACTTAAAAATCGTAATCGGTTGAATCGGAGTGATAATTATATAATCATTTACAGATTTTGCTCAACCAGATTATAAAAATTTATCAAATTTTATCAAAATTTTTTTTATCAACAATCGTAATAAATTGAAAAATCAAACGATAATATATTTTGTGAAGTAAAGATAAAATCGAGTAAAATAATTGCTGAGAATCATTAATCGTTGACTTCAATCAATTTTAAAACACAAGTAGATAACCTAATGAATGAACAAATAAACACCACTGATAATCAACAAATCAAACCTAAAAGAACGATTCGTAGCTTTGTACTACGACAAGGTCGTTTAACCAAAGGGCAAGAGCACGCTTTGACCCATTTATGGCCAATTTTTGGCATTGACTACCAAAGTGGCACCAACATTGAGTTTAATCACTCGCAACCTACAGTTTTAGAAATCGGATTTGGAATGGGCGCTTCATTAGTTGAAATGGCTAAAGCGGCACCAAATAAAAATTTTTTAGGGATTGAAGTGCACAAACCGGGAGTGGGTGCGTGTTTAATGGCAATTGAAGACAATCAATTATCTAACTTAAAAGTGATGTGTCATGATGCAGTGGAAGTGTTAGAAAATATGATTCCGGATAACTCACTGGATAAAGTACAAATATTTTTCCCCGATCCATGGCATAAAGCAAGGCACAATAAACGCCGTATCATTCAGCCTGAATTTGTTAATCTAATTAGTCAAAAATTAAAATCTGGCGGCATTTTACATTTAGCCACCGATTGGCAGCATTATGCTGAACATATGCTAGAAGTGCTGAGTAATGCCGACGCATTTACCAACCTATCACCGACGAATGACTATGTACCAAGACCTGAAGATAGACCGATTACCAAATTTGAAAAACGCGGTCAAAATTTAGGTCATGGCGTGTGGGATCTGCAATTTATCCGAAAATAGTAACCTTAAGGAGCCATTATGCAAAACGAAACAATAAAGACAATTTGTCATCATCGCTCAATCCGTGCTTATCAAGCGACAGCCTTGACCCAAGCACAAATCACAGCAATTGTTAGCGCTGCACAATCGGCTTCCAGTTCTAATTTTCTCCAGTGCGGAACAATTATCCGCATTACCGATGTCGATAAACGTAAACAACTCGCCCACTACGCTGGTGATCAAAGTTATGTTACTCAAGCGCCGGAATTTTGGGTCTTTTGTGCCGACTTTAACCGGCATTTTCAGATAGATCCCAGCATACCCCTTGAAAAAGCCGAACAACTGTTAGTTGGTTGTATAGACACGGCACTTATGGCACAAAATGCCGTTATTGCAGCTGAGTCTTTAGGTTTAGGTACGGTTTATATCGGTGGCTTACGCAATAATATTGATAAAGTCACGGCATTACTTGAACTGCCTAAATACGTCCTGCCCCTGTTTGGGCTATGTCTGGGATATCCGGCGCAAGATCCACAAATTAAACCAAGATTACCGAAACAATTAATCTTTTTTGAAAATAGCTATCAACCGATCGACCGTGCATTATTAACACAGTATGATAAACAGATGCACGATTATTATGGGCATCGTGATACTAACCAAAAAGGCGGTGGCTGGAGTGACAAAATTGCTGAGACAATCGTTAAAGGACAACGAGATTTTATTTTAGATTATTTACATAGACAAGGCTGGATAAGAAAATGAGGAACAATCACTACCAATTGGACAAAGTTGTAATTTTAAGCCGTCATGGTATTCGTACACCTTTGCAAAATACGCTTGAGTTTCTTGATCAAGCAACATCTTTCACATGGCCCAAATGGGATCACCCTTATGGATATTTAACCACACGCGGAGGCGCACTCGAAACCTACTTTGGTCACTATCTATCACAATGGCTTGAGCAACAAAATATCTCATTTTCGCCAGAAAATCCGCAATTATTTGTTTATGCCAACAGTTTGCAAAGAACAGTCGCAACAGCCCAATTTTTAATTATGGGTGCCTATGCTGGTCATGACATTACAATCAATCACAAATACCCGATTGAAAAAATGGATCCTATCTTTGATCCAGCTTTAGAAGATAATTCGCCCGAATTTAAGCAAGCGGTGTTAAACGATATTGAACTGGAAGACAAAACCCACGACATTTTTAAAAATTTAGCGCCTGCTTATCAGATTTTATCGGACATATTGGATTATAAAAACTCGCAATTATATGCAACTCATCAATGTGCCCTAGCCGATATTCCCCAATCACTCTATTTTGAAAAACATCAAGAGCCGGCACTACTCGGGGCTTTAGCGGTGGGTATTTGTGCTGTTGACTCATTTTTACTGCAATACTATTCCGCATTTCCCAAAGATCAAATCGCATGGGGAAGAATAGACAGTCTTGAACAATGGCAACAAATTACCCAAATTCGTAATCAATACATTAATCTCATCTGTCATACCAAAACGATAGCTGACCGTGCGGCCAACAAATTGATTAAAATGATAAATTCGGTAGTTGCCAATGATCAATATCAAGTAAGCTTGCTAGTTGGACATGATAGTACTATCGCTTCTTTATTAGGCGCATTAGATTTTGAAAGTTATAGTCTGCCGAATCAATTTGAAACCACCCCAATTGGCGGTAAAGTGATTTTTCAACGTTTCTGTCATCGTCAAACCGGGCAATACTATTTCAAAGCGGAATATGTCTATCAAACGTTCGAACAACTGCATACCGGTCAAGCACTCGATATCAATAATCCACCAGCGCACTTTGAATTGAAATTAAAAAATGCCAATTTAAATGCTGACGGTTATTACCCTTGGGCAGAGTTTGAAAAACGAATAAACATCACCAATAATCAGTAACAGTAACGATAAGATGATTTGTGCGTCTGTAATATATGACAAAGCAAGTTATCTTATCGTAAAACCTGAAAAATTATTCCAATACCGCCTACCAACTTGTCAAGAAGTTTCAGATTTACCCTACGTTTTAGCAAAAAACAGCTATCATGTTTAAAGGATAAACACTAAACCTTGTCTTACTAACAACAACAGCGACAATTATCCGACCAGTAAATCGCTCCGATTAAACTGACTCGCCCGCCTTCTATTGACCAAACTATTTTGTCATTTCGATGTTGAATTAGTGCAACATATTTGGTGGATAAACCTTTACTCACCATAAATGTAATCGATTCCAAATAACTATTGCTTACCTATCTAATCTTGATGACTTATTGTTCAATAATGGTTATTCAAACTAGAGGTAACATGATTATTTTTGATAATTTTAATTGTTTATCTAAGCTTCTTTTTAGAAAATAGCTAATAATACTAATTTAAACAATAGATTAACAACTAAAGTAATGGCTAATGTCGGGCAAACAAAAAATGTAAACGATTTCATAAAATGTTACCTAGATCACTTTTTTTGGATTTTCTTAGTGATATTATTTACGCAATCTTATGTAGCTTTTTCTGTTTACTGAATATGTAAACGATTCCCAAATGATGAATTAATCATTTAAGGCTTAGCAAAGGAAGTTCACTATGAATCAAAAAATCAAGTCTTCATTACACAACAAGAATTACTGGGTGTTTAGCCTCTACTTCTTTCTGTACTTTTTCATTATGGGCGCTTATTGTCCATTTTTTCCTGTTTGGTTGAAAATGAATGGACTAAATGAAGCCGACACCGGTTATGTGTTTTCATTTATTTCACTATTCGCACTGTTTTTTCAGCCTTTATTTGGTTTAGTTTCCGATAAGTTGGGACTTAAAAAACATCTGCTATGGGTCATAACCTTGCTGTTAGTGTTATTTGGTCCGTTTTTTATTTTCGTACTTGGGCCACTTTTAAGATTTAATGTGACACTAGGTGCCATAGCCGGCGGTTTTTATCTTGGTATGGTATTTAGTGGTGGAGCGCCCGCTATTGAAGCATTGGTTGAAAAAATCAGTCGACGCAGTGGGTTTGAATTTGGCCGCTGCCGGATGTTTGGCTGTTTTGGTTGGGCTATCTGCGCTTCATTTGTCGGTATAATGATATCGAAAGATGTCAACGCTGTATATTGGTTGTGTTCCGGCTTTGCGCTGATTTTGTTATTTTTAGTCAAAATCGCCGATCCAGCAAAAACGTCAACTACCGATGTGGTTGAACAAATGGGACTAAATAAACCCGAGCCTTTTAACCTGAAATTAGCCGTTGACTTGCTTAGCATGCGCAAAACTTGGTTTTTTATGCTATATATTGTCGGTGTTGCTTGCACTTATGATGTATTTGATCAACAATTTGCTAACTTTTTCACCTCATTTTTTTCAAGTGAACAGATAGGGCGAGAAGCCTTTGGTTATGTCACCACCCTCGGTGAATTTTTAAATGCGACTGTCATGTTTTTTGCGCCGCTTATTGTAATGAAAATTGGTAGCAAAAATACGTTGTTAGTTGCTGGCGCTATTATGTCAATTCGCATAACTGGCTCAGCCTTTGCCAGTAATGCCGTTGAAGTTGTTATTTTAAAGACCTTACATATGTTTGAAGCCCCATTATTGTTAGTTGGTGCATTTAAATATATTACTAAACACTTTCCGATTCGCTTATCGGCAACGGTTTACTTAATTGCATTTTGTTTTGCAAAACAGTTATCGATTATGTTTATGTCCACCTTTGCAGGATTAATGTATGTTAAAATTGGTTTTGAAGGAGCATACTTAGTACTTGGCTTAATTGCTTTTAGCTTTACTATAATTTCATCCTTCACCTTATCTGGACGGGGTCCATGGGATCTTTTTAGAAAACAAAAAAGTGAAGATACACAAGATTAATTGACCTTCGCTTAACTTAACTTGCATAAATAAAGGTTTGAAAATGAAAATATTAGTTACAGGCGGTTGCGGATATATAGGAAGTCACACATGCGTACAATTGATTCAATCGGGCTATACCCCTATTGTGATTGATAATTTGTTTAACAGTAAAGCATCTGTATTAGACAGAATAGAACAAATAACCGGACAGCGTGTTGATTTTTATCAAGGTGATGTGTGTGATGCAGAGCTTTTAGCTAAAATTTTCAACGAGCATAAAATACAAGCGGTTATCCATTTTGCAGGTCTAAAAGCAGTGGGCGAGTCGGTGCATAAACCACTTGAGTATTATCAAAACAATGTTTACGGCAGTATCGTTTTGATGAAAGCAATGCGTGATGCGGGTGTTAAACAGTTAGTTTTTAGTTCATCAGCAACCGTATATGGTGAGCTGGCACCCGTTCCTTACGTTGAAACCTTACCACAAGGTTTACCAACCAGCCCTTATGGCAAAAGTAAATTAATGGTTGAACAATGCATCATGGATTTAGCGGTCGCTGAGCCTGATTGGTCATTGACAATCCTACGCTATTTTAACCCGGTTGGGGCGCATCCAAGCGGATTAATGGGCGAAGATCCACTAGGTATCCCAAACAATCTTATGCCATATATTACGCAAGTTGCCATAGGTAAACGACAATCGCTAGCCGTATTTGGCAATGACTACCCAACACAAGACGGTACTTGTGTGCGTGACTTTATTCATGTCGTTGATTTAGCTGACGGTCATATTGCCGCCCTTAAAGCAGACCACAATAAAGCCGGTGTACACATTTATAACTTAGGTTCCGGCATTGGCTACAGTGTATTACAAGTTATTCAAGCTTTTGAAAAAGCATCCGGCAAGCCACTCAATTGGCATTTTGCGCCGAAACGAGCCGGCGATCTGCCAGCGTTTTGGGCTGATGCTAAAAAAGCCGAACAAATATTAGGTTGGAAAACCAAACTCACGCTTGATGACATGGTCAAAGATTCATGGCATTGGCAATCAAAAAACCCACAAGGTTACCCGGATTAATTGGGTGATCTTCAATAAAAAATTAGGCAAAATCAGATAAGAGGTACAAATGGACATTTTTAACCCGGTTGATCATCCTCATCGTCGGTATAACCCGTTGACCAATCAATGGGTACTTGTTTCGCCACATCGAGCAAAACGGCCTTGGCAAGGTCAGCAAGAGACATTAAATCAGGAGCAAAAACCAAGCTACGATCCAAATTGTTTTTTGTGCCCGGGCAATAAGCGTGTCACCGGCGATGTGAACCCTGACTATACCGGAACGTTTGTTTTTACCAATGATTTTGCTGCACTAATGGAAAATACGCCCGACTCGCCGGTAAATGACGATCCCCTCTTTCAAATGCAAAGTGCCAGGGGAACAAGTCGGGTTATCTGTTTTTCACCCGATCACAGTAAAACAATACCTGAACTTGATTTACCTGCGATTGAGGGCGTTATTAAGACATGGATTCGTCAACAACAAGAACTTAGCCAACATTACCCGTGGGTGCAAATATTTGAAAATAAAGGCGCAGCAATGGGTTGCTCAAACCCACATCCACATGGGCAAATTTGGGCAAATAGCTTTATACCCAATGAAATTGCACGTGAAGATCAGAACATGCGCCATTATTTTCAGAAATACCACCGCAATTTATTGGTTGATTATGTCGAAAAAGAACTTATCGCTCGTGAACGTATTGTCGTTGAAACAGACTATTGGTTGGCGGTTGTGCCATTTTGGGCGGTATGGCCTTTTGAAACA
Organism: Gilliamella sp. B3892; assembly: GCF_026536305.1. Classification (NCBI taxonomy): domain Bacteria; kingdom Pseudomonadati; phylum Pseudomonadota; class Gammaproteobacteria; order Orbales; family Orbaceae; genus Gilliamella; species Gilliamella sp. B3892. The sequence goes on from NZ_JAFNOK010000003.1 coordinate 176,346, forward strand.
TTACTGTTACCCAAAACCCACATTCCACAACTGACTTTATTAACGAATGAACAACAAGTTGATTTAGCTATTGCACTAAAAAAATTAACCTGCCGCTATGATAACTTGTTTAACTGCTCTTTCCCTTATTCAATGGGCTGGCATGGTGCGCCATACGGAGAAAATAATGCGCAATATTGGCAATTACATGCACACTTTTATCCCCCATTGTTACGTTCAGCTACAGTTAAAAAATTCATGGTTGGTTATGAGATGCTCGCTGAAGTACAACGAGATTTAACGCCAGAACAGGCAGCCGAAAGACTGCGTAACGTTAGTGATGTGCACTATAAAGCTCAAAAGGATAAATAGATGAAAGCATTAATCGAAAAAACCACACAAGCTTTTGAATGTCAATTTGGATACCAACCCGATACGGTTGTGCAAGCTCCCGGACGAGTCAATTTAATTGGTGAACATACCGACTACAACGACGGCTATGTGTTACCGTGTGCGATTAATTATCAAACTGTAATCAGTTGCCACAAACGTTCAGATAATATTATACGAGTCATCGCGCTGGATTATCATCATCAACAAGATGAGTTTTCGTTAGACAAGCCAATCGAAAAGCACCCAAACTATCAATGGGCGAATTATGTACGAGGCGTAGTGAAACATTTAAAAAAATATGCCAACAATATTCATGGCGCAGACTTTGTTATCAGCGGTAATGTGCCACAAGGTGCTGGCTTAAGCTCCTCAGCATCACTTGAGGTGGCGGTGGGTAAAATGTTTCAAGTGCTTTATCAACTGCCGTTAGATGGCACAAAACTCGCCTTAATCGGGCAAGAAGCCGAAAATCAGTTTGTGGGTTGTAACTGTGGCATTATGGATCAACTGATATCGGCATTAGGAGAAGCACAACATGCATTATTGATTGATTGCCGCACATTAGGGACTCATCCGGTCAGTATTCCTGAGGATCTCGCTGTAGTGATTATCAATTCCAACATCAAACGGGGCTTAGTCGATAGCCAATACAACACCCGCCGTGAACAATGCGAAGCTGCCGCCGAAGCATTAGGGGTTAGAGCCTTGCGTGATGCATCACTTGCTGAGTTGGAAGTCATTGAGTCAACACTTGATCCGGTGGTATTTAAACGGGCTCGCCATGTGATTACTGAAAATGAGCGTACCTTATTAGCATCACATGCGCTGGAAGTGAGGGATTACAAACTTTTATCACTACTTATGGCGCAAAGCCACAAATCGATGCGTGATGATTTTGAAATCACCGTTCCGGCAATTGATTACTTAGTTGAAATTATCCACAAAGTCATCGGCGATGAAGGTGGCGTGCGTATGACCGGCGGCGGTTTTGGCGGTTGCGTGGTTGCTTTGGTACCTAAAGATAAAGTGGACGACGTTAAAGCGGTGGTGCATAACCATTATCAGCAAAAGTTTGGCATTAAAGAAACATGCTATGTTTGCCAGCCGAGTGAAGGAGCCAGTGCAATATGTCAGTAATGCAGATTATTACTCTTACGAATAAACAAGGTATGCAAGTTAAAGTCTCGAATTGGGGCGCAACTTGGCTATCTTGTTTAGTGCCAATCAATGCCGGAGAACACCGCGAAGTATTACTTGGCTGTAAAACCTTTGAACAATATCAACAGCAAGATGCCTATTTAGGGGCAACAATTGGGCGTTATGCAAACCGAATTGCAGGCGCTGCCATTGATATAGCTGGCACCCACTATCGACTTGTTGCCAATCAAGGGGAAAACCAACTTCATGGCGGCAAGCTAGGTTTTGATAAATTGTTATGGGATATCAAAAATCAATCGGCACAAAAAGTGACCTTTAGTTTAATTTCACCTGACGGCGATCAAGGCTTTCCCGGTGAACTTAACGTCACAGTCAGTTATCATTTAACCGATGAAAATCAAGTTGTGATCGAGTTTCAAGCCACCACCAACAAAACAACGCCGGTAAATTTAACCAACCATGCTTACTTTAATCTCGATGGCGAAAGCAGTAAAAATATTCTTTCCCACACATTAAAAGTCAATGCTAACTTATACTTACCGGTCGATAAACAGGGAATTCCTTGCGGTGATTTAACTGATGTCACTCAAGCAGATATGGATTTACGCCAACCAAGATTGCTATCGGATAGATTGCTTGAGAGTGAAGAAAGGCAAAAAACCGGCGGTTATGACCATGCATATCTATTAGATAAGACACAACCTATTGCTGCACAGCTCATATCCAGTGATAAAAAAATTGTGATGAATATGACCACAACTCAGCCGGCGCTACAGGTCTACACAGGCAATTTTTTGCAACATACTCCTAATCGTCACAATGGTGAGTATGACAATTTTGCCGGCGTCGCATTAGAAGCCGAATGCTTACCGGATAGTCCACATCATCCGGAGTGGGCGCAAGCTAGCTGTTTTTTGCAACCAGATCAGGCTTATCATCACCAAACAACTTTTCATTTTTTCACTTAGTAGTCGGTACCTTAATGTCACTGTGACACAAATTATGGTGGAAGTCACCGCTTCTTCCATAATTTGCTTTTTTTATTTTTTAACCTATCAATCGCCCATGCTCGCCTTATGATCTAATCGGTGTTATCACTTTCTTATGCGCCGTTTTGTCAAGAACTTTCAGAAAATATATACGTTTTAGTATAAAAATAAAAAGAAATTTACCTTACTTAACTAACAATCCTAAATAAAATTAGGTATGATATCCCCACATTTAATAATGGATAATATGACTGATGAAAAGTAAAACCTTGACCGCCGTTTTTCCCGGAACGTTCGATCCTATCACTAATGGACATATCGATCTGATAACACGAGCCTCAAAACTATTTCCTCGTCTTATTGTTGCCATTGCCCAAAGCCCCAACAAAAAAACCCTATTTACGCTAGATGAGCGGGTCAATTTAGCCTCTACAGCAAGTGAACATTTACTTAATGTTGAGGTAATTGGTTTTGAAACGTTAATGGCAAAGTTTGCTCACGAACATAATGCAACGGTCATTGTTCGAGGCGTCAGAACTACACACGATTTTGAATACGAAAGGCAACTGGCCGAAATGAACCGAGCACTTAAAGCTGATCTCGATACCCTATTTTTAATGCCGTCAATAGCGATGGGCTTTATTTCATCAACAATTGTTAAAGAAGTCGCCTACCATGGCGGGGATGTGACAAATTTAGTCCCTTTACATGTCAAAACGGCATTACTTGAACGGTTAACATAATTGTAGTTAAAATGGTCAAATTCTATACCCCAACGAAAAAAAAACTCACAGCGCAAAAACTGACAGTCACAGTTGAAAATTTAGATGCCTTCGGTCAAGGCGTGGCCAATGACAAAGGTAAAACTCTATTTGTAAAATCGGCTCTACCGGGCGAAACTGTTGATATTGTATTGACAGAAGATAAAAAAAATTACGCTAAAGCAAAAGTTATCAAATATCACAATCAAAGCAACGAACGGGTCACACCTCAGTGTCAATATTATCAGCGCTGTGGCGGGTGCGAACTGCAACATATTTCGTCACACTTACAGCAGCAAGCTAAATATCAAGCTTTGATAAAACTATTACAAAAAGAGAGTCAGTCATCATTAACATCAGTTTTAGCGCAAGCACCGCTTATTATCGCCGATCAGCCATACGGATACCGCCGGCGGGCAAGGCTATCAATTAATTTGGTTAAAGGTGAGTTGTTGGTAGGCTTCAGGCAGGCAGAATCTAATCAGATTATTAATATTCAAAACTGCCCAATTTTAGTTCCTGAGTTAGATGCGCTCATTGCTCCATTACAGATCTGCTTAAAAAATATTAAACAGCAAAAAGCACTGGGACATGTTGAATTAATAGCCCTCGACAGTGGAATTATCATGGTACTAAGACATACCATGCCAATGACTGAAAAAGAGACTAATATATTAAAACAATTTGCCGATACTAATAATATTTCACTCTATTTACATGGCAAACAATTAGTGCATATAACCGGTAACACCGAACATTATTACCTTATTAATCATTTAAAATTAACGGTTAGTCCACTCGATTTTATCCAAGTAAGTAGTAAAATTAATCAAAAAATGGTTAATCAAGCGCTACAGTGGCTGGCCTTAGAACCCACAGATAATGTACTGGATCTGTTCTGTGGTATGGGTAATTTTTCGTTGCCAATGGCAAAGTTATGCAAATCTGTTACTGGCGTAGAAGGTGTTGAGGCGCTGGTTGAAAAAGCCAAATTCAACACCATATTAAATAAGAATGACATTTGTGCCCAAACACATTTTATAACAGGAAATTTAGAGGATACAGCACAATTTGCAATCTGGAGTGAATCACAATTTAGTAAAGTATTGCTTGATCCTGCCCGTGCAGGTGCTTTGAATGCTTCAGCTGAAATTGTGAAACTTGCACCATCTAAAATTGTTTATATTTCGTGTAATCCGGCGACGTTAGCAAGAGACACCAAACAATTTATTGATGCAGGATACCAAATTTCTCAAGTTGCGATATTAGATATGTTTCCTCAAACCAAGCACATTGAATCAATGTTATTGTTAACAAAGTTAGGACCGTAATTATGGTATCAATTAGAGGAGCGCACCAACAGCATGAAGAGCATTACTCTCTTGCTCAATTTGATGTTGAACTGTGGGCTAAACACGAGCTGTTATTGACCAATCAAGAATCCTATCAGAAGTTTAAAGATATTTGGGATTTCTGTTTTGAAAATAGTGCCGGATCGGCTGAGCAGACATATTGTTTTCAAAATGCGATTGAAATGGTCGAAATTTTGTCAACCTTAAATATGGATATCAATAGCCTGTGTGCCGCCCTACTGCTTCCTTTCCTTGATGCCAAAGTTATCCGCCGGGAAGATATCCCCGAAGATTTCGATCGTGAAATCATTCACATTCTTTCCAGCATTATCAAAATGAAAGATATTCGCCAATTGCGGGCGATTCGTAATGGTAATGCAACCAATGAACAAATCGATAGCATCAGACGTATGTTATTGGCAATGGTCAACGATTTCCGCAGTGTTGTTATCAAAATTGCCGAACGCATCACCTACTTACGTACGTTAATGCATGCGCCTCAAGAAGAGCAATTTCTTGCCGCTAAAGAGTGCTTTAATATTTATGCGCCACTTGCCAATCGGTTAGGTATTGGGCAACTAAAATGGGAATTAGAAGATTTTTGTTTCCGTTATTTATATCCCGATCAATATCGCTTTATCGCCTCACAATTACAAGAAAAACGTTTAGATCGTGAGCAATATATCAATCAGTTTGTTAAAAATCTTCAAGATATGATGAATCAAGACCATATTCGGGCAGAGGTTTACGGGCGACCAAAACACATCTACAGCATATGGCGAAAAATGGAACGCAAACATCTACAGTTCGACGAGCTTTACGATATCAGAGCGGTACGTATCATCTGCGATCGAATTGAAGACTGTTATAATGCATTAGGTATTGTGCATAGTCACTATAAACACATTGCCAAAGAGTTTGACGATTATGTCGCTAATCCCAAACCAAACGGTTACCAATCGATTCACACCGTAGTATATGGTCCTGAAGAAAAAACCATAGAAATTCAAATCCGAACGGAACAAATGCATAATGATGCCGAATTAGGCGTTGCGGCACATTGGAAGTACAAAGAAGGCAGTACCGATAAAATGACCGCTTACGATCAACGGATTTCTTGGTTACGTAAGCTACTCACATGGCAACAAGAGATGTCAGAAAGTGGCGAGATACAAGAAGCGGTCAGAAGCCAAATTTTTGATGATCGCGTTTACGTCTTCACCCCTAAAGGCGATGTGGTTGATTTGCCTGCTGGCTCAACCCCGCTTGATTTTGCTTACCATATTCATAGTGATGTTGGACATCGCTGTATTGGCGCCAAAGTTGGCGGACGCATTGTGCCATTTACCTACAACCTAAAAATCGGTGATCAAGTCGAAATCATCACCCAAAAACAGCCTAACCCTAGCCGTGACTGGTTAAATCCCAATACCGGTTTTGTTAACAGCAGTCGAGCCAGAGCCAAAATTCTTGCCTGGTTTAAAAAGCAAGATCGTGATAAAAATATTGCTACAGGTGAACAGATCTTATCCAATGAACTTGAGCCTTTAAATATCAGTTTAAAAAGTGTTGAAAAGATCCTCATCAATAAATATAACGCACATTCATTTAATGAAGTGCTTGCTGGTATTGGTAGTGGCGATGTTAGAATTAATCAATTAGTGAATTTTATCAATGCCCAATTTAACAAACCGACGGCGGAAGAAGAAGATGAAGCGGCTTTAAAACAGATCACCCAAAAATCGACGACGCAAGCCAAAAACATTACTAAAACCGCAAGTAAATGTGGCGAAATTATTATCGAAGGTGTGGATAATTTAATGTACACCATTGCTAACTGCTGCCGCCCGATACCCGGTGATCCGATAGTGGGATTTGTCACTCAAGGTCGAGGCATCTCCATTCACCGTGCTGATTGTGAACAACTACAAGAATTAAAAAACCATGCGCCGGAGCGGATCACCAGTGCACAATGGAGCGGTAATCACAATTCAAGTTACACCATGATTGTCAGAATTATTGCCAATGACAGAAGTGGCTTATTGCGGGATATCACCACCATATTAGCCAACGAAAAAGTCAATGTGCTAAGTGTTACCAGCCGCATTGAAATGAAACAGCAACTTGCAACCATTGATATGGATATGCAGATATTTAATCAAGATTCACTTAATCGAGTATTAACTAAGATTAAGCAGTTACCGGATGTGGTTGAAGCAAAACGATTACAGGGCTAAAACCTGTTTATTTGCCACAGCTTAACGTTGTGGCAACGTATTGACCTTTAACTTCTGGCTAAAATTTCAAACTGGTAATCATAAGGATTTTTATCATCGGCATGATGATTTTCACAATAAACTTGCTGCCAGTTTTCCGGCTGATAATCCGGAAAATAGGTATCGCCCTTTAAATCCGCTTGAATATGGGTTAAGTACAGACGATCAACAAAAGGTAGCGACTGATTATATATATTGCCACCACCAATAATAAATGCCTCTTCGACCTGCTGCGTTTTAGCCAATGCGATAGCTTCATCAATTGATCCAACCCAACTGATATTTTCCTCATTAGCTTGGCTTTTCTCTGCCTGTCGACTAATAATGATATTATGGCGATGAGGCAAGGGTCGACCGATTGATTCAAACGTTTTACGTCCCATAATCACAGGTTTATTTAGCGTATTTTTTTTAAACCATGCTAAATCAGCAGGTAAATGCCATGGCATTTGATTATTTAAACCAATCACACGATTATCCGCCATGGCAACAATAATACTTAAAATCATACTATTTCCTTTATACACAATACCCTAAAGATTTAATACGTTTTTGCACATTTTCCGAAAACACCGTTGCACGCCATAATCGTTGGCTTAACGATAGTAAAGACTCTTTTTGCCCTGAAACAATCCAATTTGCTAATTCCGTTGCAACATCCGGATAGATCGTTGGTTGAGGTGATGCAAGATTTAACCAATGTTTAAGTTTAGCATGATTTAAATTTTCCATTACCGTTGCCATATCTAAAGTTTGCAAGCACTGAGCATTATAAATTTGTTCAAATTGACCAGAAACCGGCTTAGTTAGAATTTTTTTACCCAACGCTAACGCTTCTGATATTAGAGCAAAACCCGTATTAGAAATAATACCCGAACAGCTTAATAACGCATGCGTAAAATTATCCCGACTGAGGGTATGCATGGTGATATTACCTTGATTTGATGATTGTTTAACATCCGGATGAAAACAGATAAATTGATACTCTTTATACGGCGTTAAAAACTGGGTAATTTCATCTAACCCTTCAAACGGTAAATAAACAACGATTGTTCCGTTCTCAGTTGGTGCAACATCAAATGAATCAATCATTGGTGGAATCAGTTTATGCCCAAAATGAAACCAATGCAGACCTATAGGTTGAGTCACGGGCGCATAATATTTCATAATCACATTGGCAATCATGCCATACTCTTTCGGTTTAAGGTATTGGCAAACGGCCTGATTACTGATCCCTAGACACTCCCGATGTTGATTGTGAGCAGCCCAAGCACTAACCGGCTCAAAATCGCTAATAATACAGTCATAATTTGAAAGATCCAGCTCACGGACATCTTTAATCAGCCGAAAAGCTCGAATTCGTTGGATTGTTTTACGAAAATTAATCTTACCATTAAGCGTTGCAAAAGAGAGACCACAAAAGGTTTTATAGTTACCAAATGCTTCCATATCAAAATAATCTTTAGCATCGCGACCACTAAAAATATAATCAACATCAGCGCCAACCTTTTTCAATGCTTTAGCTAATGTTCTACAACGACTAATATGGCCATTTCCTGTGCCTTGAACACCAAAAAGAATTTTCATACCGTTATATTTCACATTTTTTTGTTATACAAATATAATAACAGAACAGTTAGTATTTATCTTACATATTTTATCTAAATATCGTTGATATTTAGCTTATTTTTTACTCAGCAAAAGACAACCAGCGCTATTATTGTCACTATGCGAGAAAATGAATTCAATCATTTAACCTTAAAGTTCCTAAAAAAAGTACAAATTTCGCGCTTTTTTCGGTAAAATAAGCGCATATTTTGTTAGATGAATAGTGAGATTTACTATGTCATTAAGAATCAACAATAACGCTTATAATATTATTGCCCTATTGGCAATAGTATTATTTTTGTTGAGTGTTTCTGTATGGCATTTATCTAAAAATAATTTTCAATCCCCTGCTCGTTGTCATTTGGCGCATCAAACGGCTGTAAAAATAAATCAAATCGAAAGCCACTTAACTACCAGTAAATCTAATCCTAAATCAGTATTCCCAAACACCTGTCAATTAGCCAATCACTGCTTAACATGTGGTTCGCTAATAACTGACTACGTTATCTCCTTTGATTATGCCACTGAAAGCGAACAGTACCGACCAATAAAATTTATACCGGTGTATAAAGCATTTATTCCTGAGTTAAAACCACCAAAAATTGCTTAAAACGTTTTTATCTACACATAAATAAGAAGTAAGTAATTCACTATCAATAACGCAATAAAAGGCACCGCTTGTCTGGCTTTTTATTATGGTGTTTTGAAGAGAAGGTTATTATTTAACTAAATGTATTTTAAAGGAATATTATGAAACGTCGAAATTTTATCATCAGTTTTACCGCAGCCCTAGGCGGATTAATTGCCACTAAAGCTATCGCCAAAATGAATCACTCATCGATGTCCGAAAACGTTTGTGATGTTAAATCTGATAACTGTAATACGGAGGGGGATATGCACGACCATATGAACATGAACATGAATATGAATATGAATATGAACATGAATAACAACATGCCACAAAAACTGTTATCGACTACAGCGCTACCACACGGTAAAAATTTACCCGAGTTAACTAATTTAAAAAATACCAGTACCCAAGCTGGCGTATTTGAAGCAACGCTACATTTAAAACCGGTCAAGATAGCCTTAACACCGGAAATTACCACCGAATTTTGGGCATATAATGGCATGATTCCAGGCCCGAAAATCGAAGTATTTGAAGGCGATCATGTTAAAATAACCGTTAAAAATGATCTCTCACAACCGACAACCGTTCACTGGCATGGTTTGCTTATTCCTTCAGATCAAGACGGAAATCCACAAGATGCTATTCCGGCAGGTGGCAGCCGGGTTTATGAATTTACCATACCGGAAGGCACAGCCGGGACATATTGGTATCATCCACATGGGCATAATACGGTGGCAGAACAAGTCTTTCGTGGCTTAGCCGGTACCTTTATTGTGCGCAGTAAAAATGATCCGCTCGCTTCGCTACCGGAGCAACATTGGTTCTTTTCCGACTTAAAATTAACTGAAAACGGCGAAATCGCCGAAAACTCCATGACTGACTGGATGAATGGTCGGGAAGGACAATTTGTGTTAATCAATGGTACTTACCAACCCAATATAAAAGTAGAAGGTGCAACCCGAGTCAGAATCTGGAATGCGTGTTCTGGCCGATATTTAAACCTATCAATACCGGATTGTGATGTCTTTTTAGTTGCTACAGACGGCGGTTTCATTGCCGAGCCGCATCAACTCAACAAACCGCTATTACTTACTCCGGCAGAACGGGCTGAAGTGGTTATCGTTCCGAAAAAAACCGCCAGCCTTTACTTGCAAAACATTGGCTACGATCGTGGCAAAATGGGGAATGTACCGCCGGAACAAAACATCATTCTTTCACAGCTTCAGTTAACTCAAACGGCCAGTACCGTTCTACCGACTCATCTAAAGCAAGTACCAACTTTAGGTGAAGCCGTCGCCAAAAAATCACTTGAATATACCGAAGTAATGGATAAAAGTGAGCCTCGAGGTGGTATGCTGTTTTTAATTAATGGCAAACGGCATGATATGTCACGAATCGACTTAGAAAGTAAACTTCACGATGTTGAAGAGTGGACAATTGTTAACAACTCACATATGGATCACAATTTCCATATACATGGAGCGCAATTTATTGTGCAATCTCGTGAATTAAATGGCACTAAAACTACACCCGAGTTTGTTGCCTTGAAAGATACCACTAACTTACGCCCGCACGAAACGCTTGTTATTAAAATTCAACAAAATATGCCGGGATTACGCATGTATCATTGTCATATCGTTGAACATGAAACATTAGGCATGATGGGGCAATTAATGGTGAAATAACCATCTTTCATCTTTTCTATTCAATGCCAGAACGTGAATAAAAAAGATGAAAATAAAAACCAATATTCAATACAGACCGCAATGGGGGATGACAATGATAAATATGGCCTTCCCCCATTTTCTTAATGAGAATGATTATGTCGCTTTCATCCTAAAGCTTAACTACCTTAAAAAAAGACTACTTTGCTCATTGCACCTTCTGCATCAGACGAGGCAAATACAGCTAATCAACTCGCGAAATTAGCATTAAAGCAAGGTAATGAGCTGGCGTTGATATTTGCATCAGCCTATTTAACACTTACAAAAACCCGAATATAATTGGGCAAGTGGATAATATCTTATTGAATAAACGAAATTTTACTAACTTAACCTTCAACTGGCTAACGACTCAATCATAGACATTAATCGATTTCTCTTCTGCCATTAAAAGGACTCAATGACAATGCTGTAATAATTGTTTTAATTTTGGTAAAAAATGCTAGAATGTTGCCACTATGACTGTGATTAGCTATTGTAAACAACTCCACAAACGCTTAATTATTAAAACTGCATTATCGCACTTATTATTAGGTGTGATTGCTGCTGGATTTGGTTTGTACCAGCAACCGGGTTTACCTGCGCAGTCATCAATCTCACATGTTGATATTATTGCGATTGCCGCAATTGTGCAAGATCATCAAGCACCAAGTAAATCAGCATCTCAAACACTCCCCCTATCGGCAAAACGACATGCTTATGTGCAAATCAATTCGCCTATTTATGATGATTTGTCATTGAGTAAAGTGGTCCGCTTATCGCCCGATAATGCGATAAGAGCTGGTCCTATAACTACCGTTTAGCGAGTTTGAAACTCAAATAAATACTATTTTCGCAAAAAGGCGTATGCCTTATTACACCTATTAAAAAAGAATAAGAGAAAGTTTATGTTATTAAAATTATTAACAAAAGTGTTCGGTAGTCGTAATGAGCGTATCTTAAAAATGATGCGCAAACGTGTCGAAAGAATCAACGCATTAGAACCTGCAATGGAAGCGTTAACTGATGATGAGCTGAAAGCCAAAACCAATGAATTTAAACAAAAAATCGCTGACGGCACCAAATTAGATGATATTTTAGAAGAAGCCTTTGCTGTTGTTCGTGAAGCCAGTAAACGGGTATTTGGTATGCGCCATTTTGATGTCCAGCTTATTGGGGGCATGGTGCTTAATGAGCGCTGTATTGCCGAAATGCGCACCGGTGAAGGTAAAACATTAACAGCAACCTTACCCGCTTACTTAAATGCCTTAACCGGCAAAGGCGTACATGTTGTTACAGTCAATGATTACTTAGCGCAACGTGATGCGGAAAACAACCGCCCATTATTTGAATTTTTAGGCTTAAGTGTTGGTATCAACCTGCCTAATCTTCCGCCACACCTAAAGCGTGAAGCCTATGATGCCGATATTACTTATGGTACCAATAACGAATATGGTTTTGACTACCTACGTGACAATATGGTGTTTAGCAAAAATGCTCGAGTTCAACGCCCATTACATTATGCGTTAGTGGATGAAGTTGACTCAATCTTAATTGATGAAGCCCGAACACCTCTCATTATCTCCGGGCAGGCGGAAGATAGCTCTGATCGTTATGTCAGTGTTGATAAAATCATTCCAAGCTTAATCAGACAAGAAAAAGAAGATTCAGATCAATTCCAAGGCGACGGTGACTTTTCAATCGATGAAAAATCTCGTCAAGTCAACTTAACTGAACGTGGTTTAATTAAAGTTGAAGAGCTGCTGATCAAACAAGGTATTATGAAAAGTGATGAATCACTTTACTCACCGAGTAATATCGTGCTAATGCATCATGTCAACGCCGCCCTACGAGCACATCATTTATTTCATCGTGATGTTGATTATATTGTTAGAGATAACGAAATTATCATTGTCGATGAACATACCGGCCGAACAATGGACGGTCGCCGTTGGTCTGACGGTTTACATCAAGCGGTTGAAGCTAAAGAGCATGTAAAAATTAATAATGAAAACCAAACATTAGCGTCAATCACTTTCCAAAATTACTTCCGCCTCTATCAAAAATTAGCAGGTATGACCGGTACTGCTGATACAGAAGCGTTCGAATTTAACCAAATTTATGGTTTAGATACGATTGTTATACCAACCAATCGCCCAATGGTACGTAAAGATTATCCTGATCTGGTCTTTATGAGCGAAAAAGAAAAAATTGATGCGATTGTTGCCGATGTAAAAGCCTGTATCGAACGTGGTCAACCCGTGTTAGTGGGTACAGCTTCAATTGAAAAATCTGAGTTAGTGTCTAACGCATTTAAAAAAGCAGGTATCAAACATAATGTGTTAAATGCTAAATTCCATGCTCAAGAAGCTGAGATTATTGCCAATGCCGGTAGTAAAGGTGCTGTGACTATCGCAACCAATATGGCTGGTCGTGGTACGGATATTATGTTAGGTGGTAACTGGCAAAGTGATCTCGCTCATATTGAAAACCCAACACCGGAAGATATCGAAAAAGCCAAACAAGCATGGCAAGCAAAACATGAAGAAGTTATTGCTTTAGGCGGACTTTATATTTTAGGTACAGAGCGCCATGAATCTCGTCGTATTGATAACCAGTTACGAGGCCGTGCTGGTCGTCAAGGTGATCCGGGTGCGTCACGTTTTTATCTATCGCTTGAAGATCCATTAATGAGAATCTTTGCTTCTGAGCGTGTGGGTAATATGATGCGTAAACTGGGGATGAAAGAAGGCGAAGCTATCGAACATCCGTGGGTCACTAAAGCAATCGCTAACGCGCAGAAAAAGGTTGAAAGTCGTAACTTTGATATTCGTAAGCAATTACTTGAATATGATGATGTTGCAAATGACCAACGTAAAGCTATCTATCGCCAGCGAAACGAACTGTTAGACAATTCTGATATTAAAGAGACGATTGATTCAATTCGTGGTGATGTGTTTAATGCGGTTATTGATCAGTATATTCCACCACAATCGATTGAAGAGATGTGGGATGTACCTGGACTTGAAAATGCCTTAAAAACCGATTTCGATCTTGAACTACCTATCAGTAAGTGGCTCGATGAAGAGCAAAATCTTCATGAAGAAACGTTGCGTGAACGCATTATGCAAATTGCCACTGACCGATATATCGAAAAAGAGAATATCGCCGGTTCTGAAGCGCTCAGAGACTTTGAAAAGAGTGTTATGTTACAAACGCTTGATACTTTGTGGAAAGAGCACTTAGCGGCAATGGATTATCTGCGTCAAGGTATCCATTTACGTGGTTATGCACAAAAAGACCCGAAACAAGAGTATAAACGTGAATCATTTAACATGTTTGCTAACATGTTAGAATCGTTAAAATATGATGTCATTGGTTATATAAGCCGGGTGCAAATTCGTTCTCAACAAGAAGTGGATGAAGCAGAGCGTCAACGTCAAGCAGAAATGGAAAGACTTATGGCAAAACAGCATGCCAACCATGAGTCTATCGGTGGTTTTAACGGTGAAAATCAAGACCAATCACCAAGCTCACCACAACCAATTGTACGAACAGAAGCGAAAGTTGGTCGTAACGATCCTTGTCCATGTGGCTCAGGTAAAAAATACAAACATTGTCACGGCGCTGTACAATAATTGACAAAAATTTAGTATCATCAAGCAATAATGATGTTAAAATAGTCAATTAAGTTGACAACAGAATCGAAAGGGAAAGGTTAACTTTCCCCTTTGGTTTTATTCAGACCAATAGGATTATGAAAAAACATACTGAAATTGCTATAGGTATTATTCGTTCACAAAATTGTCAAATCTTTATCACGCAACGTGGTGAAGACTCTCATCTTGCTGGTTTTTGGGAATTTCCGGGTGGAAAAATTGAAGCTGGCGAAACGCCCTATCAAACATTACAACGTGAAATAGCAGAAGAAGTCGATATCCAGATACACAATGCTCAATTTTTAAAAGTCGTCAAACACAGTTATGATGATCGTGATATCACCATTCATGCTTATCTTGTTGAAGAGTGGGACGGCGTACCCTTTGCCAAAGAGGGACAACCGAGCCGCTGGGTTGATCAAGAAGAGTTAATTGCCGATGAATTTCCTGATGCTAACCGCACCATTATTGAGATGCTAAAAAACGGGGATAAACAGATATAATTCATTCTAAACTTTGAATGCTATTATTTTTAACCCTTTTCACGGCAATTGTCTTTTATAGCTTGCTTTTCAAGCTAGAGGGAGCTGTTTTATTTTTTAAGACAATCTTATTTTCTTCTACAATATAATTCATTCTAAACTTTGAATGCTATTATTTTTAACCCTTTTCACGGCAATTGGCTTTTATAGCTTGCTTTTCAAGCTAGAGGTGAGCTGTTTTATTTTTTAAGACAATCTTATTTTCTTCTACAATATAATTCATTCTAAACTTTGAATGCTATTATTTTTAACCCTTT
>NZ_JAFNOK010000003.1:191749-232839 GCF_026536305.1 Gilliamella sp. B3892
TTCACGGCAATTGGCTTTTATAGCTTGCTTTTCAAGCTAGAGGTGAGCTTTTTTATTTTTTAAGACAATCTTATTTTCATCTACAATATAATTCATTCTAAACTCTGAATGCTATTATTTTTAACCTTTTTCACGGCAATTGGCTTTTATAGCTTGCTTTTCAAGCTAGAGGTGAGCTGTTTTATTATTTAAGATAATCTTATTTTCATCTAACGTAAATAATTAAGATGATCGCTGTAATCTTTGTTCCGCTAACGCCAGAAAAACAATACCGATAATAATAAATAATGCACCGACTAAGCGTATACAGGTGATTTGTTCATCAAATACCACAACTGATACCAGCATCACGGTCACCACTTGCAGATGCGAAGCGGCAAAAGCAGGACCAACCGGGGCTTTTTTTAACAACACCATCCACGTCATAAATGCGCCTGTGTAACCAAGCATTACCACATATGCCCAGCCGTTGGTAAATATTCGCACTAACCAATCAAAACTTATTTCAAATGGCAGTGCAGCAATTGCCGTTAATTTAAAACTGGTTTGACCAAAAGTATCAAAGAAAAGCAATAAAATAAAACCGATGATATAAAATTTCTTCATTAATTAAGTCCAACTAATACCACTCCGGTTGTGATAAAAAATATACCAATAAGTCGAAAGGCGGTTAAGTGCTCTTTGAATAGTATACGCCCGGCCAGCATTACCGTAATCATATTAAAGGAACCTAATAATATACCTTGAGATAAAGGAACTTCACTCAAGAAAGCCAGCCAAAAAATAAAACCGATAAAATAGCAACCAAAGCCAAGCCATAGCCAATAGTTACAAAACAGTCGATGCCAATAACCAATCCCTTGCTTATGTTTAGAGGTCATTGCTGCATATTTAAAAGCAATTTGACCTACAGTATCACAGGCGAGATTAATCAACCAAAGGGCAATAATTAATG
Source organism: Gilliamella sp. B3892 (assembly GCF_026536305.1). Classification (NCBI taxonomy): domain Bacteria; kingdom Pseudomonadati; phylum Pseudomonadota; class Gammaproteobacteria; order Orbales; family Orbaceae; genus Gilliamella; species Gilliamella sp. B3892. The sequence goes on from NZ_JAFNOK010000003.1 coordinate 192,705, forward strand.
TTGACACGATTGACAGATTCCATGAATTTCAAGCACACTGTGTTTAATTAAAAAGTGGCTTTGTTGGGCTAATTGTTTAAGTTGCTTCTCGATATCCTCGGAGTGTTTTTCAATAATTTGTTGGCATTTATCACAAATAAATAAAATTGAAATATGCTCAGGATCATGAAAATGGGGGCAAATAATATAGCTATTTGATGATTCAACTTTATGAATAAATCCGTGTTCTAATAAAAACTCAAGCGCACGATAGATAGTGGGGGGTTTTGCTTGCGGTTCACTGACTTTTAAAAGATCCAATAAATCATATGCACTCATTGCTTTATTTGCGCTTAACATGATATCTAAAACTGTTCGACGTTGCGTTGTCAGCTTAATACCACGTTTTTTGCACAAAGTTTCAATCTTTTCAATTAGCAGATTATGCATTGGGTTCCCTTCACTTCAAATCATTATTTTTTTAGTGCTGCTCTTGCTCGTCTTATCTCTTTAGGATCATTAATGAGTGTGCGATAGATTTCAATACGGTCACCGTCGTTAAGCTGATCAGTCAGCTGACAACGTTTTCCATAAATACCGACTAAATTCTCATCCAATTTTATCCCACAGATAGATAAGATATTGGATTTTGTTATCGCTTGCAAGACATTAGTTTGTTTATCAACCGTACATTTAATGATTGTCGGATTATTTGGTAAAGCATAAACAACTTCAATCGTTATCATTTTAATATATCTGCCTTGCTCTTTGTGAAAACGCATTGACCATATTGGTCATCACCTCTTTAAAAACCGGGGTAAAGGTCAAATCTAACAACTTATTTTTAAATTCAAAATCCAAGCGAAAACTGATTTTACTCCTGTTTTGCTCAATAGGGGTAAATAGCCATTGTCCGGTCAAGTGCTTAAATGGCCCTTCTAACAGTGTAAGATCTATCGAATTAGGTTCATTGAGCTGATTTAAAGTAGTAAACGATTTTTTAAAACCAAACTTTTCAACTTCAATAAATGCAGCAATAATATTATCTTGTTTTTTAATAATACCCGATGCGATACAATCAGGAACAAATTCGGGGTATTTAGCAATATCATTAACCAAAGCGAACATCTGCTCGACAGAGTAAGGCTCGACCACCTCGTAAAAAACTTGCGCCATAATAATAAAATTCAAATTTAAAATTAAAATTAGTGACATATAGTATCACGTAACTTTATAATAACGCACACTATGACAAAGAAAAAATCACATAAGCCGGGTTCGGCAACAATTGCATTAAACAAACGCGCACGCCATGAGTACTTTATTGAAGAGGAAATTGAGGCGGGGCTATCCCTGCAAGGCTGGGAAGTGAAATCACTACGTGCTGGCAAAGCTAACATTAGTGACAGTTACGTCCTACTTAAAGACGGCGAAGCGTGGTTATTTGGTGCAACCATTACACCTCTTAATGTGGCATCTACCCATGTAGTTTGTGAGCCAATGCGCACTCGAAAACTGCTGTTAAATCAACGGGAGTTAAACGCTTTATTTGGGAAAATCAATCGTCAAGGCTACACTGTTGTCGCCCTGTCTTTATATTGGAAAAATGCTTGGGCTAAAGTAAAAATTGGCGTGGCTAAAGGTAAGAAAGAGTACGACAAACGCACCGATATCAAAGAGCGTCAATGGCAAGTTGATAAAGCACGTATTATGAAAAATGCCAATCGCTAATCGCATGATTGCCGTATTGGTTATTGTTTAATTCTTACGATAACGTATTATTTTCGGTTTAATAAACATAGCGTTATCTTTTAACTCGTTAAAATTTAATAACCGATTAACGACATTAACACAAGTGTTAACCATCGATTCAAAATCTTGCGCAATCGCATCAATCGGATAATACGAATAATCAAGATAAAGATTATAGTCGTAAGAACATAAACAGATCTGCTTAGGATCAGCTTTTACCGCAACCAAATAATTGAGCACCTCTTGCAGTAAATTACCCGACGGCGTAAATATCGCTTTAGGCAAACGCCCTAATTTTTGATGAACACATTTGAGCAGTTCATAACCTTTATTAGGGCAATAATCATCACTTACAATCCAATCAGGCTTAACCGATAATCCGGCACGTTCAAGCCCTAGCTTAAACCCGGCAAGCCTAGCTTGAATTGAGGTAAGTTGAATGTCACAACCGATAAAATAAAATTCATCTAACCGTTTGGCATAAGGCTCAATCAAATGTGCAACTGACTGTAAAGCTTCACTGGTGATAAACGGTATTTTAGTGTTATAAAGATATCTGTCAAAAAACAGAACGGGCGTATTTTGGTTGATATCAACATAAAACTCATCACTATCTAAAGAGGTCACCACAATCATTGCATCAACTCTGCGCTCAACTAAATTTTGAGCTACTTTGATTTCAACTTCTTTATTATAGTGACTACAGGTAATAAGTAACTGGATATTTTTTTGCCGAAATGCCGCTTCCAGATGATGCAAAAACATGGAGAAGAAGGAATTGGACATATCCGGCACAATTACCCCAACGGTATTGGTACTATTAGCTTTAATTAAATATTGACGGATATGAGATTGATTACTGTACTGCTCAGCAATCGATAACACCCGTTGCCGGGTTTGCGGAGAGATTCGATATTTTTTATCCCGTTTATTAAAAATATGACTGACGGTCGTTGCCGACACGCCAGCCAAACGAGCAATATCATTGATCTTTAATTTATTACTCGCCATACATCACCTTCAAATTAGCGTGGAGTACGTTGTTGCTTATTCAAAAATGGGGGATTGTGATTTTCTGACGGATTTTGATACCAATAAGCAACACTAGCAATATCATCACATCGTTCATACAATCTTATATCATCATTACCTATTTGTTGAAAAGCTAACTTAATGTTTTTATGAAATGCAATCGGATCGGGCAGATGCCAGCGATATAAACCATGTGAAGGTAAGCCATCATCACCAAAACCATGCACCGGATTTGAATCACCGGTTTGGAAAAAGTCACGAGTTGCATCCCGATTAGTTTGATATGGATAGCCCATAAACAGTGTTTGGAAACACTTCGCTTTAGGTCTACCTTGACTATCACGATTATGAAAAGCCCAAGCACCACCAAAATAGTCCTCTGAGCCAGTAGAGTGTTGAGTTGGATAATCGCTATCATCATCCAGATAGAATTTAAACTCACCTTCCCCCCACCAATAACGCTCAAGTGCAGTTAAAGCAAGGTAAGTGCCGACATAATAACCATGTCCTTGAACGTTATCAAGTATTACGTAATCTTGCGCATAATTGGTGATGCGTTGACGGCGCCACTGGGCATGAAAATACAACGGTTGTTCAAACGGTTTAGGCATTAAAGCGTAATTAACAGTAAAAAAGAAATGTTGCAGATCAGCTTCATGCTCATTTTGAATTTCAATTCTGGCTTTCTTATTAAATGGCATTCTAAAGTAGCTGTTAAATCCACCGGTTGGATTTACCACGATTGGCAAGGAGTTAATATCACATCTAGCGCCAAAACCATTACAGAAAAAATCGCCTATCGGGCTTTCAACCGACGGCACTTTTTCATCATCCCAATAAATTCGAATCACCACATCACGTAACACAAAACTACCCCGATGTGTTCTATCCGTTAGGGTAAACCACATGTGGCGGATTTCACCGGGGCCGTTAATCTCGGCAATTGTCACGGTTTGACCGGCCGGAATTGAAATGAACCCTTGTCCTTTACGGCTAGGACCTAAAGCACTGGCTTTCATGCAGGATTTACCTTTTTCACCTGTCATGTTTTCCGGTGAAATTGTTCGGGTTTGTTCAAAATTAAATTGGGTTACTGAATTAAATATGTTCATTTTGCGTCCTTAATATGTTTTATCAAATACTATTGATTAAATTACAAATTTTTTGCTTAATTACTTTCGTTTTCAATTTTGTCTGATTTTCTATCACGACTTAAAAATGCCACAGCAAACAGCATGAAGCCTAAAACTACTAAACCTAAATAGTTAAATGTTGTCGCTGCGCCCTCTGTGTCATAAAAATTACCCACAAAGGTAGAAAATAGTATTACGCCTACTGATCCGGCTACTTGATAACCAATTAAGAACACGGTAGCTGACAAGCGAGCATTAAAATTATTATCAATATATTTAAACACTGAGACTAAAATGGTTGAGATCTCTAAACAGTGCATAAGTTTTATGATTGAAATAATGGCAATACTTTCCACATGACCCGTTAAAAATATTCGCGTTGCCGAAATAAATGCCGCAAAGATTAAGGCATTTTTAGCTCCCACTTTGTTCACAACAAATGGCACACAAAACATTACCGCTGCTTCTAAAAAGACTTGAAATGAATTCAACATACCGTATAAACGATAACCGTCATTGACATCGGTAAATTGCTGAGTAAAAAAGACTGGGAATAATTGTTGGTCATAAATGTTGTACAAGCTGTAGGTGCCCAGTACATAAATAACAAATATCCAAAACTTTTTGAGTCCAAATACTGAAATAATTTCATTAAAACTTAATTTATCTTTCTTCTGGAATACGGCTGCCGATGATTTGCTTAAATCTGGTTTGAAATTCAGATTAAGTATCATAAAACAGATACCCACTGCTGAAGCTGCCCAAAAGTTAAGATGAGGATTAATACTAATTAATATACCGGCGATAAAGGTACCCACCGCATAGGCAATACACCCCCAAGTGCGGCATTGTCCAAATTCAAAATTAAAAGCACGGCTGATTTTTTCACAGTAAGAATCGATTAAGCCCATACCGGCAACCCAACCAAAACCTAAGAAGAAACTACCAAAGATTACACCAACATAAAAATTGTGTCTTAATAGCGGTTCATAAACATAGATCAATGCAGGTGCGGCACAAGTTATGATGATACTTTGAAACCAAATTAGGTGTTTTTTCAAGACTAATTTATCTTGATAGACACCATAAATAATCATGATAATCAACGAGATAAAATAGTTAAAAGAATAGATAATACCCGTCTGTTTTGCCGTTAAACCAATCTCTTTACTAAGCCATATTGCATAAAAGGAAAAAACAAAACTACCTGCTGCGTAATACATAATGCTATAAAACGAAGCAAACCAATAAGTCGGTTTTTTATAAAATGCACTTGTCATAATTTATCCTTAAAAGAGTGAACCATTACAAACGAGTATGAAGAGCTAAAAATTTAGCTTTAAAAGATTTATTGGATAAATGTGATCAACATCAAAGTTATTTTGAAAGGTAATGATGATGTGCAATAAGAAATGACATCAAAGATTAAAAACAAATAAAAAACAGAAAAATATTATCCCTACCACAATCAAACAAACAATTCCTTATCTGAGTGAATTTTTTTACTACTATCAATATGCCATTTGAATGAAATAGAAGTTACTAATTCACTTGGTACCTTAATTAACATTTTCAATATTAAATTAAGATAACTAAATGAATATATTATTAAATAATTTATAAAAAGAGGTTTTTTTATGCCTAAAAAAAATAGTCGTATTCGATTCCATATAGCCATACTGATGTTATTTGCTATTGTAATTAATTATTTGGATAGAACAGTAATGTCCGCTGCTGCTCCAATTATTGCTACTGATTTAAATATTTCTCCTGAAGCAATGGGCTGGATAATGTCAGCGTTTTTCTTAAGTTATGCTCTTTGTCAAATTCCTGCTGGCTTTATTGCTGATCGTTTTGGTCAAAGGAAAACACTCGCAGGTTCAGTGACTTGGTGGTCGTTAGCAACGGGTGCAACAGCACTAGCAACCTCCCCTATCGGTTTCATCTTTGCTCGTGTATTTATGGGAATTGGTGAAGCTGCTGCATATCCTTGTAACGGAGGCATTACCGCGAAATGGTTTCCCGATAGAGAACGAGGTCGTGTAACAGCTTTATTTGATAGTGGCTCTCGATTTGGCACAGCATTTGCCATGCCACTGGTTGTTTGGATTATAGCTTCATTAGGATGGCATGCAGCATTTTTTATTTGTGGCGCATTAGGTCTTGTTTGGGTTATTTGGTGGTTATGTGTTTATCAAGATCCTGAACAACATCCTAGTATTAGTCCTACAGAATTGAAATATATTCGTGACGGCCAAATAAAAAAAGAAGGAATCGATAAAGTACAACCAATGAAATGGTATCAATTACTAAAATACCGTAATGTGATAGCGATGTGTATAGGCTTTTTCATGCTTAACTATGCTGTTTATTTTTTCATTACTTGGTTTCCAACTTATTTAATGAAAGAACGCGGTTTAAGTTTAACCGAAATGGGATTTTTAGCTATGCTACCACCTTTATGCGGCATAGTTGGTCAATGGATTGGTGGATGGTTAACTGATTTTATCTACATTAAAACCAATAATATTAATCTAGCTAGAAAAATAAATTTAGTTGGAGGAATGTTAATTGCGACTTCCATTTCGCTTGCCGGGTTAGTTGATTCAATTACTGTAATGATGATGCTACTTTGTATTTCATATATTGGGCTTGCCTTTTCTGGTTCAGCCATTTGGTGTCTTCCTGGCGATATTGCTCCGCGAAATATGACATCTGTCTTAGGTGGTATCCAAAATACTGTCTCAAATTGTGGTGGTATTTTAGGTCCAATCGTAACGGGATATATTATTGGAGCAACAGGTTCATTTATGTATGCCCTAGTCGTTTCTGGTTGTGCTTGTGCTATTGGTGCACTTGTATATTTACTTGTATTAAAAGATATCAAACCTATTACAGCCAATCCATCTATTTAATAACTATAAATTTCGTTAGAAAATTCTATCAAAAACTTTGATAGAATTTTCAACAAGTTAGTTTGTTATAATTAAATTACTGAGAAATGTAATATGAGTAGAAGTCAAACATTAAGACAAAATACTATTAATCAATTTATTGATTGCATCAACAATAATATATTATCTTTTCCTTTACCTTCTATTTCAATTCTAGCTGAAGCTTTCAATGTTAGTCGAACAACCATTCGCGCAGTATTAAACTATTTATGTCAAATAGGCATTTTACTGTTTGATAATAACCAATACCATTTAGCTCGTGAACCAACACAAAAGGATAAAATTTCCTGTATTTTCGAAAAAAGATCTATACAAGATAAAAAAGTTGAAACTTATTTTTACCATTTAATTAATAGTAAAAAATTATTACCGGGTGATCATTTTAATGAAATTCAACTCGCAAAAGAAATTAACGTTAGTCCCATTGTGGTTCGTGAGTTTCTGCTACGTTTTTTACATTATGGACTTATTGATAATGTTAAAAAAGGGGAATGGGAGTTAGCCACATTCGATAAAAACTATGCCGAAAAACTATATGAATTTAGAAGTGTTTTAGAAATTTTTGCACTAAAAGCATTTTTGGCCCAATCTGACAATCATATTAATTGGATAAAAGCACGAGAGTTACTACAACGGCACAAAAATCTTCAACAAAATATACAAGATGAATATAAACTTTTTTCAACACTAGACCGTGATTTCCATGAACTCATTTTATCGTGTAAAGAAAATCGTTTCTTTTTGCAATCATTTGATTTAATTTCCGTTATATTTCATTTTCATTACCAGTGGGACAGTAGTGATCTTAAAGAAAGAAATAGTATTGCTGTATCAGAACATATTGCAATTTTAACTGCAATTCTACAAAAAAACGAACCACTCGCCATTGCAGCGTTGTGTCGTCATTTAAATACAGCTAAAAGATCAATGCAAGAGTCAATTGGACGCGCATTAGCTATAAAAAACAGATAAAAAACAAAAAACTTATATATTCAACACGAAATAACTAAAAAAATACATACTACATTTTATCTTCTTCTATAGTTCTCTTTACTTACTAACAATAATTAAAGAGAACCATCATATGTCAAAACAATTAAATAGATCCAACTTCCCCGGTCCAATTTACCCTGAAAAAATACTTCAATTTGGTGAAGGAAATTTTTTAAGAGCATTTATAGATTGGATTATTGATAATCTAAATGAAAAAACAAATTTCAATAGTGGTGTTACTATTGTTAGACCTATTGATACACATCAACCATCTATCAATGAACAAGATGGACTTTACACGACTATTATTCGGGGACTGAATGAACAAGGTTGCACAATTGCTACACCGCGAATTATTTATTCGGTTAATCGAGAAATACTAATATATCAAGACTATCAATCCTATTTAGCTTGTGCTGAAAATCCTGAGTTGGAATTTATTTTTTCAAATACTACTGAAGCAGGTATTGCATTTAGTGATAAAGATAAAGCTACAGATCTACCTCCAGCAACTTTTCCTGCAAAATTAACCTGTTTTTTACACCATCGTTTTAAATTTTTTAAAGGCCAAAAAGATAAAGGCTTGATTATCATTCCATGTGAACTTATTGATTATAATGGAGAAAAACTGAAAGAATTGGTTCTGAAATATGCTAAATTATGGCAATTAGATCATGATTTTACAATATGGATCAATGAGTGTAATACCTTTTGCTCAACTTTAGTTGACCGTATTGTGACAGGCTATCCAAAAGATGAAGCAATACAACTTGAACAACAACTTGGTTATCAAGATCGTTTTTTAGATACAGCTGAGTATTTTTATCTGTTTGTTATTCAAGGTCCACAATGGTTAAAACAGAAATTAAAATTAGATCAAGTCGACCTAAATATTTTAGTTGTTGATGATATTAAACCTTATAAAGAAAGAAAAGTAGGTATTTTAAATGGTGCTCATACTGCGATGGTGCCTGTTGCTTACCTTGCTGGGTTGAAAACCGTTGGCGAAAGCATGGATGATCCGCAGATTGAAACATTCGTTAAAAATTTAATTAATCAAGAGGTGATTCCAATTTTATCTTTAGATAAAGAACAATTAGTACAATTTGCCGATGAGGTTTTAAAACGCTTTAGAAATCCATTCATTAAACACGAGTTAATGTCAATTTCATTAAATTCATTAACAAAATTTAAAACTCGACTACTGCCACAATTACTAACATATAGTCAACGATTTAACAAACCACCAAAGTATATTTCGTTTTCCTTAGCTGCTCTTATTGCTTTTTATCGTGGCCAATACCAAGGTCAAGCTATTTCATTAACTGATGATGCTCATTTACTAGAGAAGTTTAAAGAGTGGCAACCACTTTATCAAAACGACGTAAAAACACTCGTCTCTAACGTATTAAAAATGACTGATCATTGGGGACAAGATCTCAATAATGTTACCGGATTAACTGATTTAGTGACTAAAAATCTGGAAAACATTTTAGCTCAAGATATTAAAAATTATATTCCAAACAACTAAACAGCAGGAGTCAAACATATGACTAAAATGAAATATATTGTTATTCCAGAACCAGGAAAAGTTGAAGTCAAAGAAATGGAAAAACCAACCTTACAAAAAGGTGAAGCAATCCTAAAAGGATTATATGGTGGTATTTGCGGTTCTGACATGGGAACGTATAAAGGAACTTTTCTTTATGCAAGCTATCCACGAATCCCTGGTCATGAATTTTCAGCCGAAGTGGTTGAAATAGATGAAAATGATTACGGTATCAAAAAAGGAATGATTGTTACCGCCAATCCTTATTTTAACTGTGGTAAATGTTATTCTTGTCGACGCGGTTTTGTTAACTGCTGTACTGGCAATCAAACTCTTGGCGCACAACGTGATGGTATTTTCAGAGAATATTATAGTATGCCAATTGAACGTATTTATGATGGTAAAGGATTAGATGCATTAACCCTATCAATGATTGAACCATTTTGTATTAGTTATCATTCAATTCAACGAACGTCAGTAAAAAAAGGCGACAAAGTATTAGTTGTTGGTGCTGGACCTATTGGTTTATTTGCTGTCATGGCTGCAGTTTTAAAAGAGGCTGACGTATATGTAAGTGACGTCATGCAATCAAGATTAGATAAAGCATTATCATTAGGTGCAAAAGGTGTTATCAGAACAGATAAAGAGAATTTTGAAGAAAGAGTAAAAGAGATTACCCAAGGTGATGGTTTTGATGTTTGTATCGAATGCGTTGGATTACCACAAACTTTCCAAAATTGTATTGATGCAGCAGCTTACCGTGGTCGTGTAGGTCTAGTTGGAGTAAGTAAACAAAAATTAGATTTTGCTTTTACACAAATTCAAACTAAAGAGTTAGATATTTTTGGTTCACGTAATGCACTGAAAAAAGACTTTATCGAATTGATTAATTTAGTTAGTTCCGGAAAATGTGATGTTAAAAAAATCATTACCGACATATACGAATTGAATAATGCCGAAAATGCTTTTAAAGAAATGCGAGATGATCCAAGTAATCGACTTAAATCAGTAATAAAGATAGGTTAACTAAATAATTATCTCTCAATTATTCCGCTACTAACAAGTAGCGGAAAGTGTATTTTTAGGAAAGAGTTCATGAAAAAAATAATTAAAATCAATGGTAACGATAATGTTATTATTGCATTAGAAACATTATACCCAGGCGATAAAATAAATAGTGAGCTATTAAAAGATAATCAACAAATTACTGTTTTACAAGAAATTCCTTCAGGTCATAAAATAGCGATTAAACCGATTTTACAAGGTGAAAACATCATAAAATATGGTTTTCCCATTGGTCATGCATCGCAAGCTATTCAAGTTGGTGAACACGTTCATACTCATAATGTTAAAACCAATCTTGGTGAACTTGATGAGTATCAATATGAACCTGTTGCTAGTCATATTTCATCATCACTACCGGATAGAGATGTGAATCTTTATCGCCGAAAAAATGGTGATGTTGGTATTCGTAATGAACTTTGGATTATCCCAACCGTTAGTTGCGTTAATGGTATCGCGGAACAAATTCGTAAACGATTTTTATCAGAAATAGCAAAAGATATTGAGCTAGATCACGCTTTTTTTGATGGTATCCATCTACTTTCACATCCCTATGGTTGTTCGCAATTAGGAGCAGATCATCAAACAACTAAAACTATATTACAAGATATGGTCAAACATCCTAATGCTGGTGGAGTATTAGTCATTGGTTTAGGATGTGAAAATAATCAACTCTCAGCATTTAAAGAAAGCCTTGGTGAATATGATCATGAGCGAGTCCGTTTTATGATTTCACAAGAAGTGGAAGATGAAATTCAACAAGGTGTGAAGTATTTACTCGAAATATATCAAGTAATGAAATTAGATCGTCGCCAAACTGGTAAGCTTAGTGAACTTAAATTTGGACTTGAGTGTGGGGGATCCGATGGATTATCTGGCATCACAGCAAACCCATTATTAGGCAAGTTTTCTGATTATGTAATTGCCAATGGCGGAACTAGCGTTTTAACCGAAGTTCCCGAAATGTTTGGAGCAGAAACAATCCTAATGTCTCATTGTATTAATTCACAAATTTTTGAAAAAACAGTAAATATGGTAAACAATTTTAAAAAATATTTTATGACATATAATCAACCTATTTACGAAAACCCTTCTCCAGGTAATAAAGCAGGAGGAATTACAACACTTGAAGACAAATCATTGGGCTGCACCCAAAAAGCAGGTAATAGTAATGTTATTGATGTATTAGAATATGGTGAAAGACTCAAAAAATCAGGTTTAAATTTATTATCAGCTCCGGGAAATGACGCTGTTGCTACGGGTGCATTAGCTGCAGCTGGTTGTCAAATGGTATTATTTTCAACCGGAAGAGGCACCCCATATGGTGGTGTTGTACCAACTGTAAAAATTTCAACTAACTCAACACTTGCCCAAAAAAAGAAACACTGGATCGATTTTGATGCAGGGCAATTAGTTAATGGAACACCGATGGAGAAACTTCTAGAGCAATTTATTCATTTAATTGTGCAGCTTGCAAACGGAAAACAAACCTGTAATGAAATAAATGAATTTCGTGACCTATCAATCTTTAAAAATGGAGTAACTGAATAATTTTTTTAAAGTCCAAATCTGAAAAAAATAAAAAATCAACCCAATAAAATATAACAATATTTTGATAAAAATAATTTTTTCTTATCAAAGTAATGAATAAAATAAGGTTATATTGAATTAATATTAATCCATAAAAAAATAACCGCTATTTAGCGGTTATTTTCAAACACATTATTCAGTTTTAAGTCCAAATAACTGCCCATTTTGTTTGACAAATGATTGATTAACATGCACATCGGTACAATTTTTTACATAGAGTGGATCGCAAACCACATTATCAATAATGACATTATTCAATAAAACAGAGTTGGCATTTTCAATAAAAAAGCCCTTGCCTGCCTCCGGTTTGACATCTTTAAACATATCAACTTCGCCGGCTTGTGCATCTATTTGCATTGAAATGCGGATATTATCAAACGAAATATTGGCAATTGGCGATTCGGGAATCCCATATAAAAAGCCGGCATACGCCCGAACATTTTTAGCGATAATATTAGAAAAACTGATGTTATGACAAGCTGGCGTATCTTCACTTACCGGTAGTGGCTGTTTATTCCAGACAATCGGATCGTTGCCTTTTGGACCACAATAATAGTAGTAGTTCATCACAAACGGCGATAACACTTCGTCCATTACAATATTACTAAATGTGATATCGGAAATAGTACCACCACGACCACGGCGAGTTTTAAACCTAACGCCACGATCGGTTTTTTGAAAGACACAGTTACTGATAGTGATATGACGAATAGAGCCACTCATTTCACTGCCTAACACCACCGCACCATGACCATGAATCATATTACAATTGGTAATTAAAATGTTTTCACATGGGCTTTTATCCGCTGTCTGCTCTGTACCGGCTTTAATGGCAATACAATCATCACCAACATCGATATAACAATTGGAAATTCTCACATTACGGCATGATTCGGGATTAATGCCGTCGGTATTAGGTGAATCAGCCGGATTAAAAATCGAAATATTATCCACCACCACATTATTTGATTCCATTGGATGCACTGTCCAGCTAGGTGATTGCGTTAAAAATAGTTTTTCAATCGTTATGCGCTGGCAAAAATCAAACCCAATCAAATATGGTCTTGGATAACGAAGATTTTCCCGCTGTTGACGAAAAACCTGCCACCATTTTTGCCCGTTACCATCTATCTTACCGCCACCGGTTAAGGTGACATTTTCAATACTGTGTCCATAAATACAAGGCATATAGACATCTTGCTTCACCCCTTCCCAACGTGAATTGACAATTGGATAATCGTTCACATCATCAGAAAAGCGTAATGTTGCGCCTTGCTCAATATGTAAGGTGAGATGACTACAAAGTTTAATTGCGCCAGTGTAATAGGTGCCCACTGGCACAACAATGGTTCCCCCACCCTGCTTTTCAATATGTGCGATTGCTTTTTCAAAAGCGTGGGTATTTAATGATTTTCCGTCGCCAATCGCGCCAAAATCTGTCACTGATACTCTCGTCATTATTCTGTCCTTCCTACTGTCGGTTTATAAACGGCAAATTAAAAACTTAATTGCCGCTTAGCACTTATTTTATTCATAACAGGATCGGCGTTAACCAATCCCGATAACTGCTATAATCGTTATTAATGTGATTGTTTATAACCAATATTGTTATGACCAAAACATTTTTCATAAGCAATCCCGGTTAGATCTTCTACCACTTTTTTGGTTTCTGGCGTGACATCTGCCATTTTGCCGCCATTACGAACTCGAGCAACTTCGTTAATAATAATCGAATGGGTCGCATGATCGAGTTTCATTTTCCAAGCGAAGCACGCACCAATTAAAGCCATACCAATTACACCATAAAGAATAATGCCATTTATTGCCGCAATGGCGCTTTGTGGTTGAACATGTGATTTAGATTCAAAGCCATATGCACTCAAAATAACGCCGAGGACAAATACAATAGACGCTCGAACTAATTTACCGGCCATGGTCATGGCACCGGCATAAACGCCTTCACGGCGGCGATCGGTTACCACTTCATCAACATCAGCCAAAAAGACATAAACGCTCCATGGAATATAATATACGCCCCCTGTTCCTAATCCAAACCAGATAGTAATACCAACTACTATCCATGTGATATGCGGTAAGTTGAGATAATAGATACCCACATAACCAATCATCGACGAAATAACGATAAGCAGCGCAATGATAAATGGTTTTTTAAAGCCTTTTTTAGCGCAATACATCATAAAAAATGCTGTTGAGACTAACTGACAAATACTACTTAATGAATTCATCTCCGCCACAAATGAGCGTGGCTCACCGAGACTAAATACAATAAAATAGGTAAAGACGGCAGTAAATAACCACTCAGCCCCAAAACCAAATAGATACATACCTAAATGCGTTCTAAAGGTCTTAATTCGAAAGGTTGATAAAATGTCGATGAAAAGTTTTTTAATGGCTTGCAAAAAGCTATGTACCGATTCATCTTTGACTTGATCTTTAGGCTTTTCCCAACTATTACAATAAAGCAAAATTAACGCCGACATCATGATAAGCGCATAAGTGATACCGGTTAATAAAAAAGGGGTTGCCGATTCTTTACTGTAAAAATAGAAATAGATGCCCGGTATCGCAGCACCTAAAAAGTTAGCTACTTTACCAAACATGGCTTTAGAACCGGTTAGGTAAGTCCGTTGTGAAAAGTTTGACGTCATCTCTACAGGCAAAGTATTAAATGGAATCATGATGCTGGTATAGATGATCTCAAATAAAATATAGCTGACTAAGTAGTACCAAAAACCCATACCCTCAATCCATAACATGGGGTAAATGGTCATTAACGGTATACCAATTAAAATAAAGAAACGACGTCGCCCAAAGCGCTGCCCGATTTTAGTTTGATAAAAATTGTCTGTGATAAAACCCATTAATGGATTAAGTATCACATCTAAATAAGTGGCAATTGAAAATATTAAGGCTGCTTGCACAACACTTAACCCACAAAAAGTGGTGTAAAAGTAGAGTAGCCATGCGCCACTTATTGCCAGCGCGCCGCTACCGATTAAATTACCACTGCCGTAAGAGAATCTTACTAACCATGTAATTTTTTTCTCTTTTTTGTCATTCATAAATGATCCCTATAGTATTTAAAAAAAACAGTGCCCCCCATCAAGTCCCGAAGGACTTAATGTCACTATTAACTAACAAACAATTAATTTATGTTTAGAGGGTTACGCCACTTTTTAAAATGGCTAAATTTTTAAAGTTATTTATTTCATTGCGTGTTTTATTTCCGTTAGCAATTTGAACAATATGCTCGATAAATTCTGTTAATAAATTTTGCATTGAAACGCCTTGAATCAGTTTTCCGGCGTTAAAATCGATCCAATTGGCTTTCTTTTCGGCTAATTGGGTATTGGTAGCAATTTTGACAGTCGGCACAATGCCGCCATAAGGTGTGCCTCGCCCCGTGGTAAACAGTACCATATGACAACCCGCCGCCGATAAAGCCCCGGTCGCCACCGCATCATTACCCGGTGCGCTAAGTAAATTTAGACCGGTTTTGGTTAAACGTTGCCCATATTTGAGCACATCGATAACTTCACTTCCGCCCGCTTTTTGGGTACAGCCAAGTGATTTTTCTTCAAGCGTGGTAATACCACCTGCTTTATTACCCGGAGAAGGGTTTTCATAGATAGGTTGATTGTTGGTAATAAAATATTGTTTAAAATCATTGATCATGTGCACGGTTTTATCAAAAGTCGATTCGTCAACACAGTGCGACATCAAAATATTCTCAGCGCCAAACATTTCCGGAACTTCGGTCAGCACACTTGTCCCACCATGCGCAATCACATAATCAGAAAACAGCCCAAGCATAGGATTGGCCGTAATGCCGGAAAAACCGTCTGAACCACCACACTCTAAACCGAATTTCAGCTCGCTTAAACGCCCTGCTTCTCGCTTATCTTGCTTCATTATGGCGTAAAGTTCGGTTAAATGGACAAGCGCCGCTTCGATCTCATCGCTTTCTTGCTGCGCAATAAGAAATCGGACACGTGAAGAGTCATACTCGCCTAAATCTGCCTTAAATTCGGCAACCTGATTATTTTCGCATCCCAGCCCAATCACCAGCACCGCACCAGCGTTAGGGTGTTTGACTAAATCTTGTAAAATGATTTTGGTATTTTGATGATCTTGCCCTAATTGAGAACAGCCATAAGGGTGTTCAAGCACAGTAATGCCGTCAATGTCTAACTGATGATTCAACTGCTCACAAAACTGACTGACAATTTGCTGAGCAATACCATTAATGCAAGTAACTGTTGGGATGATCCAAAGTTCATTGCGGATACCCACTTCACCATTTTTGCGCCGATAAATTTGCACTTCTCGATCGGCAATAGCATGTAAGTTATCGCTTTTTGCTAAACTGGGTTGATATTTGTAATCATCAATATCACTCAAGTTGGTTTTTAAATTGTGTGAATGAATATGCTCACCCGCTTTAATCGGGCTGGTTGCATGCCCGATTGGTAAACCATATTTAATAATGTTTTCACCTAAGCCAATATCGTTAAGTGCAAATTTATGCCCTTGCTTTATCGGCTGTTTTAAATCGATATGATGCTCGTCGATAACAATATCTTGCTCATGCGCTTGCAAATCGGATAATGCCACAGCGACATTATCCATATTATTTATTTTTATAAATTTAATCATGATATTGCTCATTTTATTTGCTATCAGCCACACATTTTTCCATTGCCTTGCGCATACCTTGTTCGGTTATTACCGTTAAATATTGTGTTAGGGTTGATGCTAGTTGAGCAATAGCCAATAAATCCTGTTCCCAATGTGCACGATCACTTAAGACTTGTTCAACTAACTGGGCTAATGTTGCTTTACCTTCTGCTACATCTTGCCAAGCTGTACTAAAGCGTGTTAGCCAAAGCGCATCATCTTGTAATGGATAGTGCTGGTTATCTCTCACACCTCGATAAAAGGCGATTAATGCGGCAAACGAGAACACCAAATGCACAGGCAATTGCCCTTTGTGTTTTTGATAGGCGATTAATTGCGGCAAGATACGGGTTTTAAATTTTGTCATGCTGTTTAAAGCAATTGACATTAGTTGATGCTCAATAAAAGGATTTTTAAATCGACTAATCACTGAATTAGCAAAATCGACCAACTCTTGATGTGGTAAATCTAACACCGGAATAATCTCATCAAAAATCGTTGCTTTGATATAAGATAAGATTTGCGGATCATTCATTGATTCACCCACCGTATCAAGACCTGCTAAGTAAGCGACCGGCACTAAAGCAGTATGTGCGCCATTTAAAATAGCCACTTTTCGCTCTTTATAAGGCTTAATATCATCCACGATTTTAATGTTCATGTTACATTTATCTAACCGTAGCGCTTGAGCCAACCACTGCGGACCTTGAATCACAAACAGATAAAAATACTCTGCCGAATCGATAAAGTCGTCTTGATAACCTAATTCTTGCTCAAGTTCATTGATTTGAGCTTTTGGGTAGCCGGGCACAATGCGATCAACTAATGTTGAGCAAAATAGATTGTCATTTTCCAGCCATGCAATAAAGTTGTCTGACAAATTCCACTTTTTAGCATATTTTAAGACTAATTTTTTCAGCGCCTCACCGTTATAATCGATTAGCTCACAAGGAATAATAATCAAGCCACTGTCTTTACTGCCGGCAAAGTGATCAAATCTTTCATATAAAAATGCGGTTAATTTAGCCGGAAAACTGCTAGCCGGTCTGTCGGTCAATTGATCACTTTCCACATAACTAATACCGGCTTCGGTAGTATTTGAAAAGACAAACTTAATATTGGGATCTTTAGCTAATTGAAGATACTCATCATATTGAGTATAGACATTGATTTCGTTATTGACTGAACGAATCATTCTAAACGCTTTTACCGCCTGATTTTGTTCATTTAAGCCACGGATTAACGTGGTATATAAACCATCTTGCGTATTTAACGAAGGTGGAAAGTCGGTATTTAATGGGCGCACAACAACCACGCCAGCGTCAAGATCGGTATTTTCGTTCAGTATATCTAATTGCCAATCTAAAAAGGCGCGTAGAAAATTACCCTCGCCAAACTGAACGACTCGGGTGGTATATTTTGCGCCGGGAAAATCATTTCTATTTAATTTTTTCATTACTATTATTGCTCTTATTTTAATTTCACTCGTTTGGATGATCGTTTGTTAATTGAGCTCGATACCAAAATAGTTTTTGGCATTATCAAAGCTAATGTTTTTCACCATTTGGCCTAATAACTCGATATCACGAGGTGCTTCGCCGTCTTCGACCCAACGACCAACCATACGACACAAAATACGTCTAAAATATTCATGACGAGTATAAGAAAGGAAACTACGACTATCGGTTAACATACCGACAAAACGACTTAATAAGCCTAGCTGGGCTAATTGAGTCATTTGACGAATCATGCCGTCTTTCTGATCATTGAACCACCAACCGGAACCAAATTGCATCTTGCCGGCAACGCCTTCACCTTGAAAATTACCAATCATGGTGCCAAGAACTTCGTTATCAGAAGGGTTTAAACAATATAAAATCGTTTTTGGTAATGCATTTTCTTTCGCTTGTGCATCCAACAATCGAGAAAGTGGCTGGGCGACAGGGGAATCATTGATTGAATCAAAGCCGATATCGGCGCCCATTAAGTTAAACATGCGAGTATTGTTATTGCGCAATGCGCCGATATGGTACTGTTGTACCCACTCACGCTTGTTATATTCAAAACCTAAAAAGATAAGCACAGCGGTTTTAAATTGTGCGACCTCTTTTGCACTTAGCTCACTACCGGCAAGGCGCTTAGTTAAAATCGCATCGAGCTCTGTTTCGCTCGCTTGCTCATAAACCACCGTATCAAGGGCATGATCGGATACTTTACAGCCGTGAGCGGCAAAATGGTCCATACGTTTTGAGAGCGCTTGGCAAAGTGATTGGAAGCTTGAAATAGCCACATCGGCCACGGCGGATAGTTTTTCCATATAAGCAGCAAAAAATGGCGAATCGATATTAAACGCTTTGTCCGGACGCCAGCTAGGTAACACTTTAATGGTAAACGAACTATCTTGCGCAATTGTTTTATGGTGGGCTAAATCATCGATAGGATCATCAGTTGTGCCAACCATTTTAACGTTCATTTTTTCCATAATGCCACGTGCGGAAAATGCTTTTGTTTCAAGCATAGCATTACATTGATTCCAAATTGTTTCAGCCGTTGCAGGGGAAAGTAAGAGATTATCAATGCCAAACGGACGTCGAAGCTCTAAATGTGTCCAGTGGTATAACGGATTACCAATGGTATGTGGCACAGTTTGCGCCCACGCTTTAAATTTTTCAAAATCGCTAACATCACTGCCGGTACAATATTTTTCAGCAACACCATTAGTGCGCATTGCTCGCCATTTATAATGATCGCCTTTCAACCAGATGTCATACAAGTTTTTGAATTGATAATTTTGAGCGATCTGCTCCGGTGGTAAATGGCAATGATAGTCAAAAATAGGTTGATCAGCGGCATAATCATGATAAAGCTGACGAGAAAACTCAGTATCCAGTAAAAAATCTTCGGTTAAAAAGCGCATATTCATCTCCAAAAACAGTGTTTAGCAATTCGATTGCCAATCGATTAAATGATTGGCGATTTGATTTAATTAGTTATTGATTGGTTGTTGGGGCTTTTAAAATTGTCCACACCGCTACCGCAGCTAAAAGATCAAGACAAGTTAAAATCACAAACAACGGACTAAAACCGACCGTGTCGGCAAGTGCCCCAACAATCAAAGCAAAAATCGTACTGGCAAGCCATGCTGCCATACCGGTAAATCCATTAGCGGTGGCAACTTCGTTCCGACCAAAAACATCTGATGACAGGGTAATTAGGGCACCGGATAAGGTTTGGTGAGCAAAGCCGCCAATACAAAATAAAATGATAGCGATATAAGGATCGGAAAACAGCCCCATAAGGCCTGGCGCAATCATCAATACAGCGCCGACAGTGACCACACATTTACGTGAATTCACTAAGCTGACATTAAAATGTTTTTGAAAAAACGGCGACATATACCCGCCTAAAATACAGCCTAAATCGGCAAATAACATTGGCAACCAAGTAAAAATCGCAATCTGTTTTAAATCAAAATGATAAACGGTGTACATAAATAAAGGGATCCATGCATTAAATGTTCCCCATGCCGGTTCGGCTAAAAAACGAGGTAAGGCAATCCCCCAAAAGCGGCTGGTGGTGAGAATTTTTTTAGCGGGTAACTTTTCTTTATTGGATGTTTGGTGACCAGCTTCTTGACCGGATAATATATATTTTTGCTCTTCAGCAGATAGATATTTTTGTTCGGTTGGGTGTCGATAAAGAGCAAACCAAAATAGCCCCCAAATAAAACTTAATAAACCACAAATAATAAAGGCTAACTGCCAACTGTGTAAGAAAATTGCGCCGGCAACCAATGGTGGGGCTATCATCGCCCCGACGGATGAACCTAAATTAAACCAGCCAACGGCAATCGATCTTTCTTTAGCCGGAAACCATTCACTTGTCGCTTTTAAGCCGGCTGGAATCATTGCCGCTTCAGCAGCACCGACAGCGCCACGTGTTATAGCCAGCCCAAGCCATCCGGTTGAAAAGGCGGTGCTGATGCAAAATACCGACCATAATAAGGCAAAAACCGCATAACCAACGCGTGTCCCTAACAAATCCAAAACATATCCGGCAACCGGTTGCATTACCGTATAGCAAGCTGAATATGCAGCAACAACATACGAATATTGTTGGGTGGTTAACCCCATAACATCTTTAAGAACTGGAGCGGCAACCGCAATCGAGTTTCGAGTTAAATAGCCAAGTATGGTTCCAATCGTAACTAAAGCTATCATATACCAACGCAGATTTTTTATGGTTTTTAACATCTTTACTACTCCTAAATCGACAAACATTCTGGCGCATATTAACATGTATGACAACTAAAAAAGTTGACATACATCACAGATTTTAATGATAACCTTAATATTTAAACGGTTATTTTTTTATTAAAATCGTTCAACAACATACTGTTTATTCGAAAAAATTCAGGCAATATTATTTAACTCTAACCGATTAGATGTTATTTTAAGATCCTTGATAACTTAAACCTTTTAGCAAGATAATTATGACCCAAGAACAAAACGAACATCAGCGGCTCTATCAAGTTATTGCCAGCGAGCTTAAAAAGCGAATAATCAATGGTGATTACCCTGTCGGCAGCAAACTGCCGTCGGAAAGATTGATATGTGAAGAGCTTAAAGTAAGTCGTTCAGTTGTGCGAGAAGCAATTATCATGTTGGAAGTGGAAGGTTATGTCGATGCACGTAAAGGGTCTGGCATACATGTAATAGCCAACACAGTACAAACCGATATGTTACCCCCGTCACAAGGGTTAAACTTCTCAACCACAGGTCCCTTTGAACTGTTGCAAGCTCGTCAACTGATAGAGAGTAATATTGCTGAATTTGCCGCAACGCAGATCACCAAAGATGATATTGTTAAGCTGTTAGAAATCCAGCACAATGCGAAAAAAGAAGATCACTATCGTGACTCCAACTGGGATTTAAAATTTCACACCCAAATCGCCATGATAACGCGCAATACTGCTTTGATAACCATTGTTGAAGAGGCATGGCGGCAACGGATGTTAAATCCGTTATGGAAAAAGCTACATGAACATGTACAACAACAAGATATTGATAGCTGGTGGGATGAACATGATAAGATTTTAGAAGCACTGATTAACCGTGATCCTAAAGCGGCCAAATTAGCCATGTGGCAACATCTGGAGAACACCAAAAAAATGTTATTTGATGCAGCAAGTGAGGATTTTGAAACCAAACGAGATCACTATCTGTTTTCCGATAACCCTGTTGTGAGTATTAATGAAAAAGATCATTAAACGGTGACAGTGAGTGTATCAAATAGCCATTTTAATTGATTAAATGAATAAAACATCATTTAGCTTTAAGTTGGGGCTGTTTGTTAGCACTCGCCCCAAATGTTTAATTTAGTCAGCATTAGCTAGTTATTACCATTAACGCTGATCATCAACTGTGACACCGCCAGGCACAACAAGTTTAAATTTATCCGCATTAACTATCCCTAAAGTTTGGTTAGATAAATCATAAAAACTGCGTTGTCCGTCTTCTTCAATAACGGTGAAGTCAGAAACCATACCGGTCGGCAATACCGAAATAATAAAATCTTTTTTTGAACCATCGATTGCTTTTAAGGTAAATGAATTTTGCTTGCGTTTCACTTGATAGGAATCCCAAATCGCATTATGGCTATCGGTAAGAAGTAACATTAAACGATTATCGACCGAATTTTTTAAATTTAACAAGGTAACTTGTTGGACTGCAGGAGTATATATCCACATATTTTTACCGTCGGAAATAACGATTGTTTCATCCGGTTCTGTCATTGTCCAATTGAAATAATAAGGTCTGTTTACCCATAATTCACCTTTACCGTCTTGTACCGGTTTATTATCGGCGGTTGTCACCTTTTGCGTAAATCGGGCAGAAAATCCGTCAATCTTATTTAACCGTTGTTGTAATAATTCCTTATCGCCTGCAAATGCCGACACACTAACGAATAACCCTATTAAGAATAAAAACTTTTTCATAAACAATCCTTCTATTTTCGATCCGGTATCAATGGTTAACTCATAAACAACTGCTGAATAAGCTCAAAATATTACCGTTTTTCTGTCAGTGGGGAAAGATATTTTCTTTTCTTTTTTCACTTATCTAATAACAGGTATATAATAGTTTTCATTTAACCAATTGGGATCACTCTTTGCCATGCCTAGTATGTCTTTTGAATTTACTCACGATGAATTTCAGCCATTAGCGGCTCGAATGCGTCCACGTAATTTATCTGAATATATTGGTCAAACTCAGCTGTTAGGCAAGGATAAGCCATTGCGTCAAGCGATTGAAGCCGGGCATTTGCACTCAATGATTCTTTGGGGACCACCGGGCACCGGTAAAACGACACTGGCAGAGATTATTGCTCACCATGCCAATGCTAAAGTAGAACGCATTTCAGCGGTGACATCGGGAATTAAAGATATCCGTGAAGCGATCTCACGTGCCCAAATTAACCAGCAAGCAGGCATACGCACGATTTTATTTGTGGATGAAGTTCACCGTTTTAATAAAAGTCAGCAAGATGCCTTTTTACCTTATGTTGAAAATGGCACTGTTACTTTTATTGGGGCAACAACAGAAAATCCGTCATTTGAATTAAATTCAGCACTCTTATCACGAGCAAGAGTGTACTTACTCAAATCGTTGACCAATGAAGATATCGAACAGATTTTACAACAAGCGATGGATGATCCTGAGCGTGGCTATGGCAATCGTCAAATTGTTTTACCGCAAGAGACTAAACAGCAAATTGCTGAATTTGTCGGCGGTGATGCACGGCGAGCACTTAATACGTTAGAACTATTGGTTGATATGTCTAACGGTCAAGCGCTCACCACCGATTTACTCAAACAAGTTATTGGCGAACGCAGCGCCAGATTTGATAATCAAGGCGATCGTTATTATGATTTGATATCAGCAGTGCACAAATCCATTCGAGGCTCATCGCCCGATGCTGCGCTTTATTGGTATGCCAGAATCATTTCAGCAGGCGGTGACCCGCTGTATGTTGCACGTCGCCTATTAGCGATAGCCTCAGAAGATGTCGGAAATGCCGATCCTAGGGCGATGCAAGTTGCCCTTGCCGCTTGGGACTGCTTTACCCGTGTTGGACCAGCGGAGGGCGAACGTGCTATAGCGCAAGCGATTGTCTATTTAGCCTGTGCCCCAAAAAGTAATGCGGTATACCTGGCGTTTAAACAGGCAATGCAAGATGCGCAATCGAAACCCGATTATGATGTGCCGGAACATTTACGTAATGCGCCAACAAAATTAATGAAAGAGTTAGGTTATGGCGATCAGTATCGCTATGCTCATGACGAACCAAATGCTTTCGCTGCCGGTGAGAATTACTTTCCACCCGAACTTGCCGATCGTAAATATTATCACCCCACAACTCGCGGGGCAGAAAAGAGTTATACGGAAAAACTGGCATGGTTAGATGCCCAAAATCAAGCTAGCTTAAATCAACGGTATAAATCATCTAAAAAGTAATCACGGTGTTTTTAATATAAAGTTAACGCCGGTAATAATAACCGGTGTTATATTGTTCAAAACCACGATAATAAACAGCCGAATACAACTAAAAGTCAGTCTGAACAATAAACATTAACAACAGCACGATATTGAACTTATTGCCAAACACGATAAGCCAGTTGTTTATCAAAAAAGAATCAACAAATGGCAACAAGTTTAAATGATAAAATGACCGTTTGCTATTCATAGGTATTTCTTATCAATATAGTTTTTGAATTTTTACTGTGCCAACCTACCTTTGTTATTTAATTGAATAATAAACAACATTGGAGCACGGTTAGCGCTAAAGCCTTTTTTTTAATTAAAAAACGGTACGTTATTGATGAATATATACACTATATATAGTAATTAAATGATTAATAGGCACTATATATTGTATATTTTGATAATTATCAACTATTATAACCCATACAAAAATTTCACAATCAAACTGGATGGAAAATGAACAAATCAATACTTGTCACTAAGCGGGATGGCCAAAAAGAACCTATCAATCTGGATAAAATTCATAAAGTGATTACCTGGGCGGCTGAAGGATTAGATAATGTGTCGGTTTCTCAAGTCGAATTGCGTTCCCATATTCAATTTTATGACGGCATTAGGACTTCTGATATTCATGAAACTATTATCCGAGCCGCTGCTGATTTGATTTCACAAGATGCGCCGGATTATCAATATTTAGCTGCTCGCTTAGCCATTTTTCATCTACGTAAAAAAGCGTATAACCAATTCACACCACCACCGCTTTATGAGCACGTCAAAAAACTGGTTGCCAGCGAACGTTACGACAAACACTTACTGGAAGATTATAGCCAGGAAGAGTTTGAACAAATGGATAAGATCATCGACCATTGGCGTGATATGACCTTCTCTTATGCCGCTGTAAAACAGTTAGAAGGTAAATACTTAGTTCAAAATCGGGTAACCGGTGAAATTTATGAAAGTGCCCAGTTTTTATATATTTTAGTGGCGGCCTGTTTATTTGCTAATTACCCTAAAGAAACCCGCCTTAGTTACATTCAGCGTTTTTATGATGCGGTTTCGACATTCAAAATCTCGCTCCCTACTCCGATTATGGCAGGAGTACGTACCCCAACCCGTCAATTTAGCTCGTGTGTTTTAATTGAGTGTGATGATAGCTTAGATTCCATTAATGCGACCGCCAGCGCCATTGTAAAATATGTGTCTCAGCGTGCCGGAATTGGCATTAATGCCGGGCGTATTCGTGCGTTAGGCAGTTCAATTCGTGGTGGTGAAGCTTTCCACACCGGTTGTATTCCTTTTTATAAATATTTCCAAACCGCAGTGAAATCTTGTTCACAAGGCGGCGTACGTGGTGGCGCAGCGACGGTGTTTTACCCTATCTGGCATTTAGAAGTTGAAAGTTTACTGGTTTTACGTAACAACCGTGGCGTTGAAGAAAACCGTGTTCGTCATTTAGATTATGGCGTACAAATTAATAAACTGATGTATCAGCGTTTAATCAAAAACGAAAATATCACGCTGTTTAGCCCGTCTGATGTGCCGGGTCTGTATGATGCATTTTTTGCCGATCAAGCAAAATTTGAAACGCTTTATCATCAATATGAACAAGATGTCAATATTCGCAAGCGAGTAGTAAAAGCGGTCGAGCTGTTTGCTTTATTAATGCAAGAACGTGCTTCAACCGGGCGGATTTATATCCAAAATGTCGACCATTGTAATACGCACAGCCCGTTCAATGCACAACTGGCACCAGTTCATCAATCGAATTTATGTATGGAAATTGCGTTGCCAACCAAACCACTGAATAATGTCAACGATGAAAATGGTGAAATTGCCCTATGTACTTTATCCGCCTTTAATCTGGGTAAAATTGATTCGCTTGATGACTTTGAAGAGCTCGCTGATTTAGCAGTGCGTGCCCTTGATTCATTACTTGATTATCAAGATTACCCTGTTCCTGCGGCGAAAAACTCCTCACTTAATCGTCGCACTTTAGGTATCGGTGTCATTAACTATGCTTACTATCTGGCTAAACATGGTGTTAAGTATTCTGACGGCAGCGCCAATAATTTAACGCACCGCACCTTTGAAGCGATGCAGTACTATCTACTTAAAGCGTCGAATAACTTAGCTAAAGAGAAGGGAGCCTGCCCGTTATTTAATCAGACTACTTATTCACAAGGTATTTTACCTATTGATACTTATAAACAAGATTTAGATACCTTAACCAAAGAGCCATTACATTATGATTGGGAGTCACTGCGTGAATCAATAAAAACCCACGGTTTACGCAACTCAACCCTATCGGCTTTAATGCCTTCGGAAACCTCGTCACAAATTTCCAATGCGACCAACGGCATTGAGCCGCCACGAGGTTTTGTCAGCATAAAAGCCTCAAAAGACGGGATTTTAAAACAGGTTGTGCCTGACTATAAAGATCTGCAAAACTTTTATGAATTACTCTGGCAAATTCCAAATAATACCGGTTATTTACAGTTAGTGGGCATTATGCAGAAATTTATCGATCAATCGATTTCAGCTAATACTAACTACGATCCGACTAAATTCCCGAATGATAAAGTACCGATGAAACAGCTGTTAGCTGATTTATTGACGGCTTATAAATACGGCGTAAAAACACTTTACTATCACAACACCCGTGACGGTGCTGAAGATGTTCAAGGTGATATTGCACTTACTGAAAGTGATGACGGTTGTGCTGGTGGCGCCTGTAAGATTTAGTCTAACGCTATAAAAAATAGCCATTTAATCATTGTATTGGGGAAACGGATACTTTCCCCTGATGTTGCCCTCTTTTCACTGTCGAAAGGTGGCGGTAAAAATAACTAAAAATCAGTTAGGAGTTTTGTTATGAGTATGAATTACAGTACCTTTTCGCATGTGCATAATGATCAACTTAAAGAGCCGATGTTTCTTGGACAACCGGTTAATGTTGCACGTTACGATCAACAAAAATATGAGATGTTCGAAAAACTTATCGAAAAACAACTTTCATTCTTTTGGCGACCGGAGGAAGTCGACATTTCGCAAGATCGTATCGACTATGCGGCGCTACCGGAACATGAAAAACATATTTTTATCAGTAATTTAAAATATCAAACCTTACTTGATTCCATTCAAGGCCGTAGTCCGAATGTGGCTTTATTGCCCCTTATCTCGATCCCCGAACTTGAAACATGGGTTGAGACATGGTCATTTTCTGAAACTATCCACTCTCGCTCTTACACGCATATTATTCGTAATATTGTCAACGATCCGTCAGTGGTATTTGACGATATTGTGACGAATAAAGAGATTCAAAAACGTGCCGGCGACATTGCAGGATATTATGATGATTTAATTAGCTATGCCAGCTATTACAACTTATTTGGTGAAGGCAAGCACACAATTAACAATCGCACGGTAACAATCGACCTACGTGAACTTAAACGCCGGCTATACCTGTGCTTAATGAGCGTCAATGCCCTTGAAGCGATTCGCTTTTATGTCAGCTTTGCTTGTTCATTTGCATTTGCTGAACGGGAATTAATGGAAGGTAATGCCAAAATTATCAAACTTATCGCCCGTGACGAAGCACTACACTTAACCGGCACCCAATTTATGATTAACACCTTACGCAGTGGCGAAGACGATCCGGAAATGGCAGAAATTGCCAAAGAGTGTGAACAAGATTGTTATGATCTCTTCTTACAAGCCGCCAATCAAGAAAAAGAGTGGGCATCGTATCTATTTGAAGGTGGCTCAATGATTGGTTTAAACAAAGATATCTTATGCCAATATGTCGAGTATATCACCAATATCCGCATGCAAGCAGTCGGATTAAAATTACCGTACGAAGTAAAATCCAACCCAATTCCATGGATCAACAACTGGCTAGTATCAGACAATGTCCAAGTTGCCCCACAAGAAGCTGAAATGAGCTCGTACTTAGTGGGTCAAATTGATTCTGAAATCAATGAAGATGATTTAAGCGATTTCAAATTATAGCTTTATACTCAAACGTGGGTATTTTCTGAAACTTCTTGTCAAAAGGAACAAAAAATTGTTCCTTTTTTATCATCAATACAGATTTATTGAGGTCATTTTTACCCTAACGGTAGCTTGACAGTTATTAAAAATCAGGTAACGTTATCATCATCCAATTGTCTTGATCAATTTGACAACTATGACTGATGCCCATTTGAATTACCCGATTTCTCCGCTCGATTTTACCGATGAGCAGATAAATATTAGCTATCTTAAACAGCAACTCGATGACTTTCAGCAATGGTCTATTGATCAGTTTAAACAACAAGTTGATATCGATGACTTAGTGCATTTACGCAGTGCATTTATTGATAAGCTGCTTGAGCGTTTATGGCGATATTATCAAATTCCCGAACAAACTCCTTCACTGTTTAAAAAAAATCGCATTGCATTAATTGCGGTTGGTGGTTATGGCCGCTCAGAACTACATCCGCTATCTGACATTGATATTTTAATCTTAAGTGACCAAGCACTAAGTAAAGAGCTGGAAAACCAAATAGGTCATTTAGTGCGTTTACTTTGGGATCTGCATTTAGATATCGGGCATAGCGTCAGAACGTTAAAAACCTGCCTGCAAGAAGCGAAAAACGATATCACAATTATGACCAACTTAATCGAATCAAGATTAATTGTCGGTAGTCAATCGCTATCAGATGAGCTAAGCGCACAGATTTTTAGCGATAAAATCTGGCCTTCGGCGGCATTTTATCGGGCAAAAGTTGCCGAGCAAAAAGAGCGCCATAAACAGTATCACAGCACCACCTATAATCTTGAACCGGATTTAAAAAATAGCCCGGGCGGTTTGCGTGATATGCAAATTATTCAATGGATAGCAATTCGCCATTATGGTGATCAGTTTTTGCAGAAAGTGGCTAACTTTGACTACTTAACGCCCGAAGATATCGAAGAGTTTAAAACGTGCCGTAAATTTTTATGGCGAATGCGTTTTGCGTTGCATAGCGTGATAAATCGTTATGATAACCGCCTGCTGTTTGACCGCCAACTGAGCATTGCTAATTTGCTAGGTTATAAAGGCGAAGGCAATACACCAGTTGAAAAGATGATGCACGACTACTATCGTGTAGCGCATAATATTACCGAATTAAATCAAATGCTGTTACAGCTTTTTGATGAATCGATTTTAGCCCAACACGCCAATAATAAACCTTATGATATCGATGACTATTTTCAAGTTCGGGAGAATTTAATCGACGTCAAAAATGATAATATTTTCAACGACGATCCGGTCATGATTATGCAACTGTTTTATACCATGTTGCTTAATCCACAAATTACCGGACTTTATTCAAACACCATTAGACAATTACGCTCAGCCAGAAGGCACTTAACTTCGCTACTTTGTGAAGAGGCAAAAGCAAGAGCACTGTTTATGCAAATAATTAAACACCCGGATGCCATTAAAAAGGCGATATTGCCCATGCACCAATATGGCATATTAACGGTTTATATACCGGGTTGGAAACATATTGCCGGTATGATGCAGTTTGATCTGTTTCATGCCTATACGGTGGATGAACATACGATTCGCCTGTTACTGGAGCTTGATAGCTTCAAAACACAAGCCGGTCAACTCAAGCACCCCAATAGTTCAGCCGTGCTAGCCAAATTATCCAAACCGGAACTGTTAATCATAACCGGTTTATTTCACGATATTGGTAAAGGGCACCATGGCGATCATTCAGAGATCGGCGCTAAGTTGGTAGAAAAATTCTGCCATTTACATCAATTAGAGGCAAAAGATACCGATCTAATCATCTGGCTGGTGCGTTACCACTTATTAATGTCTGTCACCGCGCAAAATCGAGACTTGCAAGACCCCGATGTTATCCGTGCTTTTGTACAATTGGTGAAAAGCAAACGCCGTTTGCAATACCTACTTTGCTTAACGGTTGCCGATGTGTGTGCCACCAATGAAACGTTATGGAATAGCTGGAAACAGAGTCTACTACGTGAACTGTATTTAACCGCTAAACGCTCGTTTGATACCGGCATTCACCAAATACCTCAGCAACGTAGTATTGCAAGGCAACATAAGCAAGATGCATTAACCATGCTGCTTGAGCAACACTTTTCTGAGCCGGCAATCAATGATCTTTGGCAAGATTATCGGGTCGACTACTTTTTGCGTTACAGTACCGAACAGATCGTGTGGCACGCGCAAATTTTGTTAAACCATGATTTAAACCAAACCTTGGTATCAATCAATCCGGCGCCTTATCATGGCGGAACGGAAATTATTATCTACTCGCCTGATAGACCTTATCTGTTTGCAACCGCTTGCAATACGCTCAGTAAACTTAACTTAAATATTCATGATGCCTTAATTATCACCAACAAAAAAGGCTTTGCCCTCGACACCTTCATCGTCTTAGAGCCGAACGGGCAAACGGTACAAAAAAATCGGCATCAAGATATCATCACCGCACTTGAAAAGGCATTACAACAACCGGTTTATAAAGGGGTAAGGATCAAACCACCAAAACAAAGATTGCGATCGTTTTCAATCCCAACGCAAGTTAACTTTTTATCAGCGTTTAATGATAGCCAAACTTATATGGAGCTGATTGCCCTTGATAAACCCGGCTTGCTTGCTTGCGTCGGTGAAGTGTTTGCCAATTTAGATTTGTCATTAAGTAGTGCTAAAATTGCCACCATTGGTGAACATATCGAAGATCTGTTTATCTTAACCGATAAACACAATAAAGCGCTTGATGATAAAACTTGCCATGATTTACGTGAATCTATCATCAATGCGATTGATTCAATAAGCTAGTTAACAAATAAAGATATTATTTATGCAATTTTTTATCATTTTATTCCCTATTTTTTGTATTTTTATTGTCGGCTTTATCGCCCAAAAAATCTTAAAATTTGATGTGGCTAATCTGTCTAAAATGTCACTGTATGTGCTTTCGCCTTTTTTGGCATTTAAAACTTTCTACACCCATACCCTCACCACTGATTATCTATTTTATGTGATGTATATCTTTGGGCTTTGCCTGTCATTAGTGGCGATTGTCTCGATTTGGTCGGTGATAATGAAATATTCGACCAAAGAGCGGTGTGCGATGATTTTAAGTTCATGTTTTATGAATAATGGCAATTATGGTACGCCGGTATTGTTGGTCTTTTTTGGCGCGGTTGGCTTTGATTTAGGCGTGATTATGATGGTGTTGCAACAATTTGTGATGAGCACCGTGGGTATCTATTATGCCGCTAAAGGTAGTTCTCGTAGCGATATCGTCAGTCAAAAAGATGTGATTAATAAAGTTATCCGCATGCCAGTGGCTTATGGAGCACTTTTGGGGATTATTTTTCAGCTGTGTCATATCCCATTATCCAAATCGATTATGACCTCAATTAATATGATTGGTGATTCATCCATTGTGGTGATTATGATTATTTTAGGTATGCAGCTTGCTAAGATACACATTAAACAACTCGATTATCCTAAACTGTCGTTTTCGTTAATCACCCGTATGGTCATTTCACCGATTGTGGCAAGCATAATGGTCTATTATTTACCGATTTTACCGGTTTATAAGCAAGTATTAGTGGTATTAGCCGCTATGCCAAGTGCCGCCAATACGACATTAATGTCAGTACAATTTGATACGCACCCTGAGTTGGTCTCCAGTGCGACGCTGGTCAGCACGTTATTGAGCTTAATTACACTGCCGATTGTGCTATCGTTAGTGGGGGCGCCAGTTCCGGTATAGTAAAAGTGCGCTTAACTAAAGTCCGTTAAGCGCATCAGCGTCATTTTAAAAGCCATTTTTAGTATAAACATCATCGGGATTTGGGCCAGTGCGATAATTTTGATTTAAACAGTTGATTTTACGCATCTCATCAGCCGTTAACTCAAAATCATAAATATTAGCATTTTCAGCAATCCGATCGGGGTGCGATGATTTTGGAATGACGATATAGCCATTTTGTAAATGCCAGCGTAAAGTGACTTGTGACACCGATTTATTATACCGATCGCCAATATTCACCAATAGCGGATCACTCAATACTTTATTGCGAGCTAAAGGGGACCAAGCTTCAATGGCGATATCATGCTGGTGCAAATAGCGGACTAAATCAATTTGCGTTAAATAAGGGTGGATCTCAATTTGATTAATCATAGGTTTGATATTGGCTTGACTGGCTAAAAGTTCTAAATGCGAAATATGAAAATTACAGACACCAATTGCCCTGACACGCTTTTCTTCATAAAGTTTTTCAAACGCTCGCCACGTTTCAAAAAAGGTACTATTAAGTGGCCAGTGCACTAAAAACAGATCAAGATAATCAAGTTGGAGATCTTTCAACGTTTGTTCATAACCAGCTAAGGTTTTTTCATATCCTTGATTTTGATTGCTGATTTTGGAGGTGATAAATAAATCTTTTCGGTCAACACCACATTGCTTAATCGCCTGCCCAAGCTGTTTTTCATTTTGATAAAGCTCAGCAGTATCGAATGAACGGTACCCAACCTTAGTGGCAGTGTTTACCGCCTTTATTACCTGATCTAAATCGGTTAATTTATAGGTACCAAAACCAAGCTGCTGCATGGCAACATTGTTGCCCAAATCTATTTTAGTATTGATAGATAAATTCATTGCCCGCTCCTTTACCCATTATTTTATAACTTAATTAATTATAACGACATGATAGATATATTCAATGAATTAAACTTAATAGCGCTATGCCTCCCCTCGCCACTCTTTTTCAAACTGGTTAACGAACTGAAGCATAAACTCGTGCCGCTGTTTTGCTAGCTGTTTCGCTGTGGTTGTATTGAGCATATCTTTCAGTAAAAAAAGCTTTTCATAAAAATGATTGATGACCGTGTTAGGTTGTTTGTAGTTATCTTCGTTAAGTTGCGTTCGGGGTGATATGGTAGGATTGTGCATAATATTATGCCTGTTACCACCATAATAAAAAGTTCGACCAATACCAATTGCGCCAATGGCGTCTAAACGATCAGCATCTTGAACAATCTGCCCTTCGAGCGATAATTTTTTTACTGAACTTAAGTTTTTTCGATAAGACATATTTTCGATAATATCGAAAATCTGATTGATTTGTGTTTGTGTTAAGTTTAGCGAAAATAAATAATCCCGCAATTCACTCACCGCTTGATTAACATCAGCAACCACTTTTTCGTCAATCACATCATGTAAATAGGCGCTCAATATCACGATAAAAGCATCGGCGTTAGATTCGTTAATCAATATTGCCTGTGCCAAGCTGACCACTCGCTCAATATGCGCAATATCATGCCCGGAAAAATCATGGGCTAACTTTTGCGCAACATAGGATTGCACCGCTACTATCACAGATTGTTGTTGGTCGTTTATTCGGGCAGCTAATTTTGTATTCATAAGTTTATAAAAATGATAACGGTTAAATATTCGGTTGGATTAACGTTATAAAAGCAACAAATCGTGAGCGATAAATGAAGGAAATTATCGCAATGTTGACTCAACAGACACCATTTACAGTTTATTAAATAAATTTAAGCAAATTATAGCAAACTGTAACCTATCGCTAAAAGCCTTATCATTGAATAATATTAAGCTAATAATAGGCTAATTGGACAAATGAAAATAATACGTAAAATTCAGATTCAACAATAAAACCGCACAATAAATAAACAATAACCATTAAAAACCGACAGTAATTAATGTTTTTTTTATATTTTCTTTAATTTTCCCTTGATTGTTTTCATCAATAGCGAGCGTTAGAATGCCAAACCTAAATTTCATCGAAGCAGATTTTTGGAGTTGATTAAGTGAAAATTTCAGCGCGTAAAGTTTTGCCATGGCAATTGATAGAAGACTTCACTCGCTATCGTCAATTTTTAGCTTTACTTCTAGCCTTATCTATTTTTTTTGTTGCGTTAATCGTTTGTTGGGAACTGTTAAAAACAATTAATCTGCAAGATATCAAAAATGCTTTTGATAAGCTTTCATTTCGTGCGGTGCTGTTTGCCTGTCTGTCAGCGATGGGGAGTTATATTATGCTGATATGCTATGAATGGTCAGCCGCTCGCTATGCCGGCGTGGATTTGAAACGATCAACTATTGCAGTCGGTGGCATTTGTGCATCAGCCATAGGCAATGCCGTTGGGTTATCGGCGTTATCCGGCGGTGCAATCCGTTGCCGGCTCTATTTTAAGTATGGTTTAACCACCATTGATGTTGCCAGAATGTCAATTTTCGTCACTTTGTCGTTAGGTTTTACCTTACCACTGCTCGCCGCCGTTGCAGCATTAATTCACCCCCACGACACCATGTTAGCTTTGCATTTGTCGGCGGGACAGGTTTGGCTTATTGCTGGTGGCGTTGTTGGGCTTTATGCCGGGCTGTTACTCTATTTATATTGTCATCGACTAACCCAAAGACCAAATCCAGATAGTCAATTATTTCAATTTTTACACTGGTCAATCCGCCTGCCTAACTTAAAGCTGGCAAGTTGTCAGTTTCTCATCACATTATTTGATGTCCTATTAGCCGGAGCCATTCTCTACTTTCTTATCCCCAATCAGCCCAACTTTATCACCTTTATTATGATCTATATTATTGCATTAGTCGCTGGGGTATTAAGTCATGTTCCCGGTGGTGTTGGGATATTTGAAGCCATTATGTTAGCGGCATTTTCATCGCACATTGGCGCAGCGCAATTAACCGTTGCACTCATCATTTATCGAATTATTTATATCCTTTTACCACTGATTCCGGCCGGTATTTTGTTGTTAATCAACGAAGGCAAACAATTTTTAACCGCTCCGCAAGTTGACGAAAACGAAACCGGCATTGCCGCAGCCATTATGGCGGTTTTAATCTTTGTTGCCGGCGTGGTGATGATGTTTTCCAGCATCATCCCCGGGTACAATCATCCATTTGTCACCACTCTCATACCAAATAAAGTGGTCAACCTTGCCCACTTAAGCGCCAGTTTAATTGGTGTACTGTGTTTACTGCTGGCAATGGGGCTACGTCGCAGACTATATAGCGCTTGGAACGTGTCGATTATTTTATTGGTTTTAGGTAGCTGTTGCTCGCTGTTAAGTGGACTGCATTGGATTGAAACCAGTTTTTTATCCGCTATAACCTTATTATTGATTAAGTTTAGAACGACCTTTTATCGTAAAAGCCGATTGCGAGTTTTACCTTATTCATTGAAATCCTTTGCAATCTGTTTTTGTTTGATTGCTCTGTTGGTTTGGTTGACACTATTTATCTACCAAAACGCGCCTTATAACCAATCTTTGTGGTGGCAATTTGAGTTAGATAGTCAAGCACCTCGAGGATTAAAAATGGCGTTAGCAAGCTTTATTCTACTCACCTGTATCATGCTCTATTGGCTATTTCGACCTTCGTTACCGGTTATCAATCTGCCGAAGCAAGAGGAGTTAAATAAAGCTTATCAAATCATCCTCAATTCCAAACAGCCGGAAGGTTTGCTTGCCATGAATGCCGATAAATCGCTGTTATTTAACCAAACACAAACCGCTTTTATCATGTATGCCAAACGTAGACGAAGCATGGTTACCCTTTACGATCCTATTGGTGATAGTGGTGAGCGAGCTGAGTTAATTTGGGCTTTTCGGGATTTATGCGATCAACATCATTTACGGCCGGTATTTTACCACGTTAAAGCGGCCAACTTACCTTTTTATATGGATATCGGCTTGCAAGCGATTAAACTGGGGGAAGAGGCTTTAGTTAATTTAGCTGAATTTGACTTAACCTCAAAAGGCTATAAAGATCTGCGTTACACATGGAATCGTGGTCAGCGTGACGGGCTGAGTCTTAAATTTTATGCGCCGGGTACTGCTCCGTTAGATGAGTTAAAAACCGTGTCGGATGCCTGGCTGAGCAATAAGCATACCAAAGAAAAAAAATTCTCGTTAGGCTCTTTTTCTAAACAATATTTAGATCGTTTCACCATTGCCACCATTGAGTATCAAGGGCGCATTATTGCCTTTGTGAACTTACTTGAAACTGACCAACATTACTCAGCAAGCATCGATTTAATGCCAGTTGTGCAAGATATTCCAAAACTGACTATGGAATTTTTAATGGTTGGCTTGATTTTGCATTATCAACAAAAAGGATTTAAATATTTTAGTTTAGGCATGGTACCGCTGGCCGGAATGCAACGGCGCCGAGGCGCACCGATAATCCAACGATTAGGCGCATTAGTCTTTCGCCGTGGTGGACGCTTTTATAACTTTCAAGGATTAAGGCGATTCAAAGATAAGTTTGCCACACATTGGGAGCCACGTTATATGGCTGTTCCGACCGGGCTCGATCCTTTAGTTGCCCTTATTGATACCACCATACTGATTTCAGGTGGTATTACCGGATTAAAAAAAGGTAAGAAGTCATAATATGAAAAAGACATTACGCTATATTTTACTGTTTTTGATGCTGGTGCTCATTACGTTACTTGTCTTTGCTGGTCTGTATTATTATAAAAAACGGCAAAGCGCTTCAGTCAATACAATAACCATTGACTCGAATTTTTCAGTATTATCAGCAACACCGAAAACATCAGCGGAAGCCGCTGCTATCATTGTTGCTACCGAAGAAAACCATTTCAGCGCTCAACAACTGCTTGATTTATCTAAAAGCACGGGGGCAAAACTGGTACAATTTGAATTAAAACCAAATGCCAGTTGCCTTGAGCAGCAAAACCGCTTTGATCAAGCTAAAAAAATCCTAAACGAGAGCCACTATGTGGTCGCCGGTATGCAAGAAGGCGCAGCGTTTGCCTATCGCTGGTTAACTAAGCAACCAAATGATAATGCCAAAGCGCTATCAATTGAGTTCACACTAGACCATAAAGATTGTGATGCCCCATTACCCTCTCAAGCCAGCCATGGCATTTGGCAAGTGATTTGGAACAACCCACCCGATGAAGCTGTGGCTGTGTTTCCTCGTGAACAAAAAAAGATTAATGTCACAACGTCTATTGGTGAGTATCAGGCCTCGCCGGTTGAGTTATTAAGTTTACATTTATCATCAATTTTATATGGCGAGCATGAACAATTGCCGGTCATTGAATTGCCCGCTAAAGATAAACAAGCTCACCCGGAAACCGTCACTTTCTACTATTCCGGTGACGGTGGTTGGCGGGATTTAGACAAAGTATCCGCCGAATATATGGCGTCAAATGGTTATTCGGTGGTTGGCGTAGATGCATTAAAACTATTTTGGCAACATCGTTCAGTCGAGCGCAGTAGCAAAGATTTAGCCCATTTAATGCAACAATACCGTGATAAATGGGGCACAA
The DNA here is from genome assembly GCF_026536305.1 of Gilliamella sp. B3892. Lineage (NCBI taxonomy): Bacteria > Pseudomonadati > Pseudomonadota > Gammaproteobacteria > Orbales > Orbaceae > Gilliamella > Gilliamella sp. B3892. The sequence goes on from NZ_JAFNOK010000003.1 coordinate 230,350, forward strand.
AGCGCTTTGTACTGGCTGGCTATTCGTTCGGCGGTGATATCTTACCGGCACTTTATAATCGCTTATCACCACAAGATCAACAAGCCGTACAAGCTTTGGTTTTGATCGCCTTTTCCAAAGATGCTAACTTTGAAATTGAGATCAGCGGCTGGCTAGGACAATCCGGTCAAGAGATGAAAACAGCACCGGAAGTCGATAAAATTCCGGCTAATAAACTCTTTTGCATCTATGGCGAGGAAGAACAAGACGAAACCGGATGTCTGCAACCACAAATGAAAGGCGAAGCAGTCAAACTCCCCGGCGGTCACCATTTTGATAATAACTACCCCCACCTCGGGCAAATCATTATGGACGCAATCGATAAACGCATAACGCCTTAACATACAGTAAAAAGGGGCACAAGCCCCTTGTAGTCACTTATTTGATTGATTAGATCAATGCTTAGTGAATCTGAATTTTCCTTCCGATAACAATACCCCAATAAGGGTTGATAACGTACCGATAGCGGCAATCCATGTAAAAGGCTCATTTAACATCATAACTGCGGCAATAATAGTCAAAATTGGCACTAAATACAGGTAGATACTAATTTTTACGGCACCAACTAATTTCACTGCATAATTCCAGGAAGCAAAACAGATCGCCGAAGCCCCTACGCCTAAAAATAGGATATTAAAAAGATTAGCTGAGTGCGTGAAGCGATCAAGTCCCCATTTAAAATCAAACAGATATAACGCCGGGAGCATCATCACTAAACCATAGAAAAAGAATCGTCGTGTTAATAAAATTGTATTGTATCCATAATGACTGCATTTTTTGGTTAAGATTGAATAACATGCCCAAAACAAACAGGCACCGACCGCAAGCAGATCACCCAAAGGATTAAGCGACAACACATATTTACCATTCAAGCTGATTAAGCCAACACCAAAAATAGCAAATAAACACCCGATATAAAATCGCTTCGCTGGCCGTTCAGTTCTTAAAAAGAAGATCGATAAAAGTGCAGTAAACACGGGCGCTAATGTTGTGATCACTCCGACGTTTGAGGCGGTGGTATAAGTTAAGGCAATATTCTCACATAAAAAATAACAAGTTACACCACAAAACCCGGCGCACAAAAACATCAGTTCTTGCTTAAATCCTTGCCAAGCAAATATCCGTGGCGCCAAAACCCAAAGCATTAAGTAACCCAACCCAAACCGGTAAAATAAAATTTCAATGGGTTTAAAATCGATCAACAGTACTTTTGTGGCAATAAAGGTAGTTCCCCAAAGAAACACGGTCATCAACGCAATTAGATGTCCTTTGGTTTGGCTGGAAAATAACATAGAAATTCTCTTAACTTACAGTCGATATGGCGGGCAAGCGCTTATTCTAATCATTAGCATTAAAATTTTTTCAAGCCCTTGATAAAGATAACAATGATACTACTTTATTCATAGCTGTCAAAATTGGACAGATAGTGTTAGTTCTCAAGCTATGGCACAAGATGCAAAGCCTTAAAAGATTAAAACTTAAAGCGAAAATAGCAACGTTGATTAAAAAGAGCATGGACGCCTAAAGGCAAACGACAGGCAAAAAAAATCCACTCAAAAATGAGTGGAGGGCAAAAAAATGAATTAACGTAATCTGATAATATAGACAACGGTAATAACAAAAAGTTCCAACTTATTTTAAAAAATTTATAATATTTATTAAAAAATATTATAAATATTTGATTTATAATGGTTATTATTTTTTAATTTTTTTAAAAAAATAAAATTTCTCTAGCTATTTAACAAAAAACCCGGCTTAAACTGTCATACAAAAAAATAAGTAATTAAATCCCGACATCAACAAGTATTAAGTTTTTTACTAAAACGTAGGGTATTTCTGAAACTTCTTGACAAGATTGGGGGGTAGCTGAATTCTTAATGCGCTATATTAGATTCGGCACTGCACATTTAATCACCGAAAACTTTAAGCAACGGTAATCATTCTTTTAAAAGAAAAACCTCCAAACTTTTATTTATTATCTCCAACTGAAAAGATTTTATGTTCTTCTCTATTTTAAATGATGACTTTTATACTAAAACGTAGGGTATTTCTGAAACTTCTTGACAAGATTGGGGGCTAGCTTAATTCTTAATGCGGTATATTCGGATTCAGTATTGCACACTTAATCACCGAAAACTATAAACAATGGTAATCATTCTTTTAAAAGAAAACCTCCAAACTTTTATTTATTATCTCCTATTGAAAAGATTTTATGTTCTTCTCTATTTTAAATGATGACTTTTATACTCAAACGTAGGGTATTTCTGAAACTTCTTGACAAGATTGGGGGCTAGCTTAATTCTTAATGCGGTATATTCGGATTCGGTATTGCACATTTAATCACCGAAAACTTTAAGCAACGATAATCATTCTTTTAAAAGAAAACCTCCAAACTTTTATTTATTATCTCCTATTGAAAAGATTTTATGTTCTTCTCTATTTTAAATGATG
>NZ_JAFNOK010000003.1:232936-316210 GCF_026536305.1 Gilliamella sp. B3892
ATGACTTTTATACTAAAACGTAGGGTATTTCTGAAACTTTTTGACAAGATTGGAGGCTAGCTTTATTTGAAATAGTAGGTTTCTGTCCTGATAGAATTTCAATGGTTATCAACGCAGAGCCTTTGTTTTAAAGCTTAATGGATTGGTGCCCAACTTATATTAACGCTGTGCAGGTGACAACCTTAATCCTGTCGCTAAAGTGTGGTAGATAAGATTTTTAGCACAGCAAAAGACGAAAAACCAACTGAAAACGGGGCTTATCTAAATTTAGGTTAACTTGTATTCCCCCTTGAATTGACCTATAATGCCCCGATATTGTTAGTTAATAACAAATCACAATTGGGGCTGATTCTGGATTCGACGGGATTTGCGAAACCCAAGGTGCATGCCGAGGTGCGGTAGGCCTCGTAAATAAACCGCAAAAAAATAGTCGCAAACGACGAAAACTACGCACTAGCAGCTTAATAACCTGCATAGAGCCTTCTCTCCCTAGCCTCCGCTCGTAGGACGGGGATAAAGAGGAGTCAAACCCAAACGAGATCGTGTGGAAGCCTTGCTTGGGGCGGAAGCATTAAACTTAATCAAGCTAGTCTATCGGTAGCGTGTTTGTCCGCAGCAGGTAGGCGAAATTTAAAGACAAACTACGCATGTAGTACCAAGGATGTAGAGATTTCGGACGCGGGTTCAACTCCCGCCAGCTCCACCACCAATTATAATTCCCACCTATACTTAATGACTTGTATTTTGTATAATTTATACCCATAATTATATATATTTAAATAATAATATTATTTTTATGGAAAATCTTAAAATATTAAGAAAACAAAGTAATTATACACAAAAAGATTTGGCTAATATGTTGGGCGTAAAAACCAAAGATATCCAAAACTGGGAATTGAATAAAGCTCAGCCTGAATTAAAAATATTACGAGATCTTGCTGTTATTTTTGGTACAAGCGTTCACGACATTTTAAGTAATGAAACAATAACAACAACAAATTATAGGCCTTGGAACACCAACGCAACTATTGATTATTTTTGGGGACATATAGGTATTCTTTTATATAATTCTAATATAATAAAATGGTATCCTATAACTAATTCTACATTTGATAGAGTTGAATCAATCTTAAGTAATGATGGACCAAGTAAAGAAAATAATATCTTATCTTTTGACACATTAAATAATCGATTACTGTTCATCAATAAATACATAGTAAAAAAAATTTCACTCCTGGACGATGCTTCAGACATGCCAAAAGATTGGGAGATTCCGTGGGATGGATATCAAGGACTAGGCTCTGAAGAATTTTATAACTTGATAGATGAATACTTTTTTGACTATGAACATTTTTGTCAGAATACTTCAGAACAGCTACAAAATTTCGTAGCAAAATTAATTGAAGAAAAAAGAATTACTGAGAATAATGTACTTGAGATTTTAAATCAGGTATATATTTATTATCATGATAATACTGTTGAAACTATTGACATAGTAGATGCTTCGGAATTATTTGATAATGTTGGTACAATTGAATTTGAACTCAATAGATTTATTCAATTTTCTGATTATAATGGTGAAATACATTTTATTCCCTTGAATAGTGTTGGTTTAATTGATGTTCCTTTGTACTTATATAAAATTGGTCGTAAAGAAATATTCGGAAATAACTAAGAAAATAAAATGGATGAAAGAAAAAATATAGAAAATATTCATATAGAGAGTTTGGTTCAATTTATTGATCAAATACTGAATATTGAAAATAAGAATCATCAAAAGATATTCTATCGAGGTCATTCAAATGAAAATTATCTTTTAGAACCATCATTATTTAGAAAAAATAATCAAAGTCATACCGAATATTGTAGCCAAGAGCACATATTATATCGAGAACTTTATATGTCTGAATATAAAGAGTTTATCAATGATAAATATACATTAGATAAATTAGTTAGAATGCAACATTACTCTATGCCCACCAGACTACTCGATCTAACATCAAATCCATTAATAGCTCTCTATTTCGCTTGTAAATCTAGTATTGAAATAGACGAAAGAGTTGGCGAAGTAATTCTTTTCTTTATAAATAACAAATACATTAAATATTACGACTCTGATACAGCAAGTTGTATTGCAAATTTAGCAAGACTATCCCACGATGAAAAAAAAGCAATTAATTTTAATAGAGAAAAAGAACGTTTTAATCAGCAACCAAGTATAAAGAAACTATTACATTTTATTAGAGAAGAAAAACCATTTTTTGAACCCAGAATTGATAAATATGATTTAGAAAATATTATTTGTATTAAAGGAATAAAAAATAATATTAGAATATCTTCTCAATCAGGCGTTTTTCTTTTATTTGGCTTAAATGCTACTTTAAATGAAAACGGTAATGAACATATAGAAATTCAAAGAATAAAAATTCATAATCGGAAAAAAATCTTACAAGAATTAGATTTAATCAATATTAATGAAAGTACAGTTTTTCCTGATATAGAAAGCTCAGCGAGATACATATCTTATAAAAATAGTTCAAATAACAGATATCCAAATTAAAAATATCAAGCAACAAAGTAAAGATTATCGTGTTTACGATGATGGAATCTACCTGTTAATTAAGCCCTCTAGTAGAAATTATAATTGTTTCATAATCAATGTTCAGGCCTATGAAAAAACAGTTTTTAAATTTAAAACTTATCCGCATATATCACTCGCCGACGTGAGTAGTATTCTTTATGAATACCTAGTTTATGAGATAAAAATCTATGTTATTAATATGGGTTTCTAGCCATATTAATCGCAATGAATTCCCCTGTAGCTCAAATCTGAAATTCCACGTTAAAACTGTATCCACTATTATAGCGATAAACTGGTGATGCATGGCTTATATTTTATCGAAAGATACCATAATAAACGAAGTCAGGAGTACCTATAAAAGTTAAACTATTTTAGAGCAACGCATAGAACTGATGGCTTGGTTTGGGAACAGGTTTATCAAAGGAACGTTAGAAATATTCACTGAATTTTATACTTCTATTTGAACCTAGACTATTCTCTGTCTAGGTTCATAAAAATAAAGTCCTTTTGATTTAATTGATTGTTTTTATTGAAAAAACTTATTAAATATGGTAATATAAAAAACTAGTGATCAAGCGAATAAACGTAATTAAAGAACCATCAGAGGAGTTATAAAATATTAAAAATAATATAAACCTCCTCATATTTTAATAAATTGGTTTATATACCTTATAGATATCGAGATCCACCACATAATCTACCTGAATGCTTTCATCATATGGATAAATATCATAGCTATAACGAGCACAAAAAACAGATATAAAATCTCGTATATCGCAATCGGCTAATACTGTCATCACCTGATATTTTAATTGCTCTATAGATGACACTTTACCAGAGAGCAATGAATCTCCATAAAAGCTTTCTATTTCAATTAACATATCAGCATTTTGTCTTATTTGGTTAAACTACCGATTATAGATGGTTGTTGATTAAAACTCAATTTCCTTTAATTCGTGATAAGACTCACAGACAATTCTATGCCATTTAGTGGTGACGACTATTTGTTCTAAATAAATGGATGTCATCATAATTATGAAGCCGTTAAACTCACAAACGCATTAGGCTTTTGTTTTTTTAGCTTGTTATATTGAATAATAAAATCGGCTAATTCATCATCTTCAGCATAAAAATAAGCGCTAGGTACATCAAGAACTTTTGCAAGACGTTTTACAAGCGTAAAATCAGGTGAATGAACTTCATTTTCATAAGAACTAATACGGGAACTTGCTGATTCTTCGTCTAATCCTGCTTTCACTCCAAGTTCAGTTTGTGTCAGATCTGCATTGATTCTAGCTATTTTTAATCGCTTACCAATCATGATAATTGCTGCTCATCTTATATAGTTTTGATTAATAATTATCCTCTTCTGCGATTTATATTTCGTAATGGAATACTTTAATAAATCATGTATAACTTGAATTTTGGTTTTAATTTAATCATAATTAAAGTTTCTCATTAATAATTCATGTATTTGATGATTTCAGGAGGTGTTATGAATAGCAAAAAAGACTGGCATCCTGCCGATATTATTGCAGCATTGAAAAAGAAAGGAACAACGCTATCAGCGTTATCTAGACAATCTGGCTACACGCCTTCAACACTAGCTAACGCACTTGCACGGCCATGGACAAAAGGTGAAATGATTATTGCTAATGCTTTAGGTGTAGAGGCTAAACGGATTTGGCCCTCTCGTTATAAAAAGAAAATTCGGTCATTGCGAATTAAAAGATGTGAATAGCAACAGAGGAATATCTATATACACAAACAACCTCAATGTTTGCTAAAAAGCCTGACTCCGGTAGAATATCGAAATCAGGCCTTACAAGCCGCTTAACAAAAGAGTCCAACTTTATGGGGTCACTTCACAATGCGTTTTTTTTCAAAATTTAACGAACAACCATTCTTTTGTTATAAAAACAAACTTTTATTTATTTTATAAGCAACTATCTTGCACAGATATATTTTAAAGAAGCTTTAGTGATCGCTTTCACCAAAACCCCTATCTTATTTTAATCAACAATAATCCTTCCATGTAATGGCTGAATTGGTCGATTATTATTATGGTGCATAATCGAATGGAATTTTTCGATTTGTTCTTCTGAGGCATGGCTTTGTTGTTCTAACACGATCCACCTTACCCCTTCTGTACATGGTGGTGTTGTTAATGATCCGCTAAAACGGTAATAACTTAATTCTTTTGGGAATAACGCCTTAATATCAACTGCGTTGGCTAAAACGGCTGTATTTCCTGATTCTGTCGGCATTTGTTGCCATGCTTTTGCTAATTCTGAATTGGCTTCACCTTTATTAAACATTAATGCAATTACTGCCAATTCATCATCTTGGTTTTTATAAACAAAGTGTGCTGCCATTGGAAAATATTTGCCTTTAATGGTGTTTTCACTCGGCGTATGGAAATGAAATTGTTGTAATGTGAAAATTTCATCGTCTAGTTCTAATTGGTTATTTCCGGAAACATCGATCTCAATAGTATGGCCGTTATTAATGATATTTTGCTGGCCGGCTTCAAAAGTAAGTTTGAGTTCGCTATGCTCTGTTTTTAAAACATGATCGATATTGATTGGCGATTGATTTTTACCATTTTCACAAGTTGAATATTCCGGTGAGAGTTTTCCCCAGTTTTCTGGTTTTTCCTGCCCTTCATACCCCCAGTGAGGGTGATGTTCGGCTGCGGCGCAAGATAAGCTTGTTGCCATAAACATTGCGATAATTGCGTTATATTTCATGCTACACTTCAAAGAGAATAATAATTTAGTGTATAAATTGTATACCTCATCGATGAAAATGTCTTGATGAATTATATATTTTTTGCCTCTTTACCTAAATAACACAACTTGAACTTATATTTAGTACTATTCTCGTCTATTTGCAATGATTTAACTATGATTGATAGTTTATAGATGATTGTTTTATTTCATAGATATGAACGAATCTTATCGGGATATCAAATTTGAAAAGTTTTTTATTTAAAGTAATGGTCTAAAAAGTGTTAAAAAAAAGGGCTATTAAGCCCTTTTTTTATTTTGTATAAATCATAAACAATTAGAAGTTATAACGTATACCCGCTAATAAATCAACAGAACTTAGCTTTCCACTAGCTTTGAAATGAAAATCATCATAACTACGTTTTAAAGTAAGTTTACCCGCATCGACATAACGAGCAGTGAAGTCGATATCTAAATTATCTGAGACTTTATAAGCAACACCAGCAGCAACATTCCATGCAAATTTAGTTTTTGATCTAGAGAATTGTATGTAATCTGCTTCATCATCAAATTCATATCTTTCATCATATCTATGTTCTAATTTTGCAAAAGCAAGACCAATACCCGCTCCCACAAATGGCGTAAATGATGTGCCTGTTTCAATATCATAATAACCATTAAGCATTAAAGTATTCATGCGAGCTTTAGTTCTTTGGGTTGTATGATATAAATCATCGTCTTCATCATAATAACTTTTATGTTTTTTATCATCTAAGTTACCACGTAAAGTAAATGATAACTCTGCTCTGAAAGGAAGATCAAAAGCTGGTTTGAAGTTATAACCAATATTTAATGAGCCAGCGAGTTTGCCATCACTAATTGAACCGATTTTATAACTTTCGCTCCAGTAGTCATATCCATCATCATAGCTATAGCTATCTTTAAGGCTACTAGCTTTTAAAATACTTGAACCTAATTGACCACCTACATAAAAACCAGATGTTTGAGCATGAGCAAAACTTGAGAAGCAAGCGATTGCCGTTAAGGCGATGAGTGTTTTTTTCATATTAAATTTCCTTTTTTAAGTTGTTGCACTTATCCATTGAAACAAAAGTTTAACTAAGTAGTGACAAAAACACAATAAATTAATCATTAATGTTATTTATTTAACTTAACCTTTTTAGCTATTTTACTTATAAATACCAGGAAAACACCGCTCATAAAACGCACAAAAAAAACACTATAACTCAAACAATTCGAATAAAGAAACTCAAATTTATTATTTTATAAGTTCATTTATACTAAATTGAGCACAAAGGACACTATATTTATGTAAAAATCAATGAACCTCGTTTATTTCCATAATTAAATTCTTATAAAAATCATCGAATTGTTTATAAAAATAATTCAATAAAATGAGATAGAATGAGTGTAAAATTTAATCAACAATGTTATATTTGCCTAAAATTTGATAATGATTGAATTGAGGAGTTTAACTTAGTCAATCATGTCCGTTAGTTGTTCCTTGTTAATAAAATAATAGAAATAAATAAATTAGTTATAAATAATATTTAAAAACAAATAGAACAAATGGATCAAAGAATTTATAAAATATCATCAACAAAGTTCTAATCGATAAGATAGATAGAAAAATGAAAAATAAAATAATTTACTTTTTTATTATTGTATTGCTATGTAGTTGTAGTAATAAACAATCAAATAAAGAAAATTCGGAAGTTGGTTTCTTTAATGAAAAAAAGAATATAAATGAAACGGCTAAAACAATATCACCCATTATGAAAGATAATTTCGGAAATACTTATATTTTAAATATTTTCGATGTTTTTTCACAGAAATTAATTTTGCAATCCGAAGTTTTTTTTATAGATTATCTAAATACCTATGATCAAGTATTTGAAATCTCTTTGATAAATAAATTGGATTATGTCATTGTCGAAATACAAAACAGAATTGGTGTTAGCGCCTATGAGCTATTTATTCGAGAAAGAAATAAAAAGTTGGAAATTTTCAAACAAACTGGTTGGGATCGTATATCTTATAAATTTAAAATAGCAAAAGATGATTATGATAATACAAATGCAAATTTGATCTGCTTAAGTCAAGAGATAAAACCAATAAATGGCATCATAAGAATCCCTGATGATTTAAATTTTACCAATGAAAATACAAAAGACTGCTTTGCCTGCCCACAACAATATACTACTGAAGAGTGTTTACAAAAAAAACAAGCGGGTGAAAAATTTAATTGGAAAGAATAAGAGGATAGAGATATCACATATTTCTAATCCATGTAATGAATTAAATGAGAAACATATCATCAAAACAACCACAAGAATGTTTACTGGATAATGTTGTTCTTATTCATTGCTATTATTTATATTAAAATTAAAACAAAAAATTAGTTTCAGATAATATTAACAGCACGATTTAATGGGAAGAGGAAATAAACTTAAAATGAGAATATTATTACTCATTCTATTGTCTTTGGCTAACGTAGCATGCAGTCAAAAAATAGAAAATCAGCAAGCCGTCAAGCATCCCACCCCCATAGAATATGGTGACGTAGCGACTAATGTTTTAGTTCCTTTAGGTAATTCTTCTCCTAAGATAATTTCGCAATCTGATACGTATTTATTAGGTCAATCTGGCTATGCCTATAAACTAAAAATCAACAATCAGGAAGAATTAATCTTCTTAAATTATAATAAAAATTTCAAACTCTATTCAGAACCAAGACTAAGTAAAAATGGTGTTATATCTAAAATCGAAGGATATGATGACGGTTATACCGGTATTGAATCGATTGATATTAAAATATCTGAAAATAAACATTATGTAAAAATGGATGCTATTAGCAAAGGTTATGTTGAAATATCAGACAATGAGCGATGGCTATACGAAAACTATCAATGTGTCATTATCGATATCAAAAAATCAAAAGTCGTTTGGTCTGGGGTAGAAAGGTGTGACGGTGAGTGGAAAGATGATCAATGGATTAGTAATGAACAAGTCGAATTTGATGGTGAATAAAGTTTAAGTTCGAAAGAGAAATAAACAGAGATAAAAACATGAAAATTTTAAAAGATGAATAAATTTAAAAAGAATTTATATAAAAAAATAGTGCTCATAAAACAGACCCTCATTACCATTTGCATCAGAATGAAAATGAATATAATCAGAATTATATGGAGATAATCCTAAAATGATAAAATACTTTTCCTTATATATTTTTTTATTTATGTTATGTAGTTTCACAACAAATAGTGAAGCTAATAGCATAAAAAAGATTCCAATAAGCTTTATAGAAAAAGAAAGTAACGCACAAGAATTTAGTCATATGAAAAAAATTTATGACCCAATGATTGAAAAAAATGACAAAAGATTTATAAAAAAAGAAGAATATCTAAATGTAAATAATAAAATTTATACAAATAATTTAAATGATAATGAACTCATGAAAATTTATGACTATTATGGCTATTGGAAGCCCTTGAATAGCGATATTATTACAGTTTCATATTATGAGGATAGCGAAGTTAAAATTCAGGATAACAATAATAATACAACTACTTTACAAGCAATACCTTATATAAATAAGGCCCAAACGCATTTTACTACCTTTTACATAGATTATGAACAATCAAAATCCATTATAGATTTATATGAGATTGAAAATAATCATATCAAGCATATTTTTTGTTTCGAAACAGAAAAATGGATTATTTGGGATTTGGCTTGGAATGACAATATTTTATACATAAAAGTAACTGATACTATTTGGAACGGAAAAGGTTTTTATAGTACTGATTATAAATATAAAAAATTAATTATTGAAAAAATCAACTAACTTACTGATAAAAATTAGAACGCAAATTTGTGGATAAAGAAATTTATGAATTGAAGTAACGATAGTATATTAAACAAACAATTATTATGCTTATCACCCTCATAAATATGAACGGTGGTAAGTAAACCGATATAAATGAGTAAATTAAAAAGAATAATCATTCAAAACTAATCCTTATAATGGCTGTTGGTTTTATTTGAAACTTAATAACAAGAGTCCGTTAACAAAGGATATGTAACTAGAGTATTTTTTATGATGATATCTCTAAATAATAAATTCATTATCACTACCCTATTAAACCTTTTTTATTCAGCTGTAACCCTGTTAAAAAGGAAATATGAAATGGATAGCCAAATACGATTTTAATCAACTATACCAATTAACCGACCAAGCAACTGCCTTAGACCCAATGTCTGCTTTTCGTTTTGAAGATTTTATAGCCCCTAATGAAAACACCATTATTTTAATAGGAAATAAAGATCTTAACTCCTTTGATTCAAGCCAAATAGGAGATCAAACCGTAATACTTATATCGAAAGATCGGGGCAAAAGTTATCAAGAGTTAACGCTTCCCGAACAAGAGATGAGATGGATTGACACCAGCAATGATTATTCATTAGTAGAAGCTCAAAATAGATTACCCGATAACAGTAAAAAAATTTCCCAATATCTTTTAGATAATAATAATTTAAAATTGGTTAAAATAGATGAATTTACTTCTGATGCTAAAATCAATTATGAAAATTTTAATGGTAAATATGTCATATATTCCAATCGAGGCAATTTAAAACTGATTAATTTATTGAATCGAGAAGAAGAATACCCCTTGCCAGACGATTTAAACAATCAGCCATTTTATTTAACCTCGCAGGAAAACATTCTAACTTTACACAAAAAATCAGATCATTAGTTATGACCCTAAAACCTAAAACCTAAAACCAACAAATCATCAAAAGTTTTAAAAACAACTACGATATCTTAATATATCAAGATGACACTTTTATTTTGGGTAAAGCTAACCTGTTAAAAACGTCTGCAACTTTTTATAATGAAGAGGAAAAAGAGTTATATACACTTGATTCAAAAAATGTGAACTTTTACCGATATAAAAATTTTGTATGCGACTATAAACCCTTATCATCTATTTATCCGTCGAACCGATACTCATATGGCTATGGACAAACTTGCTATAAGTATGAGTTAAAAGGCATGTTTACTGCCTCTAGACCTGTCGGATTTTATAAGGATAAGTTTATCATTTTAGATGCCACATTTTATGATAAAATGAGGCAGATGCAGAGGTGGAAGGCTTTTAATCGGTGAGTTTGAAAAATAGGACGATGTTAAACACGCTTAGTATAATATAATTATTTTTGATTTAATTTATTTATTAATCATACATATTTTATTGGTATCATGAGCAATTGATGGAAATGTAAAAGTCCCCAATGGTTTAGAAGAAAGAAGTTTACAGAAATATTAAAAGGTATAATGAAATATAATGAGTGTATTAATGAAAAATAAAGGAATCTTTTTTATTCTAATAATGATATTAATTTTTCCTTGTCAAGGACAAGTTAAAAATGTTTATAGTAAACAAAAGATTCAAAATGAGAGCGAAGCTAATATTATTAAAAATAATATTTTTCATATTCAATTTGATAATGCAGGGGAAGTCCATAAAAATTTAGTATCGGATCAACCGTATGATCATTTTATAATTCAAATAGAACAAGGAAATATAAAATTTAAAGAAAACTATAAATTATTAATTAGTAACTATGGTGATAGAAATGATTTAACATTTACTTTGACAAAAGTAAGTAAAAAAGAATATACCTTAGAAATTATACAAGAAACCAGACATTTAACGGTTGATAAATTCATCTTTGAAAAGGATAAAAACAACTTATTAGAATTAATATCCATGGAACAAATCCAATCGGGAAATACTATTCAAATCTGTAAATATAGTATGTCAAGAAAGAAAGGAAATGAAATTAATTTAATCATAGATTCAATTAATGATCCTCAATGTTTCAACGTTAAAAATAAATAATATTAAAAGTTAGATACATAAACAAAAAATAAGTCTACAACCCAAAATGAAAAAAGGAGCAACCTTGCCGGGCAATAAACAATCACAACCCAATCAACCCGACAACAAGGTATTACAACCTCAAACCGATTCCTATTCAGCCAACCCTAATCAAATTGTCTATGATTTGTTACATCAATCTGATTTTCAGATTAATGTAGCGGATACCATTTTGCAAAAAAAGTAAATGTCGCGAATAAACCTAATGAATATACCTATTTAAAATTAAATCAAGCCTCTTTGGATGACAAAATTTATCTGGTTGCCAAATGTTACGGTACTCCCCGAAAAGGTAAATTAGTGCTCAGTCTTAGGGAAATTGAAAATACCGATACTACCCAAAACCTGTATTCAAATAACCCAGTTCCTTTTTAGTCAATGGAGAAGAAAAAACAGAAATGGAATACACGGTAGAGGGCTCCATTACCTATACCAAGGAAATAGTAAAAACGCTGTTAAAGTTGACAATAATAAAGAAGCGATCTATTTTCGCTGTGATATAGCTAATAATAACAAAGCGGATTATTTTATTTCTATTCATGCAGATGGCTTAACCAATTTTACTTCCGGCGCGCATGTTATCTATTATGAAGGAGATAAAAAAGGGCTAGAATTAGCTAATGATATTTTTAGTTGTTATACTGTTGTCAATATAGGAAAGAAACACCCTGATGCTAGAAATAATGTAGGAGTTCTTGAGGTAAAAAATCAAACGAAATATAAAGTTTTAATTGAGTTTGGTTATATTACACCCCCAAAAGATGCAAAAAGTATTTAGGACAATATGGACTTAATAGCAGAGCAACTTGCTCAAGGGTTAGAAATCAACATTAAATAACGTTTTAGGAATAAAATGAAAAAATTACTAATGGTGTCTATTTTTTTTGGTGGCATTTTGGCATGTGTTCAACACATTGAAGCAAAAAAGATTTCGGAAGCTACCCCTTCACATTCAGTACAAATTAAAGAATCCAATACTCCGGAGGGTTTTCTACGGTATGAATATTATATCAATGGCAATAAAGCAGCGGATTATATAAAAACTTACTATACTAAAGGCGGTCAATTAGAATCTGTGTATTATATGTCATCATATCAACGAGACGGCATTTCTTCTCAAGGATTTTACCCAGATGGAAAACTAAAATTCATCCGTTATGTAAGAGATGAAGTTAAAAAAGGAGATGTATTATATGTTAAATATTATCCTAATGGACAAATAAATCATATAGAAACAATAGTTACTGACTCTTTAGAATTACCCAAACTCACTACTATTTACTTTGAAAATGGCGTTAAGCAATATGAAGGGTTTATGGATATGTATAATGCTACCACAATACCTGTAGGATTATGGAAAACATACGATGAAAAAGGCGATTTAATCGAAACCACCTATTATCATCCTGATGAATTAGGCAAAGACTATAAAATCATAACTCAATATAAGAATGGAAAAGTTGTTTCAAAGAAAATTTACAATTTTGATGATTTATATGAGACTGAATTAAAAGAGCTTTCCACCATACCGAATAATACTTATTCAGTAAATATTTATAGTGAGTTGCCTTATACGAACGAGCTTTCTTTTGGTAAAGAAGAACTGATATCAACACATTTTCCTAAAAAATGGACAACCCAATTTTGGCAAGAAAAATTTGACAGAAATAACAGTAGGATACAACGTAATTATGATTCAGTATTTTTTTATTTGAGTAAATATTCAAATGATTATTTATATCCAGAATTATATTTAAACCCTCAATTAACAATTCTTAAAGACAGATTTTATGAATCTGAAATGAGTAATCTTTACTATGATAAACTACCACATTTTTTTGATAAAAATATAAAAAAAGATAATTATCTTTCACCAGTAAGCAAAATAAATATTAATGATAAAAATCTAAATCTATTTCTATTAACATCTTCTCATACAACACTTGAAGACAAGCCAGTTTATAATAGTGAATACGAGCCTTATAATTATTCTAGAATGGATTTAATCACAACAGATAGTACTAACACTATCGATAAATTAAATGTTTATTATTCTTTATCATGGGTAATTAATGGTTATAGAAAATTATTTTTCATAGATAAGAACAATATTATTCATATTAAATATTTTGAAGGAGATGAAGAGGATACGCATTTTATCCGTTATGAAAAATTCCAAATTTCGCCTGAAGGCAAATTTATTCGATATTACGACCAAAATGGACTTTTCCAAAACGAAGAAGAGCAAGGATTAGTTGAAAATCATACCCGTGAAGGTTTGTGGATTGAGAAGAAGCCGAATAGTTATTATACTTACCTTTATACTTACCTTGAAGCAAATTACCAAAAAGGGTTACCAGATGGAATTTGGAAGTTTTATAAATTAGATTACCAAGAGATGCCAGATGGATCTGCTGATCTATCTTCTGCTAAAAAAGGCAAACTTTTGTACACAGAAACCTATAAAGACGGTGAGCTTATCGAACGCAAATTTGTGGATAAAGAAATTTTAGATGATGGCTTATATCACCATAAGGAAATTTCTTCCTCCATGTACTAGTGAATGTTTGGTGTTCTTCTTTTGTTAATACAATAGAAAGCATCTCTCCGGTTTTTTGGGAGGATTGAAAATATTTGTAAATCTTTTTTCAATAAGATGATGAACTTGAGGATCTTTTCCTTTAACTAATGCCTTTAATTACTAGTAAGATTTTATCCCATATCTTTCTATGAATTTGAATATTCCACTCAAGCAATGCTTAGCATTATGTATCAGCCAAGCGAGTTTGCCGACAAAGTAGGTGTGCCAGCCTTCAACTTCAAAATTATAAACTTCTTTCTTAGTATAAAGATAGTTTTACCCTTTTACACGATACCATTTTTTATTTTTGGTTTGTATGTGATATTATTCGGTGAGGTCGGCGGCATCTTTCCAGCCTTCTTTGGTGTAAAAAGGGTGTTCGGCGGTAGTTTCAATGGTTTCGCCTTCCAGCTCTATTTGTACGGTGGTGTCTGTCTCTTAGCGGATAATGACGTTACTTTTTAGGCTTATTTTTCCACTGGTTTGGTTTTGAGACAATCACAGATCGCCCTCTCGTATTTGTTCTATTTTTTTATGCCTTACTGCGTGTGAACAAGCGTTCCGATAGGTTTGGCAGAGTTTTCCGGTGTAAACTCAGGTGTTCAAAATCATTATGATCATGAACATTGGGGATTTAATATAGATTTTATACATACTACTATTTAATTAGGAAAATAATGAAAACGATAGCTATACTTTTACTCATTAGCTTTTTGACTTCTTGTGCTTATGCGCATAAAGAGGAAAAAATAAGCATAAACTCTAGCAAAGTCATTATGTTAGACCATGATCCTGTTTTAATGCAGTTAGGCAGTAAAAAATTAGCATTAAAAGGATTAAACCCAGAAGACTTTTCACTGGTACAAAAAGGTAAGACGCTTTTTATCATTAAAAAGCTGTATCTGGGTATAGATGATCTCCAAATTGAATTTATAGATAACAAGGATCAAGATTTCCTATTAACTGGTGAAATAGAATATGCGGTTTCTCAAGACTTAATTGATGATATTGATAAGGGAAATGTATTTTTACCATTTTCTTTTAAAGAAGATATACTGCTACATAACAATAAAGGTAAATTTATTTTATCAACAGCGATTAAAACTACACCACAGCTAGAAGCCATTTGCCAAGAAAGATATTTTGATGAGATCCGGAAAGAGTCTTATTTGGTTCAAAAACAGTTCTATCAGAATGAAATAATCGATAACCCAGAAAAATATAAGGATTGTTGCCCTGAGTATATTGAATATGCAAAAAAGTTTTTATCTAAAAAAGAGCGTGATTTTCACTCATTACAAAGCCTGTTTGTTGAATTTACCTATAAAAAAATAACGTTAAACATGGGTGATGGTTATCATATCGTCTTTAATAATATTAGTGATTTTGTTCCTGAATAAAAATGAGTGATTATGCGGATTGTATTAGTTTAACTAAATAACAAAATAGAAATAAAATACATACCGTATATGATATTAATTTATCTATTTCTAACTTTCGAGAAATCCCTAATATCTAAGTATAAAATAATTATTTTACTTACATTGATCCTATGGTTGGGTTGTTAGTATGGGCAACCGATAATAATTTATACACCTGCCACTTCCGACACAGAAAAAGATTTGTTAGGTGCACCTACTTTGCTTCCATTAGGACAGCGGGCAATACTCCATAAAGACGGTGAGCTTTTCGAACGCAAATTTGTGGATAAAGAAATTGATGAATTGAAGTAACGATAGTATATTAAACACACAATTATTTTGCTTATCACCCTCATAATTATGAACGGTGATAAGTAAACCGATATAAATGAGTAAATTAAAAAGAATAATCATTCAAAACTAATCCTTATAATGGCTGTTGGTTTTATTTGAAATTTAATAACAAGAGTCCGTTAACAAAGGTTATGTAACTAGAGTATTTTTTATGATGATATCTCTAAATAATAAATTCATTATCACTACCCTATTAAACCTTTTTTATTCAGCTGTAACCCCGTTAAAAAGGAAATATGAAATGGATAGCCAAATACGATTTTAATCAACTATACCAATTAACCGACCAAGCAACTGCCTTAGACCCAATGTCTGCTTTTCGTTTTGAACGTTTTAAAGCACCTAACGAGAACACCATTATTTTAATCGGAAATAAAGATCTTAACTCCTTTGATTCAAGCCAAATAGGAGATCAAACCGTAATACTTATATCGAAAGATCGGGGCAAAAGTTATCAAGAGTTAACGCTTCCCGAACAAGAGATGAGATGGATTGACACCAGCAATGATTATTCATTAGTAGAAGCTCAAAATAGATTACCCGATAACAGTAAAAAAATTTCCCAATATCTTTTAGATAATAATAATTTTAAATTGGTTAAAATAGATGAATATGCTTCTGATGCTAAAATCAATTATGAAAATTTTAATGGTAAATATGTCATATATTCCAATCGAGGCAATTTAAAACTGATTAATTTATTGAATCGAGAAGAAGAATACCCCTTGCCAGACGATTTAAACAATCAGCCATTTTATTTAACCGCACAGGGTAACATTCTAACTTTACACAAAAAATCAGATCATTAGTTATGACCCTAAAACCTAAAACCAACAAATCATCAAAAGTTTTAAAAACAACTACGATATCTTACTATATCAAGATGACGCTTTTATTTTGGGTAAAGCTAACCTGTTAAAAACGTCTGCAACTTTTTATAATGAAGAGGAAAAAGAGTTATATACACTTGATTCAAAAAATGTGAACTTTTACCGATATAAAAATTTTGTATGCGACTATAAACCCTTATCATCTATTTATCCGTCGAACCGATACTCATATGGCTATGGACAAACTTGCTATAAGTATGAGTTAAAAGGCATGTTTACTGCCTCTAGACCTGTCGGATTTTATAAGGATAAGTTTATCATTTTAGATGCCACATTTTATGATAAAATGAGACAGATGCAGAGGTGGAAGGCTTTTAATCGGTGAGTTTGAAAAATAGGACGATGTTAAACACGCTTAGTATAATATAATTATTTTTGATTTAATTTATCTATTAATCATATATATTTTATTGGTATCATGAGCAATTAATGGAAATGTAAAAGTCCCCAATGGTTTAGAAGAAAGAAGTTTACAGAAATATTAAAAGGTATAATGAAATATAATGAGTGTATTAATGAAAAATAAAGGAATCTTTTTTATTCTAATAATGATATTAATTTTTCCTTGTCAAGGACAAGTTAAAAATGTTTATAGTAAACAAAAGATTCAAAATGAGAGCGAAGCTAATATTATTAAAAATAATATTGTTTATATTCAATTTGATAATGCAGGGGAAGTCCATAAAAATTTAGTATCGGATCAACCGTATGATCATTTTATAATTCAAATAGAACAAGGAAATATAAAATTTAAAGAAAACTATAAATTATTAATTAGTAACTATGGTGATAGAAATGATTTAACATTTACTTTGACAAAAGTAAGTAAAAAAAAATATACCTTAGAAATTATACAAGAAACTAGACATTTAACGGTTGATAAATTCATCTTTGAAAAGGATAAAAACAACTTATTAGAATTAATATCCATGGAACAAATCCAATCGGGAAATACTATTCAAATCTGTAAATATAGTATGTCAAGAAAGAAAGGAAAGGAAATTAATTTAATCATAGATTCAATTAATGATCCTCAATGTTTCAACGTTAAAAATAAATAATATTAAAAGTTAGATACATAAACAAAAAATAAGTCTACAGCCCAAAATGAAAAAAGGAGCAACCTTGCCGGACAATAAACAATCACAACCCAATCAACCCGACAACAAGGTATTACAACCTCAAACCGATTTCTATCCAGCCAACCCTAATCAAATTGTCTATGATTTGTTACATCAATCTGATTTTCAGATTAAAATTGAAAAATGAAAAAATAAAAATCCAATGGCGTCCGCACCAGCCTATTAACCCAGAACAACAATTTTACCGCTTTTTATAAGAAGATTAAATAACTGGGCTGACTATAGATTAAAAGGAGGTATAAATGCTCTACCATCAGGATTATTCTCATGTAAATAAAAAAAATAATAATGAAAAAAATGTTTCAATTTGGATTGGTAATTTTCAAGATAATGAACAATTGGAAAATTATCTTTTAATGGAATATCTAGACAATGAAGATTTGCCAAGATCTCAATTCACTAAAGACTTTAAAATAGACTATTATGATCAAGATTTTCAAGAAGCTTATTGTGCTGGAGATTTTCTTTCAGTTGAAAATCTTATTGAACCTATCTCTTATTCAGAAACATTTATAAACCAAATAAAAAGTGAAGATAAAAATTATAATTCCTTAATTGCTGTTTATAAATATAAATATGATGGAGAAGTTAAACAGAATAGTAATATATTTTTTCTTGGAGTATATGAATATGAAGAGTAATATCAAAAAACAATAAAAATAAATCATAAAGCCAACCCTTAAGTTAGCTTGACCCTATCCTATATTTTGTTTATTTTCCAGTTTTGGATAGGCATTGTCATTTTTTAGAAGCTTGTTGTATCGCTAAATAGATGACCTTTTTAACTGAGTCATCGGTCGGGAAAACCTTACGTTTCTTGATAGCATGACGAATAACACTATTTAAAGATTCTATTGCATTAGTGGTATAAATCGCTTTGCGAATATCCTTAGAATAAACAAAGAAGGGGCTGATATTATCCAATGTCTGCGCCATTTCTTCATTTAACACCGTTTCAATCACCAGCTTATTCATAAAGCCCGTTAATTTGCCTAAATCTTCCTGAGTCTTTATGCCTTTGGCAAGCTCTACGGCCATTTCTCTTAGTCTTTTTTCGTCTATTTTTTATCTACCTATTTTTTTATCATTAGAGTAGTTCAAAAATAGGCAAATACACAAATTTATTTATAGGATCGTATATTAAAAAACCCATTTTTTAACATTGTTTTTTCGAACAATAAGAACTAAACCATTTCCGTCTCTTAAATACAAGTTTTTATCATTTGCTCGACTATTTTTAATTTGATTATCTGTTAATCTTTTAATTATTTTTGGCATAGAATTCTTTTCCTTGAGGAAAAAATGAGCATTTTTGCTAACCCTCATTTGAACCCGAAAAAATATTGAATTGATAGAAAAAAAGATAGATGTATATGGATAAGAGGAATACTAAAAAAATATAATATATTGATTTATAAATAAAGATGTATAGGTATGAGATGAAGTGGAAAGTTGGCTCCTCCAACTGGACTTGAACCAGTGACATACGGATTAACAGTCCGCCGTTCTACCGACTGAACTATGGAGGAACACTCAACGGGGAGAATATTAACCATCAAAGGCTGCTGTGTCAATCGTTAATACACTAAATATAACCAACTGCTCACCTTATAAACAAATCATGCGATTTATATGCTATTATTAGCATTCTTTAGCTTAATATTGTTGATAAATTAATGAAAAAAAATATATGTGTTTTTTGTGGTGCCAGTGAGGGCACGTCTCCGGAATATCGTTTAGCCGCTGAACAATTAGGCAAAACCATTGCCAATCAAAACAGACGTTTGATCTACGGCGGTGGCAATAAAGGTTTAATGGGAATTATTGCTAATGCGGTCTTAGCCAATGGTGGTGAAGTTATTGGCGTTATTCCCGAACGTTTAGTACAAGCTGAGACAGCGCACCACGGTATTACCCGTTTAGAAGTCGTCGAAAATATGCATCAACGTAAAGCCAGGCTTTCTGAGCTAGCTGACGGTTTTATCGCTATGCCGGGCGGAACAGGCACGCTCGAAGAAGTTTTTGAAGTTTGGACGGGTATGCAAATAGGTTATCACGAAAAGCCGGTTGCTTTGTTTAATGTGAGCGGATTTTGGCAATCATTATTAAACTTTCTGGAACATTCGGTTAATGAGGGCTTTATTCGGGATAGTTTTTATCAAACATTAATTGTGAGCGATAATAACGAATTAATACTCAAACGTATGGATGAGTTTGTACCTAAAGATTTGCAGCGTTGGGTAAAAAAATAAAAGCTAATAACCGGAATAAAAAAACGCCATCATTTGACGGCGTTTTTAGTATTTTATTTCTGTTAAGCAGCTTGAGGATTTTCATTCACCGATTCGGGTGCTTTAATTAATGCATAAGCAATACCTGCAATAAGTGAACCAGCAACAATTGATAATAAATATCCAACAACTGGTTTCACAACCCCAGGTATTGCCAAAGCAAATAATCCACCATGTGGAGTCATTAGCGTTGAGCCAAATGCTAATGCCATACCACCAGTGATTGCTCCACCAATAATACAACAAGGGATTACACGTAGCGGATCACGCGCTGCAAAAGGAATCGCTCCTTCAGAGATAAAGCATAAGCCTAAAACTAGAGACGCTTTACCACTTTCTTGTTCTGCTTTAGCAAATTTTTTGCGGGCAATAAGTGTGGCAATTCCCATCGCTAATGGTGGTACCATACCGCCAGCCATAACTGCCGCCATAGGTGCATAAACTTGTGAAGAGATTAAACCTGTACCGAATGCATACGCAACTTTATTGATTGGTCCGCCCATATCAGTACACATCATACCGCCTAAAATCGCACCTAAAATAACAGCATTACCAGTACCCATTGAGTTAAGCCATGATGCAACATTCCGCATCAACCATGAGACTGGCTCACCAACGACAAATTGCATAACAAGTCCGGTTGCCAGCGTAGCAAGCAACGGTACAATTAAGATTGGTTTGAGTGCTTCCATACTTTGTGGTAATGGTAAATATTTGGCGATGATCATAGATATATAACCCGCAAAATAACCAATAATAATACCACCTAGGAAACCAGCTCCCGTTGATACTGCAAGCAAACCACCAACAAGCCCCGGAGCAAGACCCGGTCGGTCAGCGATCGAGTAAGAGATATAGCCGGCAAGTAAAGGCACCATTAACGAGAAGGCTAAACCACCAATTTCAGCTAAATGAGGTTCACCGACAAGTTTTTGGACACCATCTTGCATTTCAAATGACCCAAAGGCAAAAGAGAGTGCAATAATCAATCCGCCCGCAACTACCATTGGTAACATATAAGAAACACCGGTTAAAAGATGTTGATAGACACCTTTTTTCTCATTGCTTGATTTTCCGGATGAGGCACCCGCCGAAGGTTGATAAACCGTCGCTTCTTCAAATGCTTTATCTAACTCTTGAGCAGTCTTTTTAAGAGCTGGACCAGTCTTAGTTCGGTATAGTTTTTTACCGGCAAATTTACTGAGATCGACATCGATATCGCAAGCTGCAATCACAACATCAGCCGCAGCGATCTCTTCTGGCGTTAATTCATTACCTACACCCACAGAACCACGGGTTTCTACTTTACACCACCAACCACGTTTTTTGGCTTCTTCTTCGATCGCTTCAGCTGCCATAAAGGTATGAGCAACACCGGTTGGACAAGCTGTGACCGCAACAATACGTTTTACACCTGTATCTGGCTTAGATGCTGGCGCTGCTGAAGTTGATTGTTGGTAAACACTCGCTTTAGTCGGCGCATCATTTAAAATCTGTTTAGGGTTAGCAAAGATTTCATTTAAATCTTCCACCACATAAACTTTTTTGCCTATCACAGACTGATCACCGATATCACCACCACCAACAGCAACAATGACATCAGCAGATTGAGCATTTTCTGCGATTTTTAAATTTAATGAATTGGCAGCTAAAGCTAGTTCTGCTTTAGCCAAACGTCCGTTAACCGGACCAGAATGACTACCTTCAACTATATATATATTCATGAATACTCCTATCCCGCAATTATTTCAATTTTTGAAAGCATGTTAGTGACTGCTTGACGGTCAGATATACCAACTCCTGCTTGTCCAACTGATAAAGCGGCAACACTTGATGCAAATACTAAGGTGTCTTTAATGGATAGATTAGTCATCAGACCATACATTAAACCACCAACCATAGAATCACCAGCACCAACAGTGCTAACTACCTGACATTTAGGCGGTTTTGCCAACCATGCTTCGTGTTTTGTTACCCATAAAGCACCTTTACTTCCTAGTGAAATTACCACGTTCTCAACACCGCCATCAATAAGTTCCATGGCAGCTGTTTTGATTTCTGGTAGGGTGGTTAATTTCCGTCCTACCCACATTTCTAATTCTTTATCATTAGGTTTAATTAACCATGGTTTGGCTTTTAAACCGGCAACCAAAGCATCTCTTGAGCTATCAAACACAATTTTTGGACAAATGGCTTTGACTTGTTTCATCCAATCAGTGAACTTATCAAGCGAAACGCCCGCTGGCAAACTACCACTGATTGCCACCATATCGATATCTTTCAACCATTCAAGCGAGCTTTTCACAAACAGTTGCCAGTCATTTTCGCTGATAGTAAAGCCGGAAAAATTAAGATCCGTCACTTCACTATTTTCTTCGGTCAATTTAACATTGATACGAGTACGGCCTTCAATCGTTTGGAATTTGTCGACCACATTTAAGGATTTGAATAACAAATTAAAGCCATCACGATTTTCTTTACCTAAAAAGCCACCAACGGTCAATTTAACATCTAAATCAGATAATACTTTAGCGACATTAATGCCTTTGCCAGCGGCAAGTAAAGCATTAGTTTGAACAAGGTTCACATCACCAAGTTCCACTTTGGGACAAAATCCCAAAAGATCATAAGCTGGATTTAAGGTAATAGTTGCAACACGATATGTCATCACTAAACGCCCTCGCCTAAACCACTTTCAATTGCTTGACCAATTGCATCAAGGGCTTGTTGTGCATCATCACCCACAGCGGTAAATCTTAATCGGCTACCTTTTTTAGCACCCAGAGCGACAATTTTCATAAGACTGGTTGCGCTTACCGCTTCACCTTTACCGTCAAGATTTGCCACTGTAACTTTGCTGTTAAACTCTTTGACAAGTTTAACCAGTACTGACGAAGGTCGGGTATGTAAACCGTTTTCATTTGGTACAATAAAATCACGCGTTAAGGTTTCACCACTGGTTTCAGTCGTGGTTGATTGATTCTGACTAACGGCTGATTCTGCTTGAGTATTATCACAAGCAACCCCCTCACCACCTGCTACCAGAAGATGATTAAGCGTATCAATATTGGCCGACAATAGTTGATCTAATTTTTGGTTAAAGGTCAACGTTGCAATATTAGCAATAATTTCACACACGCTATCATCAGTTGCTGACATTGTGATTAATAATTTTACAGGGTTACCGTCTTGACTCAGATCACTGACTGTGCGACTAATTGCAATCGCATTTTTTAAGTTACCTTCTTTGCTATCATTTAACCAAACACCACTGCCTAAATAATTAGGTTTGTTATCAAGCACATTAGCAATAAAAGATGCGTTAACGGCATTTTGTTGTTTTAAGCGTGAAGCATTTAATGCTTGTAATGTCGCTAGGCTGTCGGCGGTAATATCTAATAAGACACAATCATGATTAATACTAATTTGGCTATCTTGTGAACTCTCTTTACCGGTCAAAATGGCAATCGCATCATCGGCAGATTGAATGTTTTTAATTCGTTCTTCAACACCGTCAGCACCCAGAACATGAGTCAGTTGACGCAATAGTTCGAGATGTTCATCAGAACTTGCCGCAATACCAATAGCTAAGTAAGCTTTTTCACCATCATCGCCCCACTCAACACCTTCAGGGAAACAAAACACTTGTACGCCTGTTTTTTTAACTAAATGGCGGGTTTTAGTTGTACCATGAGGAATAGCAATACCGATACCCAGATAAGTTGCAGCTTGCTCTTCCCGTTCAAGCATACCATTAACATACCCTTCTTCCACATAACCGGCGTTAGTTAAGGCTGCTGCAATTTGTTTTATTGCTTCTGTTTTATTGGGTGCTTGTTCATTTAAATGAATATTTTCTTTAACTAAATGAAACATATAATAAATACCTCGGGGTTAAAATGTTAGATCTACTAAAATAACTCAGTAATTCTAAATCCATAATTGAATCATATTGAATCGTTTCAGCAATAATGAATACAAACTTATTAATTATCAAATATTTTATTTCTATTAATAATTAATCTGTGATCTAGATCTGATTTTTGTTAAAAATTCAAACAGCTTTTAATTCTTAAAGCTACCATCCCGACTAAAGCTACCACGATAGATTAACCGTCTTGGTATAACAGTAGTACCGGGTTGGTACTGTTTTTTCTGTAAACTATTTAATAATAACTCAATAGTTACTTTGGATACTGCTTTATGATCTTGAGAAAGCGCTATCACTTTACAAGGTAAAAAATCCAGTAATTCATTATCGCCAAATGTTGCAATAGTTAAATTTTCTGGTAGATGACCTAACTTTTTCAATATCGCATCAATTGCGCCTTGCAGTAATGAAAAAGAGGTTGAAAAAATACCATCTGGTATCTTATTTGTTTCCAGCCAGCGACTAAATGTTAGCGCTGCATCGTGCCGACTATAATTATTTACGCATAAAAAATCAACCCTATTACAGTGGTCTTGTGTAATATCTTTAAAACCTGCCATACGAAGCTGGCTTACAGATAAATTTGGTGATGCGCCAATATAAACAATATTACCCTTCACAAATTGATTAAATGTTTGCGCTAACATCTTTGAATCTTCTTTATCAGCCCCAACAATGTTTCTAAAGTGGTCTGCCGATAATGTTCTATCGAGCGCAAATAATGGCATTTCATTATTTTGCCAGTCATCATAAAAAGTATAATCATCATCAGACACGAAAGCAGATGAGATGACTAAGGCATCAACACGGCGTTGTCTAAGGTGTTTAACACACTCTTTTTCTATTTCAGGATTATCTTCCGAACATGAAAGCAGTAGCTGATAACCCTCTTTGCGAACAAGTTGCTCTAGATAATTTGCTATTCGGGTATAACTGTTATTTTCTAAATCAGGAATAATGATACCAATTGTGCGTGTTTTACCTGCTCTTAATCCTGCCGCTACCGCATTAGGTTGATAGTTATGCTCTTTTACAACCGCCATAACTTTTTCAATGGTTTTATCACTTACCCGATACTTCTTTGCTTTTCCATTAATTACATAGCTGGCAGTTGTTCTTGATACACCTGCTAACAAAGCAATTTGTTCTAATTTCATTAAACTTTCTCAATCAAAAAACTGTTAGTAATTTAACCTAAATCAACTTACATTGTAAACATCGACCGTATTGTTTATGCAATGATTTGCAATGTTAACAAACAAAAAATAGTGTCGATATTACAAATGGTTACTTTAACCAACACCTAAGATAATTGATCAAATTAACTAATAATAGATAGCAATATTTTGATCATGCACATTCTCAATTTTAACGGGAGTATCAAAGATCTCTTCTAATATCGCCGCATCCATAATCTGTTTTGGCTCGCCTTGATAAATCAATTTCCCATCTTTCATCGCTAAAATATAGTCTGAATAAACCGATGCAAAATTGATATCATGAATAACAATCACAATGGTCTTACCCAGCTCATCAGCCGCTCGCCGTAACTGTTTCATCATCGAAACTGCGTGTTTCATATCAAGATTGTTTAGCGGTTCATCAAGCAAAACATACTCAGTATCTTGACAAAGCACCATGGCAACATAAGCACGTTGTCGTTGTCCGCCGGAGAGTTCATCTAAAAAACGATCTTTATATTCAGTCAGATTTAAAAACTCGAGAGCACGATGAATATGCTCATAGTCATTAGCATTTAAGCGCCCTTTAGAATAGGGATAACGGCCAAAACCGACAAGGTCAAAGACGGTCAGCCGACTGGTAAAGCGATTTTCTTGTCTTAATACAGATAAGTAAGTAGCAAGTTTATCACTAGGTGTATCAACCACATTCATATTTTGAATTTTTACTTCGCCTTCGTCAGCCAATAGCAGACGACTTATTATTGAAAGTAACGTCGATTTGCCTGCACCATTGGGGCCAATGATTGTCGTAATGCCGCCTTGGGTTATAGTGGCATTGACATTTTTTAATACTGAAATTGATTGGTAATTTTTACTGATATTGTTAATTTCAATCACTTTGGCACCTTTTTCAATAATAAGAAGATAAATAAAGTGCCTCCAATAAACTCAATAACAATCGATAGCGCACCGACCATATTTAGCACTCGCTCTAAAAACATTTGTCCTCCTACAAGAAAAATAATGCCTAATAAAAAGGCTGTTGGTAGTAAGTAACGATGTTGGCTAGATCCACTTACGCTATAGGCTAAATTTGCAATCAGCAGACCTAAAAAAGTAAATGGTCCAACCAGCGCAGTAGAGATTGCAACTAAGATTGATACAAGTAATAAGATTATCGAGACATTTTTTTGATAATCGAGGCCTAAACTAATGGCATTATCACGCCCTAATGCTAACACATCAAATCGATAGCGCATTTGCCACAAAACCAGCCCAATTATGGTTACAATAGCTAGCGAAAATAGAATTAACACAGGTTCCGCTCGAGTAAAGGTCGCAAAAATGCGGCTTTGCAATACAGCAAATTCTGTCGGCGTCATTAATCGCTGTAATAAATTGGAAAAACTACGAAATAGTGTGCCTAGAACAATACCAATTAATAGCACCAAATGAAGATTTTGCTTAAGTTTAGTTAATAAGCCTTGATATAAAAAGAGTGAAAAGAAAATCAAGACTAAAGATTCAAATATAAATTTTCCTATTACGCCAATAAAAGGGATGCCTTGAATATCAATAAAAAATATGATTATAGTTTGAATTAAAACAAACAATGATTCAAACCCCATTATCGATGGAGTTAATATTCGATTATTGGTTAGGGTTTGGAAAAGTAACGTTGAGGTTGACGCTGAAAACGCAACTAAAATCATGGTTAACATAATCCATGTTCGATGCATGAGAATATAGTTGATGTTTCCTTTCAAATTAATGGTCATAAAGCAAGTAATGCAAACTAGAGCGAGAACTAACAGTATTATCACCCGTTTTGCGCTGGAAAACTGACGATTTAGATTAACGGACATGACGTTTTTGACTCAATAAAACTAAAAAGATAACTGCACCTATAACACCAAGGATAACACTCACAGGAATTTCGAATGGATATCGGATAACACGCCCAATAATGTCACATATTAACACTAATCCACTGCCCAAAAGACAAATCCATGGAATCGTTTTACGGACATTGTCCCCCATTAATAAGCTTACAATATTGGGGACAATCAATCCTAAAAATGGCAATACGCCAACAACAACGACAACAATTCCCCCGATAAGTGCGATAACAATAAGGCCAATTAACATCACTCGGCGATAATTGAGACCAACATTAACCGAAAAATCACGCCCTAAACCGACCACCGTGAACTGATCGGCATTCCAACAAGCTAGCAACGTTAGTCCCCCAACTAACCATAAGAGTTCATATCGTCCTTGTAAAATTCCGGAAAAATCACCCGATTCCCACCCGGCAAGAGACTGCAATAAATCAAAATACATTGCGAAGAAAGTGGTAATTGCGCTGATCACAGCCCCAAGCATAATGCCAATAAGTGGTACCATAAGTGCAGATTTATACATAATTTTCCGAGAAATATACATAAAAATCAGCGTACCGAATAAAGCAAATAGGCTTGCAACAACCATTTTGATCATGACGCTAGCAGCAGGCGCAAAGACCATCATTACCAGCAGTCCTAAACTTGCCGCTTGCGTCGTGCCTACAAGGGAGGGTTCAACAAATCGATTTTGAGTGAGCAACTGCATAATCAAGCCAGCCACACTCATAGCACTACCTGCTAATAATAATGCTAGTGTTCGAGGGAGTCGGCTAACAAAGAAGATTTCTCGCATGTTACTGTCAGTCCAGAGTTCTGATAATGTGACATTCCCTGCACCAATAAACAGACTTACGACAACCATTACCATTAAAAAGACAATGGCTGTCATAAAATAAAACGATTTAATCATACACTAATTATTCGTTGATGTTTTTTGTAACGCTTCTTCTATTTGATCCATCAATCGACTATAAGTTTGAATACCACCAGCAATATACATTGATGTTGAATCCAGATAAACAATATGATTATTTTTCCATGCGGCAGTTTTTTGGATCAATTCGTTATTTAAAACTTGTTGTGCGGATAACGCTTCTTTATTACCAATGGCACTATCACGGTCTATAACAAATATCCACTGCGGGTCAACACTCAAAACAAATTCACTGGTGATCGAATTACCATGACGGCCTGCTTCTTGGAAAACAGCTGCCGGCTTGAAACCTAAAACATCAAACACAAAGCCAAAACGAGATTTTGGACCATAAGCTGACATTTTGCCACCATTAACCATAATCATTAACGCCGAACCAGCTGTACTTGTTTTTGGTTTTAGTTGTTCTATTTTTTGATTAAAGTCTTCAATCAATTTAGATGCTTCTTTCTCTTTTTCAAAAATCCAACCTAATTGACGAGTTCGCTCAGTTAAACTCGCTAAGAAATTATTGGAATCGATATCTAAGGAGATTGTTTTTGCTAATTTTTCCAATTTTGGATAGGCATCAGTTGCTCGTCCACCTGCTATAATTAAGTCAGGATTGATAGAGCTAAGTACTTCATAATTTGGCTCAAACAAAGTCCCAATGTTAGTATAGGACTTATCACTATATTTAGATAAGAAATCAGGTAAATGGACATCTGATTGTGGCACAGCTGTGACTGGAATATTTAATGCATCAATAATATCAAGCGTTGCAATGTTAAAAACAGCTACTTTTTTGGGAGCATACTCAAACGATGCTTCGCCTTGAGCGTGTTTAATTATCAGAGCATCTTTCCAAACATCGATATTGGAATAATCTGTTTTTTGGTTATTCTTATTATTATCGCACCCAACAACTAACAGCAATACAGCAAACAGCACTGTAATTTTAACTTTGATAAATGAATACATATGAACTCCTATTAACTTGTTTAGATAAAACAAAATAAATGATAAATAATAATCATTATCATTAAATTGTATCTAAAAACAACTCAGTGTTCAATAAACTTCAAAGAATATGTAAAATTAACGTTAAATAAGGAGAAATCATATCTATTGCAAAACATTATAATAAAAAATTTATATATTCATCAGTGTGCACCACGATCATTTTCATTGGATAACTCTTTTAATTTTCGGGTTAAAGTATTGCGCCCCCAACCTAATAAATTAGCAGCATCTTGTTTATGACCTCGGGTAAAATTTAGTGCGCAATTTAATAAGATACGCTCAACATCTGCAACAGCTTCGGTTAATATTCCTGTCTTACCTGCGACTAAAGCTTGTTTAGCCCAATTTTCTAACTCATGTTGCCAGTCCGAATTAGATACCGACATCACAGGGGGCGATATTTCATTTGGCTCGCTAATATTAGCTGTGCATGGATGAAGCAATTCAGCAGGTAAATCCTGAACCAGTATCTCTTTACTTGAAGACATTACAGTCACCCACCGGCAAACGTTTTCGAGCTGTCTTACATTACCTGGCCAATTAAACAGGCATAAAATTTCAAGTGCCTGCGGACTTAATACTTTACTTTCAACCCCTAATTCTTGAGCGGTGGTATGCAAAAAATGCTCGGCAAGTTTTGGAATATCTTGAGAGCGATCACGTAATGGTGGCAATAAAATACGAATTACATTGAGCCGATGGAACAGATCTTCCCGGAATTTACCTTCTCTAACTCGAGCTTGTAAGTCTTGATGCGTAGCAGCAATAATTCTCACATCAACTTTAATTGGTGAATAACCACCAATTCGATAAAATTGCCCGTCCGCAAGTACTCTTAATAA
The DNA here is from genome assembly GCF_026536305.1 of Gilliamella sp. B3892. Taxonomy (NCBI): domain Bacteria; kingdom Pseudomonadati; phylum Pseudomonadota; class Gammaproteobacteria; order Orbales; family Orbaceae; genus Gilliamella; species Gilliamella sp. B3892. The sequence continues at coordinate 262,689 of NZ_JAFNOK010000003.1, forward strand.
TCGGGTTTGTACATCTAATGGCATATCGCCAATTTCATCTAAAAATAGCGTACCGCCATTGGCTTGTTCAAATCGCCCATGTCTGATTTGTGCCGCACCAGTAAAAGCGCCCTTTTCGTGCCCAAAAAGTTCAGATTCAATCAGATCTTTTGGAATGGCCGCCATATTAAGTGCAATAAATGGCGATTGCGCACGTGGGCTATGGGTATGTAACGCTTTAGCGACCAGCTCTTTACCTGTTCCTGATTCCCCATTAATAAGAACACTAATTGAGGATTTAGATAACCGCCCAATAATACGAAACACTTCCTGCATTGAAGGTGCTTCACCAATAATACCAGTCGATGCTTTTACCGTAGTGGTATGCGAGGAATTATTGCTCTGATTTTGTAAAATAGCTCGTTCAACCAATTGAATAACTTCATCAACATCAAAAGGTTTAGGGATATAATCATAAGCGCCACGTTGATAAGCATTAACAGCCGCATCTAAATCCGAATGTGCCGTCATAATAATCACCGGTAAATTAGGCATCTGCTCCTTTATGTGGTGCAGTAACGTTAGTCCGTCAATCCCAGGCATTTTTATATCGGATATTAAAACTGCTGGTTTTTGGGGATGATTGACTAAAGCATCGATGACTGCTTGCCCGCTGGAAAAGCTGACGCAATGAAAATGCGCATTAGTCAGCGCTTTTTCTAATACCCAACGAATCGAACTATCATCATCAACAATCCAAACATTCATTATCATTTACCTCATTGTTTGATTGGCAAATAAATTGAAAACTCTGTATGACCCGGCCAACTATTGAACTCAATCTTGCCATGATGTTGATCCACAATATTATGCGCAATTGAAAGCCCGATGCCGGTACCCCCTTCATAACCACTTACCATAGGATAGAAAAGGGTATCTTGAATATGCATTGGCACTCCTGGTCCATTATCTTCAATATCAATGCGTGCACATAGCCGATAACGCTGGCCATGTATAGTCACTTGAAAAGCAGTTCTGGTTCTGATAGTAATTGTGCCGTTTTTTGCACCAATTGCTTGCAAAGCATTACGAACAATATTTAAAACAACCTGTTCTATCTGTTCGGAATCATGAATTAAATCCGGTAGGCTTGGATCGTAATCACGCAAAATTTGTACATTGTCCGGCTTTTCAAGGCACAATAGCGCATAGATTCGTTCAATAGCTTTATGAATATTTTGCTCTTGTTGTAGTAATCGTTGCTGAGGACCTAACAACCGATCGACGAGGTTTCTTAATCTATCCGCTTGTTCAATAATAATCTTAGTATAATCTTGTAGCTCGTTTTTCGGTAACTGGCGAGATAATAACTGAGCGGCGCCGCGTAGGCCACCTAAAGGATTTTTAATTTCATGAGCAAGCCCACGGATTAGATCACGAGCCGCACTCTGCTGCGCTTGCTGTAATTGCTCTTGACTCAATCGTTTATGATTATTTAATGGCGCCATTTCGAGCAAAATTTGCCCATTAGGTAGGAGTTGAGCGGTTAACGATAAAATATGTAATTCATCGTTAATCACTAAGTTGACTTCATTATCAGTAAAACCTTGATTTTGATCTAAAGCGTTTTGCATCAAATCAATATCCAACGAAAAGTAACCCAATAGATCGGGCAGATAGCTATCTAATAATTTTTTCGTGCTTTGCGCTAAAAGCTGCTGAGCTGCTGTATTGGCATAACGAATATGGAGTTGTTTATCAAGTAACAAAATACTTGTAATCATCGAATCGAGAACAAGATTAGCATCAGATTCATTATCAAATGTCATCGCAGGATTTCCGTCCTCATTTAAAACCACCGCCTGTAAGCGGTGGATTAATTTTTATCAAATAGCTGATAGACGATAATGTTATCAACATTAACGTTATAAACTATAGTAAAGCTCAAATTCGACAGGATGTGGAGTCATACGTACACGATCAACGTCTTGACGTTTTAAATCAATATAAGCATCAATCGTATCATTCGTAAATACATTACCACGTGTTAAAAATTCACGATCGGCATCTAATGCATTAAGCGCTTCTTCCAATGAACCTGCTACTTGAGGAATTAATTTAGATTCTTCCGGTGGTAAATCATATAAGTTTTTATCCATTGCATCGCCCGGATGAATTTTGTTAATGATACCGTCTAAACCAGCCATTAACTGAGCAGCAAATGATAAATATGGATTACCGGCTGGATCAGGGAAACGAACTTCAATACGGCGTGCTTTCGGGCTAGTCACAACCGGAATACGAATTGAAGCAGAACGGTTACGAGCAGAGTAGGCAAGCATAACGGGTGCTTCATAACCCGGTACTAAACGTTTATATGAGTTAGTCGCAGGGTTAGTAAACGCATTGATAGCCTTAGCATGTTTAATGATACCGCCGATATAGAATAATGCCATTTCTGAAAGGCCTGCATATTTATCACCTGCAAATAAGTTAACCCCATCTTTGGCTAAAGATTGGTGGCAGTGCATACCTGAACCATTATCGCCAAACATCGGTTTTGGCATAAATGTTGCGGTTTTACCATAAGCATGCGCGACATTTTGTACCACATATTTATAAATTTGTACTTCATCAGCTTTCTTAGTTAGCGTATTAAAACGACAAGCAATTTCGTTTTGTCCGGCGGTTGCCACTTCATGGTGATGCGCTTCAACAACTAAGCCAAGTTGTTCCATAATTAAACACATTTCAGAACGAATATCTTGCGATGAATCAACTGGCGGAAGTGGGAAGTAACCACCTTTAACGCCCGGACGATGCCCTTTATTGCCTTCTTCGTATTTAGTCCCTGAGTTCCAAGCCGCTTCAATATCATCAATATGAACAAAACTACCCGACATTGGCGTTCCAAAACGAACGTCATCAAATAGGAAGAATTCCGGTTCTGGTCCAAAAATAACGGTGTCGGCAATGCCTGAAGATTTCAAAAACTCTTCAGCACGTTTAGCGATTGAACGTGGATCGCGATCATAACCTTGTAGCGTTGCTGGTTCTAATACGTCACAACGGAGATTTAATGTCACATCTTCAAAAAATGGATCGATAACGGCACTTGAAGCATCTGGCATTAATACCATGTCTGATTCATTAATACCTTTCCAACCTGCGATTGATGAGCCGTCAAACATCTTACCGTCTTCAAAGAAATCAGCATCAATTTGACTAACCGGTATTGTAACGTGTTGCTCTTTACCTTTTGTATCAGTAAAACGTAAATCGACAAATTTAACATCGTTTTCTTTAATTAGTGTTAACACTTTTTGTATAGACATGAATCTTCTCCATTAAGGACAAATAATTGTTCAGTTCGTAAGGCATTGTTGCCAAAGGTTTATAAGTTGCTAAACTATATGCAAATATAATGCCACTTTTTAAAATGCCTTATTTCGGTGAATTTAATGGATCGATGATAACACAAATGAAACTCATGCACCAAAATAAAGCAAAACAAGATTGATTACGCACCAAAATTGAGCGCAATTGTGCCATTTTGCTTATTTAATGGGTAGATTTTGCTTGAATCTTCACTCTTGGTTAAATTAAAGCTGAGCAATATTGAAAAAAAGCACCAAAATAATAAATTGTTTTATTTGCGTTATCCGACTTTATAAATCTCAATAAATATTTTTTTGTGTTTACAAGATTTTCTTATTGGTACTATATTTCAGTGCATAATATCGTTATAATCTCTTCTTATATTGAAAAATTCAGGTAAATATACAAGTATGGACTTTATTACTCTCGAAATTATACCTTTTATTAAAAATCACCTTTTACTATCTTTAGGTTGGATTGTCCTATTTATTGCAATCATCGTATTAACGGTTAAAAGTAAATTATCAAAAGTAAAAATCATTAATAACGCCCAAGCGATTAATATGATCAATAAGCTCGATGCAGTTATTATCGATATTCGTTCAGCTGATAGCTTCAAAAAAGGGCATATCACTCAATCACACAATATCTTACCGATTGATATCAAAAATGCGAATGCAAAAACAATTGATAAATTTAAAGAAAATCTCATAATTTTAGTTGACGAGAATGGTTTATCATCATCAAGTATTGGTGAACTCCTTGTCAAACAAGGTTTTTTAAACGTATTTACGTTAAAAGACGGCATTGCTGGGTGGAATGGCGAAAATCTACCATTAGTAAAAAAATAATATAATATCATTTCAAAATAAGGTTTTATCATGACAGAACAAAACAATACACAACAAGCTGAAACACAATTTGCTATTCAACGAATTTATACCAAAGATGTTTCTTTCGAAACAAACAACGTGCCAGAAATTTTTACTAAACAATGGCAACCAGAGATGAATTTAGAACTTAATTCATCTTCACAAACACTAAGTGATAGTGTTTTTGAAGTATCACTCAGAGTCACCATTACCGTAAAACAACAAGAAGAAGTTGTGTATATTTGTGAAGTCACTCAATCTGGGATATTTTCATTAATTGGCTTTGAGGAAGGTCAAATTCAACATTGTCTTGGTGCATATTGTCCAAATATTTTATTCCCATATGCACGTGAAGTGGTGGCAAGTTTAGTGAATAAAGGGACATTCCCACAAGTTAACTTAGAACCAGTCAATTTTGAAGCATTGTATTTGAACTATCTTCAACAACAACAGCAACAACAACAAGCTGAAAATGAGTCTTCAGATACTTTACAATAATTATTGTTTTAAAGTTAACTAAATACTTAATTGGATCATTTATGAAAAAAGATGCTGCTGTGACAGTAATTGGTGCGGGTTCATATGGCACTTCGCTGGCGATATTACTAGCACGAAATGGTCATCGAACATTATTATGGGGGCATAACCCTGATAAAATGGCCATTTTGCAGCATGACAGGCAAAATAATCAATTTTTGCCTGATATCCCTTTTCCTGACTTACTGTATATTGAAAGTGACCTTGGCACGGCAGTTGCTGCGTCCCCTATTTTACTTATCGTAGTACCTAGTCATGCATTTGGTAACATTCTTAAACAAATTAAACCATTTTTGCGAAAAGACAGTAAAATCGTTTGGGCAACCAAAGGACTTGAAGTTGATACCGGCAGGCTACTGCAAGATGTCGCAAGAGAGATTCTGGGTGATAAAATTCCCCTTGCTGTCATATCGGGTCCGACCTTTGCTAAAGAAGTTGCTTCTGGCTTGCCAACGGCAGTGACAGTTGCTTCTACCGATGATCAGTTTTTAACTGAACTACAAAATCTATTCCACTGTAGTAAAAGTTTTCGGGTTTATAGCAGTAAAGACTTTATTGGTGTGCAACTTGGTGGCGCAATTAAGAACGTTATTGCTATCGGCGCAGGCTTATCTGACGGACTAGGCTTTGGTGCAAATGCAAGAACGGCTTTGATCACTCGTGGACTGGCAGAAATGATGCGCCTAGGCGCAGCGCTCGGCGCAGATCCGGCAACTTTTATGGGGATGGCTGGTTTAGGCGACTTAGTTCTCACCTGCACAGATAACCAATCTCGTAATCGTCGTTTTGGGATTTTACTCGGGCAAAATAAAACGATTAAACAAGCGCAAGATATCATTGCTCAAGTTGTTGAAGGATGCAAAAACACCAAAGAAGTTTGGATGCTTGCACAAAAATATCATGTCGATATGCCTATCACCGAACAAATCTATAAAATTCTTTATGAAGGCAAAGATCCTAAACAAGCTGCAATGACCTTACTTGGACGCTCACAAAAACAAGAGCTGCAAAGCTAAAGTTAAGCTTAAACGTACATTAAGTTTGATTGATTGCCTCAAATCTATTTTGGCTTAATGTGCTTGATACGCTTAAATCTGAGTGCCGATTCCCTGTTGTTTAGCTTTTAGATAAATATCATAACCGACATAAACATCTAATACTGCTGTGCCCACTGTTTTAAACAGGGTAATTTGCTGATCGTTTACACGACATTTTTGCGGATCGATTACTAAATCACCCAATTCAAAAAAGTCATCTTTTGTCACTAACTGTTGGTTAATCGGATCAATAATATCACCCGCCTCAGCAAACACGCCATCTTTAGTATCTAATACACGAATATCAGCTTGTTTAACAACGCTCTCCGGTATTTCATGCATCTTAGGCGTATAAGCGCCAACACCATTAATGTGTGCACCGGATTTCACCTTTTCACCATTAAAAGTAGCAGTGTTGGAAGTGGTAACTGAAGTAATAATATCTGCCCGGCTAATATCTGAATCAAGATCTTGTGAGAAATAGAGATGAGCCGGAAAATGGGCAAATCGTTGTTTCATCTCTTCGGTAAATTGTTTAGCTTTATTGGTATCAATATCATAAATAGCCACATCAGTAAGTGGACGCACCGTTAACATGGCTTCTAACTGAGAAATCGCCTGCCCACCGGTACCTATTAACACCGCTCGCTTAGCCTCTTTTTTAGCTAGCAGATCTGTCGCCGCCCCTTGAACTGCGCCAGTACGTAATTGTGTCACATAAGTGCCGTCTAACATTGCGCACACTTCGCCAGTTTTCGGATCGATCATAAGTACTTGTGCTGGCACCGACGGTTTACCCAATTTAGGGTTATTGGGAAAAACCGAAACAATTTTTATACCAACTACATCGTTAGCTTTAATATGTGCAGGCATAAATAAACATTGACCATTTTGCATATCAAAATTTATACGTAATGGCACTTCACTGTTTCCTTGTGTATAAATTTTTAAAGCCTGTTTATCAGCCGCTATAGCCTCTTTCATGCTATAACATTGTTGTATATCTTTTGCGGTTAAAATTAACATGATGATTCCTTATATGTTGTTATCCGTTATTTTACTTTTTTGATATCTGTTGTCTATGTTAATGAGTAACAATACTAAGCAAAACAGCGCAACGAATGATTTAATTATAAATAAAATCATAAAAATCAAAGTTCTTGTATATTGGATAGATTTTCACTATTATTACCTGGTACAATTTTGTACGGTAATTGAGAATTCAAATGGTTTTTAAAATATTAAAGTTTTTTTTAAAGATATTATTCCATGTCAAACTTAATGGTAATCTAAATAACTTAAAGCAAGAAAGACTCCTCATCACTCCTAACCATGTTTCCTTCCTAGACGGCATTTTAATCGGCGTATTTTTACCTGTAAGACCGGTGTTTGCAATTTATGCTGGGTATATTAATCATTGGTTAGTTCGTTTTGCCAAACGCTATGTTGATTTTGTCCCCATGGATCCCTTAAATCCTATGGCGATTAAACGATTAGTCCGTGAAATTGAAAAAGGCCGACCTATTGTTATTTTCCCTGAAGGTCGAATTACAATCACAGGCTCATTAATGAAAATTTACGACGGTGCCGCTTTTGTTGCTGCCCGTTCACAAGCGACCGTTGTACCGGTTTGGATTGAAGGTGCAGAATTTACCTTAACCAGTCGCTTAAAAGGGTTATTTAAGCGTCGCTTGTTTCCGAAAATAACCATACATGTAATCGAACCTACTACTATTCCAATGCCGGATGCCGCAACTGCCAGTGAACGCCGCTATATTGCCGGTGAAAAGCTACATCAAATTATGATGAATGCCCGAATGGCAAGTCGTCCTAAGTTAACCCTATTTGAAGCCCTGCTTGAAGCTCAAGTGCGTTATGGCGTTAAAACACGTATGGTGCAAGATCCAACCACACATGAAGCCTCTTTCCGTCACTTATTTAAACAAATTATCGGTATCAGTCGCATCGTAGCAAAATTTACCGCTCCGCAAGAGCGGGTGGGACTACTATTGCCTAATGCAACAATTACGGTGGCAACCTTTTTTGGTTTATCGGTAAAAAATCGTACGCCTGCAATGCTTAATTATACCGCGGGCACTAAAGGGTTAACCTGTGCTATCACAGCGGCAGAAATTAAAACGATTATTACATCACGTAAATTTATTAAAAAGGGCAAACTTGATTATCTACTCGATGAAATCAAAGGGGTTAAGTGGTGTTTTCTTGAAGATTTAAGCAAAAGCTTAACACTTTCGGATAAACTTTATACCTTTATTTTTCAATACATTCCACGCTTAGTGGCGCATCCTCAATCGAGTGACGATGAAGCGTTAGTACTGTTTACCTCTGGGTCTGAAGGCAATCCTAAAGGGGTTGTACACACTCATGGCAGTTTGCTCGCCAATGTTGAGCAAATTCGTACCGTCATCGATCCCACGCCGGCCGATAGATTTATGTCAGCTTTACCGCTGTTTCATGCTTTTGGCATCACAGCCGGACTATTTTTACCACTGTTTTCCGGTAGTCGAACGTTTTTATACCCTAACCCATTGCATTACCGAATGGTACCGGAAATCATTTACGACCAAAATTGTACCGTTTTATTTGGAACACCAACATTTTTGGCTAATTACGCTCGTTATGCGCACCCTTATGATTTTATGCGTTTGCGCTATGTGGTTGCCGGGGCAGAAAAACTACCGGAATCAGTACGTGAACAATGGAAAGATAAATACGGCATTCGTATTTTAGAAGGTTATGGCGTAACCGAATGTGCGCCGGTTGTTGCGTTAAATGTCCCTATGGCATTTAAAAATGGCACTGTTGGGCGCTTAATGCCGGGTATGGTTTCAAGATTGATTCCTGTGCCGGGTATCAATGACGGCGGAGAGTTACAAGTTAAAGGCCCGAATGTCATGAAAGGTTACTTACGGGTTGAAACTCCCGGTCAGTTAATCACGCCTGCGGCAGCTGATCAAAATGGTCAATTAGAAGAAGGCTGGTATGATACTGGCGATATCGTCAACATTGACAATGAAGGATTCATTACTATCAAAGGAAGACTAAAAAGATTTGCCAAAATTGCCGGTGAAATGGTCTCATTAGAAAGCGTTGAAGCATTAGCGAAAAAAGTTGACCCCGATGCCATGCATGGTGCAACGGTCAAACCGGATTCAGCAAAAGGCGAAGCAATAGTCCTGTTTACCACTTCAAATAAGTTAAGTCGTGATCTGCTTAGTCAAGCAGCGCAACAATTGGGTATCCCGGCATTAGCCATTGCACGTGATATTCGTGTTGTTAAAGCGTTGCCGCTACTCGGAACGGGTAAAATTGATTTTATCACACTCCGAAAAATGGCTGACGAATAACCGAAAGGATTACGCATGAATCACTATTCCTTATTAAGCAAAGGCATGGTCGCAACCATGCTGGCGCAGTTTTTTTCAGCTTTTGCCGATAATGCGATCTTTTTTGCCATTCTCGCTTATATTAAAAATCTTCATTATCCCGAATGGAGCCAATCAGCACTGCAAATTAGTTTTGTCGTCCCATTTATCATTCTTTCGCCTTTTGTCGGCCAGTTTGCCGACAGCATGTCCAAAGGCAGAGCAATGATGATTGCAAATTCGATCAAGTTAATTGGTGCCGGTTGTATCTGTTTAGATATTACCCCTTTTGTCGGCTATTTTTTAGTGGGAATTGGCGCCGCAACCTACTCCCCGGCGAAATATGGTATTTTGGGCGAGCTAACTACCGGCGATAATCTGGTGAAAGCCAACGGTTTGATTGAGTCATCGACAATTGCCGCAATTTTACTCGGTTCACTGGCTGGCGGGCATATTGCAGATATGAGTATTATTGCCTCCTTGCTCACTTGTGTTTTGATGTATGGACTGGCCGTGTTTGCCAATATTTTCATACCAAAACTTCCGGCCGCAAGAAAAAATATTGAATGGAAATTTATCAGCATATTGAAAGATTTTGTTAAAACCATTACTGTGGTTTTCACCAATAAACAAACCTTATACACACTATGTTGTACCAGTCTATTTTGGGGTGCCGGAATTACGCTACGTTTCCTGTTAATCGCTTGGGTACCAATCGTATTAGGTATTGAAGATAATGCCACACCGACTAACCTTAATGCAGTTGTGGCTATCGGTATTGTTATTGGCGCCGGGCTGGCAAGTATGTGTATCTCGATGAAAAATACCCTGCGTTGTATTCCGGCAGGAATAGTAATGGGACTGACCGTTATAGCATTCACCTTACAAAGTAATATTATTTCATCGTATATTTTACTGATTCTAATTGGCGCTTTAGGCGGATTTTTTATCGTGCCACTTAATGCGTTAATTCAAAAAATGGGGAAAGAGTTAATTGGTGCCGGTAGTGTTGTTTCAATCCAAAACTTAAGTCAAAATAGTGCTATGATGATTATGCTAGGGCTTTATACTTTAGCGGTCGCCATGAAATTACCCGTTATTGCAATAGGTGTCGGCTTCGGCAGTTTAGTTGCCATTGTCATACTCTTTTTATGGATAGGATTAAAAAAGCATGCAAAACATTAATCTTGGCGATATGATGACTGAGAATCAAAACCCTAACAGTGAACACATCGATCAATGTTCCACGCTTGAAATTCTCAGCATCATTAATAATGAAGATAAGCAAGTTGCGCTAGCGGTTGAAAAGCAGCTTGCTAACATCGCAAATGCTGTCGATGCAATCAGTCATGCATTTTTAAATAATGGCAGACTTATCTATCTTGGTGCCGGCACTTCTGGCCGGCTTGGCATTTTAGACGCCAGTGAATGCCCACCAACTTATGGCACGCCACCTCAACAAGTCATAGGCTTAATTGCGGGCGGTAAACCAGCCATTTTTAAAGCAGTTGAAAACGCTGAAGACAAACCGGAGCTGGCAGTTACCGATTTAACCGATATTCAATTTTCGGCCAACGATATTTTAGTTGGGATTGCAGCTAGTGGGCGCACACCTTATGTCATCGGTGGAATGCAATACGCCAAAACACTGGGTGCAACTGTCATTAGCCTTTGCTGTAATGCCAACGCGCCAATGATAGATATAGCTGATATTGCCATTACCCCCATTGTTGGGCCTGAAGTGATTACTGGATCATCAAGAATGAAAGCCGGCACAGCCCAAAAACTCGTCCTTAATATGCTCACCACCGCCAGCATGATTAAAATCGGTAAAGTTTATGGTAATTTAATGGTCGATGTTGAAGCAACTAATGCTAAACTTATCGAACGGCAAATAGCAATTGTTAGGCAAGCAACACAATGTGATCGCCAAACCGCCATTTTGGCTTTGCAACAAAGTGAACAGCATTGCAAAACAGCAATTTTAATGATTTTGGCCGATCTTGATGTGATTGAGGCCAAAAAACTGTTATCGGAAAATAAAGGATTTATCAGAAAAGCACTCAACACCATGATAAGCTAATTTGATGCAGTTAAAGCAGTTAGCAAAAGAGATTTTATGACTCAAGTCTAATTTTTCAATCATGATTGTTGACATTAATACAAGTTATAGAAAAATATACCGAATACTGTTACTACAATTATTAGATTTACATCCAAAATAGTATTAATTTCTATCACGTTTAGAAATATGAGCTTGTTAGATTAAGAGTAATTTAGTCATACTTTATTTCGTAATATGAATACACTTCTCTCTAATTTTTAACATTAACTATTTCACATTAATGGCTTTTTATTAATACACAAGGGAAATGTATGAAAACATCATTCTATAAGTTTAAAACTACTCTCGCTTTTCTGGGTCTAATTACGCTGGCAACACCAATGGTTGGCTTTAGTCAAGAAAACTCGCTTCCTAGCCATAATGAAAACATCACTACACCAACAACTGCTGATTCAACGCTTATCAAAACACAATATGGCTTAATCCAAGGTTATTACGACCAAATTAATAATGTCATTCAATGGACGGGCATACCTTATGCCAAATCCCCAACCGGCGAGTTAAGGTGGAAAAAACCGGTTGATGTTGAACATTGGAACGGCGTATTTGATGCAACCAAAGCCGGTCAAGTTGCCATGCAACTTAAAGACAATAATATAATAGGTTCTGATGATAGCTTAAACCTTAATATCTATCGCCCTAATAATCATAACAATAATTTACCTGTACTGGTTTATATACACGGCGGAAATAACCAAATCGGCACCGCCATGGAAATGACTGGCAACACGCTGGTAACCGATCTTGATGCCATTTTTGTGTCAATTAATTACCGTTTAGGACCATTGGGATTTAACCCGCTTCCAGCCTTACAAACCGGCGATAAATTAGAAGATTCAGGTAACTATGCGCTACTTGATATAGCAAAATCATTAGATTGGATAAAACAAAATATTGCGCAATTTGGCGGCGATCCGAATAATATTACCGTCTCAGGCTTTTCAGCGGGTGGACGAGATGTAATGGCAATGTTAATTTCCCCTATCTTTAAAGATAAATTTCAACAAGCTATTTCATTTAGTGGCGGGATGACGGTCGCAGATAAAGTCGATAGTATCAAAGTGTTTGCCAAAGCTATCGCCCCACTGGTGGTTGAAGATAAAATTAAACCAACTGAAGAACAAGCTTATCAATGGTTGTTAACCAATCAATCTGAAGTCAAAAAATACCTCTATAGCATCTCATCTGATCGGCTTGTTGCGCTAATGGGAAATGCCGGTATAAGAATGAGTGTTTTTCCACATTTATACAATGACGGCTATGTGATCCCTAAAGACGGTTTTAATACTCAACACTACAATAGTGTCCCGTTAATTATGCTTACCGGTACTGGCGAGTTTTCACTATTTGCACAATCGTCCCCTTATTTTAGTCAAGAAGCCGGTTCATTGACCACCAAAGCGTCAGCTGAATTTCAATTTGCCAATAAATATGGCAGTCGTCTTTATGAACTATTTAATGTTACCGACTCAGCTAACAAAATGGCACCATTTTACCCAGCCAATATTTTTGGCGTGACAATAAAATATGGCGAGGATCAAAATACTGTTGGCTTGCCTATGGGAATATTTGGCGCTTTTCATGGTGTTTTCATCCCATTAATGGATCATTCTTCAGATAATTATGAAAAGATAATTGGCAATGCATTTGAGACTAAAGGCGCTAAGCAACTGAGCATGATATTTAAACAATATCTGCATAACTTTATTCATCACGGCAACCCTAACGGCGATGATCTAATTTATTGGGAAAATTGGACAGCTAAAAACCAATCGTTACTTTACCTTAACGCCGATAGACAGCAAGCCCAAATTTACATGGGAGAGCAAAAATGGAACTATCAAGATGTGCTTAATCAAATGGATAACGATCAGTCAATCGATGCAAAGGTTAAAAAGATTTTAATCGCTGAAGTATTAAATGGCAGATGGTTTAGTCATGAACTTGATCTGAAATATAAAAATAAATCATTATGGATTAAATAAATGCCATTTATCTTAAAGGGATTGGTTGAAATTATCGATCATGATACATAGTTGAAATATTTTCATGTAACAGTGAATAAATTCATAAAATACAAATAATTAATCTATATAGCATCACAATTTTTTTCAATATTTGTATTTTATCAATTATAATCAGATAAAATACATAAATCGTAAAATAGTTGAATTGCAACAAGTAAGAAAATCGTTTTGTACTACGCAAAAAAATATATTTTATAATCAACTAATTATGTAGGATATATCATTTTTTTTTGAAAAATTTATAACATTTATATTAGCGAATAATATAAAAATCAGGAGGTAGTTATATGGTAGGAATTATCCTGGCAACTCATGGTGAGTTTGCTGAAGGTATTCTACAATCAGGCTCTATGATATTTGGTGAACAAGAAAATGTTAAAGCCGTAACATTGCACCCAAGTGATAGCCCTGAAAGTCTAAAAGAACGAATGTTAGCCGCTATTGCCACATTTGATAATCAAGATGAAGTGTTATTTTTGGTCGATTTATGGGGCGGCACGCCATTTAATCAAGCAAATAATTTATGCGGAGCGCATCCTAATTGGGCAATTGTCGCTGGTCTAAACTTGCCCATGTTAATTGAAGCTTATTCATCACGTTTCTCCATGGAGTCAGCAAAAGAGATCGCCGGAGCAATTTTAGAATCGGCTAAAGACGGCATTCGTGCAACGGTAGATGCGCCAGCGAATCAAGCTCCGGCAAAACAAACATCAAATACCATTCCGGAAGGCACTGTGCTTGGTGACGGAAAAATGAAGATTGTGTTAGCTCGAGTCGACTCTCGTTTACTGCATGGACAAGTTGCCACATCCTGGACTAAATCGACCAATCCTAATCGTATTATTGTTGTTTCTGATTCAGTTGCTAAAGATGAGTTAAGAAAAAAACTCATTGAAGAAGCCGCTCCTCCTGGTGTTAAAGCCAACGTCGTACCAATCAAAAAAATCATCGAGGTTTCAAAAGATCCCCGTTTTGGGAATACCAAAGCACTATTACTCTTTGAAAACCCGGAAGATGTGGTGCGAGCTGTTGAAGGCGGTGTCGATATTGAGGTACTCAATATTGGTTCCATGGCTCACTCAGTAGGTAAAGTCATGGTAAATAAAGTGCTTTCAATGAATGAGCAAGACGTTGAAGCCTTTGAAAAATTAAAAGCAAAAAATATTAAATTCGATGTTCGCAAAGTGCCTAATGATTCAAATAGCAATATGGATGAATTATTAACTAAAGCGAAAGAAGAGTTAGCCGAACAAAAGAATAAGTCTTAATTAAGGGGTTATATTATGACGTTATCAATCGTTGCTATCCTGTTAGTGATAGCTATCGCCTTTCTGGCAGGAATGGAAGGTATTTTAGATCAGTTCCAATTTCATCAACCGTTAGTGGCATGTTCATTAATTGGACTGGTAACCGGTAATCTAGAAGCTGGTGTAGTATTAGGTGGATCATTACAGATGATAGCACTAGGCTGGGCAAACATTGGCGCAGCAGTGGCACCGGATGCGGCATTAGCGTCAGTTGCCTCATCAATTATATTAGTGTTAGGCGGGCAAGGCGTTGAAGGTGTTTCAACAGCGATTGCGGTTGCAATTCCGTTAGCGGTTGCCGGACTGTTTTTAACAATGATCGTTCGAACACTGGCTGTGCCTTTGGTTCATATGATGGATAGCGCAGCGGAAGAAGGCAATATTAGACGTATTGAATTACTGCAAATATTGGGTATTTGCATGCAAGGTTTACGTATCGCTATCCCAGCTGCAGCATTACTATTTATTCCGGCTGAAACAGTTAAAGACGCATTAAATGCAATGCCAACATGGTTAACCACCGGTATGGCTATTGGTGGTGGCATGGTTGTGGCTGTTGGTTAT
Source organism: Gilliamella sp. B3892 (assembly GCF_026536305.1). NCBI lineage: Bacteria > Pseudomonadati > Pseudomonadota > Gammaproteobacteria > Orbales > Orbaceae > Gilliamella > Gilliamella sp. B3892. The sequence continues at coordinate 277,901 of NZ_JAFNOK010000003.1, forward strand.
GCAATGGTTATCAATATGATGGCTACCCGTGAAGTATGGCCGTTTTTCATTATCGGTTTTGTTGTTGCCGCTATTTCCCAATTAACCTTGATTGCCCTTGGTGCATTAGGTATTGCTTTAGCGTTAATTTACCTTAATCTTTCTGAACGTGGCAATAACTCAAATGGTGGTGATAAAGGTGATCCACTAGATGATATTTTGAATGATTACTAGGAACTTGGAGAAGAAAATGACTGATAAAATTCAATTAACTAAAAAAGATCGTTTAGCAGTTGCTTGGCGCTCAACTTTCCTTCAAGGTTCTTGGAACTACGAACGTATGCAAAATGGCGGCTGGGTCTATTCAATGATACCGGCGATTAAAAAATTGTATACCACTAAAGAAGATCGTTCTGCTGCATTAAAACGCCATTTAGAGTTTTTTAATACTCACCCTTATTTAGCATCGCCTGTTTTAGGTGTAACCCTTGCTCTTGAAGAAGAGCGTGCCAATGGCGCACCAGTTGATGATGTGGCTATTCAAGGGGTAAAAGTGGGTATGATGGGACCTTTAGCCGGTGTCGGTGATCCGGTGTTCTGGTTTACTGTTCGACCAATGCTTGGTGCCCTAGGTGCATCGCTCGCACTAAGTGGCAATATTTTAGGACCGATTTTATTCTTTTTACTTTGGAATATTATTCGTTGGGGCTTTATGTGGTATACCCAAGAGTTTGGTTATCGTACCGGTTCAAAAATCACAGATAACCTATCTGGTGGTTTACTGCAAAAAATTACCAAAGGCGCCTCAATTTTAGGAATGTTTGTTCTGGCAGCTTTGGTGCAAAGGTGGGTATCGATCAATTTCCAACCTGTCGTTTCAAAAGTGAAATTGGCAGACGGTGCCTTTATTGATTGGAGCAAAATATCTAATGGTGCAACAGGTATTAAAGAAGCCTTAGAACAAATGCAAGCCGGATTATCTCTCACACAAACGAAGATAGTTACTTTACAAAATAACTTAGATCAGCTGATACCTGGACTGGTTCCATTACTTTTAACCTTTTTATGTATGTGGTTATTACGTAAAAAAGTATCACCAATCTTAATTATTCTTGCACTATTCCTAGTCGGCATTGGTGGACACGTGATTGGTCTTTTATAAGCAACCAATCTTGTAAAGAAGTTTCAGAAAAGCACTATGTTTGAGTATAAAAACATAGTGCTTTCTCTCTCTATTAGCGGCGTTTTTGACTGATACAATTATCACCCGGCTTGCTAATTAGCGATATTGAACATAGCAGGCAAAATAGCATCGCTAAATTATCATCATACTTGGAGAAATATGGTTCAATCATTAAATACCAAAATCGATCTGACCACCAAAGGAACAACTTTTGTTGGCACCACTGAATACGGCAATATTATGATTGGCGATAAAGCCTTTGAATTTTATCATCAACGTGACCGCCGTAAGTATATACAAATCCCATGGCAAGAGATAGATTTTGTCAGCGCATCGGTCTTATTTGGCGGTAAGTGGATACCACGCTACCAAATACATACCAAACAAAATGGCACTTTTACCTTTTCCTCGAAAGATCCCAAAACAGTTTTACGAGCGATTCGAGTTTATATTGATAGCCAAAAAATGGTGAAATCATTAGGTTTCTTTGATGTCATAAAACGGGCATTTATTCGCAAAAAGCCCAACAAATAACCCTATTAATTTATTTTATTGTTTTGCTGAGTAAACACTTAAAATTTTTGCGTTGGTTTGGGCAATTGCCGCTGTTTTTCTTAATTAAATAAACCGCTCATTTAAAAGATATCTGCTTAAAAGACATAATGGCAATATTATCATGCTCAACTTGAAAAAGGATTAATCTAAAGTGTAAAGCAAACAGCAAAGTGGCGGTGTTATACCCACACTTTAGCGCTCGATATGCATGCTAAAAGGCTAAACGCTGCACTTATAGATATAGATATTTTCTAACAGCAAATTGTAAACAATTCAAACCATTACCGTTAACCCTCAATCACGCAAATAATTAGGCAGGTCTATTTGCTTTATTATAAATAATCTCGCACTAACCCCAGCTGATAAACAGTCATTGCACTTTTTGCTAGAAAGAGTATAATTTCGGGGCTTTGATTTTGTCCATGTTGGGCAAAAGAAAGATTATTTTTTAATTTAAGAGGATGTTATGGTAACTATTCGTTTAGCTCGTGGTGGCTCTAAAAAGCGCCCTTTTTATCAAGTAGTTGTCACTGATAGCCGTAACCCACGTGATGGTCGTTTTATTGAGCGCGTTGGCTTTTTTAATCCAATTGCACAAGGTAAAGCAGAAGAATTACGTTTAGATCTTGATCGCGTAAATCATTGGGTTGGTTTAGGTGCAACCGTTTCTGATCGTGTTAACTCATTGATCAAACAAGCACAAAAAGCTGCTTAATTTAGTCGTTTATAGTCACTGTAATGATAATGAATACTGAGAATCTGATTGTTGTAGGTAAACTTGGTTCAAGCTACGGAATTCGTGGATGGCTCAGGATTTTTTCGTTTACAGAATATCCGGATAGTATCTTTGATTACACCCCTTGGTATATCCAGCGTGCTGGACAATGGCAAGAAGTAATCGTAGAAAGCTTTAAACCGCATAATCAAGACATGATTGTCAAACTCAAAGGCGTTGATGATCGAGATCAAGCAAATGCATTAACGAATGCTGAAGTGTTTGTTGATGCTGATAAATTGCCTAAGCTTAATCAAGGCGATTTTTATTGGAAAGATCTTATCGGCTGTCGAGTGAAAACAGTTAACGGTTATGACTTAGGTCAAGTCACTGATTTAATGGAAACCGGTTCTAATGATGTGTTGGTCGTTAAAGCCAATCTAAAAGATGCATTTGGAGCAACAGAACGTTTAATCCCTTTTGTTGAAGAACAATTTATTAAACAGGTTGATTTAACAACAAAAATGATTATGGTCGATTGGGATCCTGCTTTTTAATTGGTAAGGTAAGATTATGTGGATTGGCGTAATAAGCCTTTTTCCCGAAATGTTTCAAGCTATTACTAGTTATGGCGTTACTGGTCGAGCAGTTAAAAACGGACTGTTAACAGTAGAATATTGGAACCCGCGCGATTTTGCGCATGATAAGCATAAGACTGTTGATGACAGACCTTATGGCGGTGGGCCCGGCATGTTAATGATGGTACAACCCCTTAGGGATGCCATTCATGCGGCAAAAGCAGTAGCAGGTGAAGATACAAAAGTAATCTATCTTTCCCCACAAGGGCGCAAACTTGACCAACAAGGTGTTTGCGAATTGTCACATAATCAAAAACTTATTTTGATTTGTGGACGTTACGAAGGTATAGATGAGCGCGTTATCCAAACCGAAATTGATGAAGAGTGGTCAATTGGGGATTACGTGTTAAGTGGCGGTGAATTACCGGCAATGACAATGATTGATGCATTAGCAAGGTTTATACCGGGCGTGTTAAATCACCAGTCATCGGCAGAAGAAGACTCTTTTGTTAACGGTTTACTTGATTGCCCGCACTATACTCGTCCAGAGGTGTTAGATGGAATGGCGGTGCCCGATGTGTTAATGTCCGGACACCATGAAGCGATTCGTCGCTGGCGATTGAAACAATCACTAGGACGAACTTGGTTGAGAAGAGAAGATCTTCTTGAAAATCTAGCTCTGACTGATGAAGAGCAACGTTTACTCACTGAATTCCAACGGGAATATCGTGATAAACATAGCGACTAAAATTTCAGTATAACTAGTAAGAGATAATATTATGAAAAATGCAATTATTCAGCAATTAGAACAAGAACAAATGAAAAAAGACATCCCGTCTTTTCGCCCGGGTGATACGGTTGAAGTAAAAGTATGGGTTGTTGAAGGTAACAAAAAACGTCTTCAAGCATATGAAGGTGTGGTTATTGCTATTCGCAATCGTGGTTTACATTCTGCATTTACAGTACGTAAAATTTCGAATGGCGAAGGTGTTGAACGAGTATTCCAAACTCACTCACCAATTGTTGATTCAATTACTGTGAAACGTCGTGGTCAAGTACGTCAAGCGAAACTTTACTACTTACGCGAACTTCGTGGTAAAGCGGCTCGTATTAAAGAGCGCCTTAACTAATATTGATTGGTTACAATTTAAAAACCAATTAAAATATATCAGATTAAATATGGTCACCTTTACGGTGGCCGTTTTTGTATCTATCATATTATCTTCCAGCCAACTGCCTGAAGTTGACAACTAAATCCAATTTACTGTTATTCTTTGAAAGGTAATACTATGAGTAACTATCTTGTTGATATTGTCTCAACAACCATAAAACTCTTTGCCCTTATGACGCCACCAGCGGTATTAAGCGCATTTTTAAGTGGTACTAAACAGTACGACGAATCATTACGCCGCAAAACCGCGCGTAAAACATCGTGTGCGGTATTTATTATTGGTATCATATTATTCTTTTTCGGTAATACCCTGTTTAGCGTTTTTGGTTTTACCTTAAATGCGTTTCGAATCGGCTCTGGTGCTTTACTGTTTATTACCGCAGTTTCATTAATGAATGACTCGCCGGAAAAAAACAAAATTAGTAGCGATGATGATATCAGCGTCGTTCCGCTTGCGGTACCGCTGTGTATGGGGCCTGCGTCTATCGGGACAATCATTGTTATGGGCACCAGTTCCGTCGGATTTGCTGCAAACATGGTAGGCGCTGTCTCTTTATTGATCGCCTCTTTAGGCATCTACGCCATGCTTTTATGCGCCAAAACGATTGCTAAAGTATTAAAAAATACCGGCATTGCGATATTATCAAAATTAACCGGACTGTTAGTATCCGCTATCGCAGCACAAGTTGTGTTTACCGGGGTTGCGGCATTTTTAAAATAGTCATCTAACGTTGCTGTGCAAACAAAGCGACGCTTTGAACACACTACCTTAAACGTTTTATCGATAAGATTTTGACATGTAATCATCATCCTAAGTGATGATGATTACATTGTTAGACAAAAACTAAGTTGACTTAGTTGTGATAGCGGGATTACGTTTTTTATAAAAAAAGTAAGAAATTAAAATAATAGTAATTAATGCCAGTTCAGACAGTAAAATATAATGGCCTGACTCACCAAACCAAACGCCCAGTATAATCACAATATTGACCGTAATTGAAATCATGGCTAACCATGGAAACAGCGGTGATTTGAATTTAATCATCTCTTTCGGGTATTTACCACTGTTCACCCCCTTACGGAATTGATATTGGCACCATGCAATGATAATCCAGGCAAAACAGCCGACCTGTCCGGTACCGGCGACTAAATAAAGATAAAGCTTATCAGCAGCAATATATTTCGAAAATAGCGAAACTAACGCAATGATAGCAATAAAGAGAATGCCTTTTGTTGGTACCCCTCGTTTATTTACTTTGGAAAACGATTTTGGAGCTAAATTATCTTGTGCCATAGACCACAACATTCTTGAACTGGCATAAACGGCAGAATTAGCAGCCGAAATAGCAGCACAGAAAATCACAAATAGCATCATATAAGAGGCGAACTGAATCCCGGCCTTGTTAAAGACCCAAACAAACGGGCTGATTTCATCGTGAGCAACGCCATAAGGATAGACAAGCGCCAATACCGCTATTGCTAATACATAAAATAGAATAATTCTAAAAGCAACGCCGGTAATAATTTTCGGTAAAACCGATTGTGGCGATTGTGCTTCGCCAGCCGCACTACCAATTAACTCTACCCCTTGAAATGAATAAGTGACAATTGTCATACAGACAAAAATCGACAAAAAGCCATTGGGAAACCAACCACTTTCTGTTTTAAATGTCGGCAGTAGATGCGTTTGCTCATATTGCTGATAAAGCAGATAAATGCCGGTGGCAATAAAGGCAATAATCGCCAACACTTTTATGGTCGAAAACCAGTATTCACTTTCACCAAAGGCACGAACCGAGGTTAAATGCACCGAGGTGATCACAACTAAAATAATTAAACTAAAAAGATAGATAGGAATGGAAGGAAAGACTTGATGAGCAATCATAGCAGCCGCTGTAAGATCTGCCGCCATTGACAATACCCAACTTAACCAATATAACCAACCAATGGTGTAACTCCATATTGGATTGGGAATAAACATTAATGCATAGTGTTGGAAAGAACCAGCATGCGGAAAAGCGCAAGAAAGCTCACCTAAACAAAGCATCGTAGAGAGCATAATACTGCCCGCCATTAAATAGGCAATAATTGTCCCTAACGGTCCAACCGTGCTAAGAGGTGCTGCAATACCAATAAATAATCCCGTACCAATTGATCCGCCTAATGAAATCATCAAAAGATGACGATTTTTAAGGTTTTTCTTTAAGTTACTGGGATAAGGACTTTCTTGAGTTTCTGATATAGCCATGTAAACCGCCTAGTAATCAATAAAAGCTGCCGGTGACCCGGCAGCTAGCACGAATTAATAAATAAAACGTTTTTCTACGCCATTTGTTTGACATGCCATGAGTAAGGCTGTGTAATCGAGTTCAAAACCGATCATATCGCCGACTTTCAATGTTTCAGTCACATCTTCAATATCAACAATAGTATGATCACTGGTTTGACCTAAAACAGTAATGTTATCGTCGATAGGAACACAGTTTTCGGCCGGAACGTCTTGACGTCCAAAAGCCAATAAAGCACGTTTACGTGTACCATGATCAACAAATGTTTTACTGTTTAAAAATGCATCAACCCCTAACTCACCAACAGGAACAGTAGGTTTACTATTGAGCTCGATGATTTGGGCATATAATTTATATAAATTACTGCATGCCTTCTCAACAGGTTTATTTGAGTGGTGGAATTCATCAAGATATTTCATATCCACATACTCAATACCAAACTCATGTAAACCACCGATTCTGATGTGGTTTAATCCTTCAGGCCAAATACCTTTATCAAGCAGATGATAGCTGGTGCAATTACCTGCTGACAGATATTTGATTTTGATATTACAAGCCTCTTCCACTTTACGTGCTATGTGTAAAAAATCCACGCCATTTTTAACGGTTGGCAGAACAGTACCATAGCAGTTAAAGTTGGTGCCAAGCCCATAAAGCTCAACACCTGGTAAAGATAATATGAGTTTAACGGTATCGATGATATCATCGAGGTGTTCAAACCAAATACCTTCACGTAAGTCACCCATATCCACCATTAATAATACTTGATGAATTTTTTGTTGCTTAACGGCTTCATCCGAAAGCGCTTGGATAACTTGTTTTTCACTGTTTAAGCTAATATCAGCATATTTAACAACATCGCTGATTTCGCTTAAACAAGGGCTACGTAATAAACAGGTCTTACAATTTAAGGCGTCTTTTAATTTTTTCAAATTGTAAGTTCTTGACTCAGCGATCACATCAATACCGCCGTCAAGCACGGCTTTGGCGGTTTCAACGCAACCATCAAAAACTTTATTGACGGCCATTACTTCAATGCCGTGTTTAGCTAACAGCTCTTTTTCAACACGAGCATTGTTTCTTAATTTACGTAAATCGATTTCCAATATAGGTTTGTACATACTTTACTCCTCTATATCTTATTGTTGTTGCAAGCGATTACGTTTTTGTGCTCTATGGTAGATCCATTCAGCTAACACAATAGCTAATACCGCACCACCAACAATTTTAGCGATATATTCAACATATCCACCCATATCGATTTGTGCAGGTGGGATAAACACTAAGATCACCGCAAATAGAGTCGATAAGAAACCTAACGCAGGTAACACAATCGGTAACACTTTACCCGGAATTTTAAAGCTACGTGGTACATCAGGTTGAGTAATACGTAAACGATAATAAGCAATAAACATCACTAAATATGGGATAAAGTAACAGATTGTTGTTAACGCCGTTAACATCCAATATGCTGCTGCAATACTCGGTGATACGAAAGTTGAGAAACAAAGTACGGTTACAATAATTGCTTGAACAATTAACGCAAAAGCTGGTGTTTTATACACAGGGTGTAAACGACCAACACGTTCGCCAAGTAAATTATCTTCTTTTGATGCTTCTTGTAACATATAGATAGGGCCAACTAACCATGAGTTAATTTGTCCTAACGCACCAAAGAATAAACAGATTGCCATAACTGGTAATAACCAAGGCATATGTAACTCTTTTGCCGCCGCTTCCATTGCTTGCATTACACCTGCAACAATATCAGTATCTTCAGCTGGCAATAAAGTATTAATTGCCCAAGAACCAATCATGTAAATACCCACAATCACAATTGCTGATACCGCCATTGCTTTAGGGAAATCACGTTGTGGATCACGAGTACGACCAGCGATCATCGGCGCAACTTCAAGGCCAGCAAAAGCAAACATCATACTAGATAAAAACACAATCGTATCCCAGCTACTTAAATCAGGGATCCAATCGCTAAGATGACTATAGTCAGTTGCCATTGGATGACCAGTTAATAGCCAAACAATTGCTAATAGCACAATAATTGCAGCCGGAATAAATACCCCAAGCCATGCACTGACACTATTGATAACTTTAGTCCATTGCATACCTTTGATATTCATTAATGTCAAAATCCAAAATACCACCATGGAACCGACACCAATAAACACCTGATTTTGAGCAAGTTCAGGACTAAACATATAACCAATTGCAGTAAAACCAAACTGCAACATTAATGGGAAGAAAAGTACACATGAAAACAGGAAGCAAACAACCACTATCCAACCAACACGTTTACCAAATGCTTCTTTTACCCATACAAAGATCCCACCATCTTTTGGCCAGCCTGTTGAAAGCTCACCACATACCATGGCTAAAGGGAAGAAAAGACAGAATGCAGCAAGTAGCCAAAGTACCATTGCTGACGCCCCATAAGGCGCAACATTCGGAATTTGACGTAAACTTAATATTGCGATGACATTCATAAACACAATGTCTTTAATACCAAGTAAACTTGAATCTTTAGAATCACTCATAATAACCTCACATAATAACAACTGGGGCAGTTATTGCCCCAGCCAGTTCATGATTAATACACGTCGTATCCAACCATATCCTCGTAAGTGTCTTCACGGCGAATCAATCGATCTTTGCCATGTTTATCAATCATAACAACAGCAGTACGTGGGCGGTTGTTATAAACTGTTTGGCTTTCGATGGTATAAGCACCGGCATCAAGGAAAGCAATGATATCGCCAATTTGAGTGTCTTTTGGTAATAAGAACTCTTCACCTTTAACACCCACGTGGAAATAGTCACCACCGTCACATAATGGACCTGCTAATTTGATGTACTCATCATGTTGTTCAGTAATTCTTGATGCATCATAGACATAGAAGAACCAATCAAAGTGTTGGCTGTCAGATAACACGCTATAACCAGCATCAACAAATTTCCATTCAACATGTTCTTCGATGTTACCGTCTAAGTCATAGTTAGTTTTACGTTTTTCACAAGCAACTTCAGTTAAAAGTACACCTGCTGAACCGGTTACTTTACGACCTGGTTCAATACAGATTTCAACATCAGTACGCCATTTGTGAACTTCGCTAATAATTGCATCAGCAAAATCTTGTGCGGTAATACCTGCATACATATTGTCTTCTAATGGGTTACCATTTTCTTCGTCATATTTATATGGAACAGGAATACCACCACCAACGTTGATTAAATCAAATTTAATGCCAAGCACTTCTTCTAAACGGCGTGATTCATCAACTAATACTTTGGTCGCTTTGGCAAAAGGTTCTGCTTCCGGTACTTGATCCCCTACGTGCATATGTAAACCACGTAAATGAACATAAGGCATTTCAAGAATACGACGACAAGTCTCTTCAGCTTGTTCTAAGTCGATACCAGATTTAGCGTGATAAGCGGTGACTAATTCTGCGTGAGTTGCTGACGGTACATTTGGTTCAACACGCACACACACATTTGCCACTTTTTTCAAACGTCGTGAAATCTCATCAATAATATCAAGCTCATATAAGCTATCTACGTTGATGATGTAAAGATCGTTTTGGATAGCAAATTCTAAATCAACTGGTTTTTTAACCACACCGTTGAAAACAATTTGGCTTCCTGGGAAACCGATATCTAAACATTTACGCACTTCAAACATTGAGTTTGCTTCAGCATAGATACCTGCGTCTTTAATTGCTTTAAGTACGCCCATTACCGAACAGGTTTTAGAAGCATAGAAAATTTTTGTTTTAGGATGCGCTTTAAATGCTTCTTTGATTTCTTGAACGTTACGATCAATTTCCTTTTCAGAAAAAACATAAAAAGGCGTTGGGTATTTTCTGGCTAATTCTTCTAAATTAACCCCATCAAAACATAATTTGCCACTTTCAGCACTAAAACGACGATCTTTTGTTATAAGATCTGTGCGTATTTTGTTATAATTTGACATAATTTTGTCGGACATATGACCTCCAGTTAATTAGTACATAAAAAAGTACATAATGAATAAGAAAAATGGCTTCTCACAAGTAATGCAATCAGCATGCCAACTTAAAAATTACTTATAAATCAAATTCTTAACTATATACTTACAAAAAAAATATTAGTCATTTAGTAAAAAATATGTTTTTATGACAAAAATTCGTCATTGTTGAGGTAATGGTTGAAAGGCTTTTAAAAATTAATATACCACTTAGTAAATGATCTCAATTTCAAAAGGTACTACTATCATGACAATCGATCCTGAATTATCACAAGCATTGGATGTATTTAAACATTTTTTCGATTTAATGCATCAGCCAATGGCCATTATCGATAAAGAAGGTAAATATATTTACTACAATAAAGAAAGTGCTGAGTTGGATGGCTTCCCGGAAGAACAAGCCATCGGTAAACCAATGCTTAAAGTTTATCCTAATTTGAAGAAAGAAGATAGCACTATGTTGCAAGCTTTACAACATGGTAAAGAGTATCAAAACAATTACCAAAGTTATTATAACCATGTTGGTAAAGTCGTTGACTACCTTCATACCACCGTTCCGCTTTATAATCACCAGAAAGAGATCATCGGTGCAGTTGAGATAGGCCGTAATTTATCCAACGTCAGACAATTACAAGACCAAGTATTTAAACTCAATAGCCGTTTATACCAAAATCAAGAACAACCCTTACCGGAAATTGTCTTTGCATCGCAAAAAATGCAGGACGTTATCGATCAAACCAATATTTTAGGTGCTAACGATGTGCCGGTATTAATTGTGGGTGAAACCGGCACCGGTAAAGAGCTGTTTGCCCGCTTAATTCACCAAACCAGTGACCGGCGTGATAAAGCGTTTATCTCGCTAAACTGTAGTGCCCTGCCAACTACGCTGATTGAAAGCACGCTATTTGGCACCGTTAAAGGGGCATTTACCGGCGCAGAAAACCGTCAAGGTTACTTAGAGCTTGCCAATGGCGGTACGCTGTTTTTGGATGAACTCAATGCAATGCCGTTAGAGATGCAAAGTAAATTATTACGCTTTTTGCAAGAAAAAACCTACTGGCAATTAGGCGGTAATAAAGAAATTCACTCAGATGTCCGTATTGTGGCCGCCATGAACCAATCGCCGTCAGAGCTGTTAAAAAGTGGTAAAATGCGCAGCGACCTTTTTTATCGGTTGAATGTCGGTTTAATCAAACTGCCAGCCCTAAGGGAACGTACCGAAGACATTCCGGTATTAGCCCGGTACTTTATCGATAAACATCAGCATGACGTTAAAGTGACCATTAGTGGTATTAGCGAACCCGCGTTAAAGCAATTAATGTCAGCGCCGTGGCCGGGCAATGTCCGTATGTTAGAAAACGCCATAGTCCGCAGCATGGTGCTGCAAAATGAACCTGGCGAACTGCAACATATCACCCTTGATGATGAGCTGTTTGATATTCAAGCGCCACTTACTCAACAAGAGCAGGTAAGCCAGCCGGAAAAACCGGTCAACGTTACACCGCCAAGCAGTGATAACTTAATCGAACAAGTTGAAAACTACGAAAGACAGCTCATTGTTGATGCCTTAAATCAAGCTAATGGCAAAATCATCACGGCGGCCAAATTGTTAAACATTTCCCGCACGACATTACAATATAAGGTCAAAAAGTATCATATTCAAATGGGCGTTATCGACAATTAATGGCAAACATAAAAGCTCGTTAATCAAAAGCCTTCGCACATGCAAAGGCGCTACTCCAAGCCCATTGAAAATTATACCCACCTAAAGCGCCAGTTACATCCATAACCTCACCAATAAAATAGAGGTTAGGATGTGACTTTGCAGCCATCGTTTTTGACGATAAAGCATCAGTACTCACCCCGCCTAATGTCACTTCGGCTGTGCGATACCCTTCTGTACCATTAGGCATAATTTGCCATTGCGTTAAGGCAGTATAAAGCTGCTTTTGCTCATTAGGATTGAGTTGTTTAACCAGCTTATCGGCAATCATATTCAATTGCATTAATGCCTCAACAACCCTTTTAGGTAAAATTTGTGCCAGACAATTTTTTAAAGACTGATTACGATTCTTCTCAAGCAGAGGGTTAAATGCCGATTCAAACGGGAGATCGGGCAACAAATTAATGGTAATAAATTCGCCTGCCTGCCAGTAACTTGATAGCTGTAAAATAGCGGGGCCAGAAAGTCCACGGTGGGTAAAGAGTAAATTCTCTTTAAAACTGATTTTATCATTAGCCACTTCAACCGGCAGCGCAATCCCGGCTAGAGGAGATAACACATCTAACAATGGTTTATGTAAGGTAAATGGCACCAGACCGGCTCTAACCGGTACAACCGGAATGGCAAATTTTTCAGCGATTTTGTAACCAATTGATGTCATGCCTAATGCCGGCATGGATAAGCCACCGGTTGCAATAATCAAACTATGACTTTCAATAATGCCTTGTGAAGTGTGCAATTGAAAGCCGTCAGCCACGGTCTTTACATCATCGAGCTGTGTTTGCATCATCCACTTAACACCGCCTTTTTGGCATTCGCTAACCAACATATCGACAATCTCTTTAGCGGAATTGTCACAAAACAGCTGACCATGATCTTTCTCATGATAAGCGATATTATATTGATTGACTAATTGGATAAATTCCCATTGATTATAACGGCTAAGCGCCGATTTACAAAAGTGCGGATTTTGTGAAATATAGTGCTTGGCATCGATATCCAAATTCGTGAAATTACACTTCCCGCCACCGGACATCAAAATCTTTCGCCCGGGCTTTTTACCGTTATCAATTACAGTCACATCAAAGCCCTTTTGCCCGAGTAACCCCGCACAAAAAAGCCCCGCTGCACCAGCGCCTACAATGGTGATTTTAGTTTGCATAGTTGAGATATTAAAAATAAATAATAGCAGATTATAACAGTATAAAATTATCCGTCATCATTAAGGGATATTTCAACCGATTTTTTGCTAAAACACCTATATTTTCTGAAACTTCTTGACAAGGCTTATCCGCTTTTTTCATCGCAATAAATCCAATCTTTATTTTTCTGTCTTTGAGATTTTGAGCGGCTTTTATGTATGTTTTTTCCTAAAAACGGTTTCAATATTTAATATTTTCTAAAATGAGAATCAAAAATTTTCATACTTAAACATAGGTATTTTCTGAAACTTCTTGACAAGACTTATCCGCTCTTTTATCGCAATAAATCCAATCTTTATTTTTCTGTCTTTGAGATTTTGAGCGGCTTTTATGTATGTTTTTTCCTAAAAACGGTTTCAATATTTAATATTTTCTAAAATGAGAATCAAAAATTTTTTATACTTAAAAATAGGTGTTTTCTGAAACTTCTTGTCAAGACTTACCCGCTTTTTTCATCGCATTAAATGTAATCTTTTATTCTTTGCCTTTGAGATTTTGAGCGGCTTTTGTGTATGTTTTTTTCCTAATAACAATCTCAATATTTACTATTTTCTAAAATGAGAATTAAAGATTTTTATGCTTAAACATAGGTATTTTCTGAAACTTCTTGACAAGACTTACCTGCTTTTTTTATCGCAATAAATCCAATCTTTATTTTTCTGTCTTTGAGATTTTGAACCGCTTTTGTGTATGTTTTTTTCCTAATAACAATCTCAATATTTACTATTTTCTGGAATGAGAGTTAAAAATTTTTATACTTAAACATAGGTATTTTCTGAAACTTTTTGACAAGACTTATCCGCTTTTTTATCGCAATAAATCCAATCTTTTATTTTTTGCCTTTAAGATTTTGAACCGCTTTTTTGTATGGTTTTTTCCTAAAACGGTTTCAGTATTTAATATTTACTAAAATGAAAACTACGAATTTTTATACTTAAACATGGGTATTTTCTGAAACTTCTTGACAAGACTTACCCGCTTTTTTATCGCAATAAATCCAATCTTTTATTTTTTCGCCTTTAAGATTTTGAGTGGCTTTTGTGTGTGTTTTTTTCCTTAAAAAGGTTTCAGCATTTAATATTTTCTAAAATGAGAGTTAAAGGTTTTTATACTTAAACACAGGTATTTTCTGAAACTTCTTGTCAAAAAAGAAAAACAACTTATGATGATTATAAAAATTATTTAAAAAATAATGCCCTTATATTCTATTTAAATTTTAATAATCAATAAGCTACATTTTATTATTAGCTTCATTAATAAGTCTCATATCAGTTATTAGAAGATTGACTTATAAGTAATATTTATTTGACCAAAATTGCATTTTTCTTTAATTTCTTAGCCAATATGGGATTAATGCCTATACCTTCACAAAATATAAAAGCGATGAATTAGAGGCAATGATATGTTATATAACCAGAATCTTGAAAAAGATAACTGTGGATTTGGTTTAATTGCACATATTGAAGGGCAACCAAGTCATAAAGTAGTACGTACTGCAATTCATGGATTGGCAAGAATGCAACATCGTGGCGCAATTTTATCTGACGGTAAAACGGGCGATGGCTGTGGGCTTTTATTACAAAAGCCGGATAGATTTTTTCGATTAGTTGCGCAAGATGCCGGTTGGCGCTTAGCGACAAATTATGCGGTAGGCATGTTATTTCTCAGTCAGGATGAGCAAGAAGCACAAGCCAGCCGGGAAATTGTAGAACAAGAGTTAGCCGATGAAACCTTATCCATTTTAGGTTGGCGAGAAGTGCCAATCGATAAAAGTGTGTTAGGTGAAATTGCCTTATCTTCACTTCCTAGAATTGAACAAGTCTTTGTTAATGCGCCGGCAGGCTGGACTAAGATTGATTTAGAACGTCGACTGTATATGGTACGTCGCCGTATTGAAAAACGCGTACAAGACGACACCTTTTACGTTTGTAGCTTTTCCAATCAAGTCAATATCTATAAAGGCTTATGTATGCCTAAAGATTTGCCTCGTTTCTATCTGGATTTAGCAGATATTCGTATGGAAACAGCGATTTGTTTATTCCACCAACGGTTTTCCACCAATACTGTGCCACGTTGGCCATTAGCCCAACCATTTAGACATCTGGCACATAATGGCGAAATTAATACCATTGAAGGCAACCGCCAGTGGGCTAAAGCACGTTCTTACAAATTTAAAACTCCGCTGATCCCCGATTTACAAAATGCCGCACCATTTGTCAATGTGACCGGTTCTGACTCAAGCTCACTTGATAATATGTTAGAGCTGTTTTTAGTCGGGGGAATGGATATTGTTAGAGCGATGCGTTTATTGGTACCGCCGGCATGGCAGAATAATCCCGATATGAATGAAGATCTCCGTGCCTTTTTTGATTTCAATTCCATGCATATGGAGCCGTGGGACGGACCGGCAGGTATTGTGATGTCAGACGGTCGTTATGCAGCGTGTAATTTAGACCGTAACGGACTGCGCCCCGCTCGTTATGTTATCACCACCGATAAACTCATTACCTGTGCTTCTGAAATTGGCATTTGGGATTATCAGCCCGATGAAGTGGTCAGTAAAGGACGAGTTGGACCCGGTGAACTACTGGTTATCGATACTGAAGAAGGCCGCATTTTACAATCTTCTGAAACCGATAACGATTTACAAAAACGTCATCCTTATAAAGAGTGGATGGCAAAAAATGTTAAGCAGCTTATCCCTTTTGAAAATTTACCGGATGAGAATATCGGTTCTCGCAGTTACGATGATACGCTCCTAGCCACTTATCAAAAACAGTTTGGTTATAGTGCTGAAGAGATCGACCAATGTATCCGTGTGCTCGGTGAAAATGGGCAAGAAGCAACCGGTTCAATGGGCGACGATACCCCGTTCGCCGTTTTATCGAGTAAACCACGTTTGATCTATGATTACTTCCGACAAAAATTTGCTCAAGTCACCAATCCACCGATTGACCCACTGCGTGAAGCACACGTAATGTCGCTCTCTACCAGCATCGGTCGAGAGATGAATGTTTTTGCTGAAGCGGAAGGACAGGCGCATCGGGTGGCGTTTAAATATCCGGTATTGGTCTACTCCGATTTTCAACAATTAACGGCTTTAGAATCTCGCTACTATAAATCCGAAACACTTGATATCACCTACGAAATTGACGGTAGTTTACGTGATGCCATTGAGCAGTTATGTGGCGATGCCGAAGCCAAAGTCCGTAACGGTACCGTTTTATTAATCTTGTCTGATAAAAATATTGCTGCTGACAGATTACCGATTCCGGCACCTATGGCTGTGGGCGCTGTTCAACAACGGTTAGTTGAAAAAAACTTACGCTGTGATGCAAATATTATTGTGGAAACGGCAAGTTGTCGTGATCCGCATCAATTTGCTGTGCTCCTCGGTTTTGGTGCAACGGCAATCTACCCTTACTTAGCTTATGAAACCTTAGCTCATCTAGTCGACAATGGCACTATCAATAAATCTTACCGTGAAGCGATCGTCAATTATCGCAACGGCATTAATAAAGGTTTATATAAAATTATGTCGAAAATGGGCATCTCAACCGTTGCCTCTTATCGTTGTTCCAAACTGTTTGAAGCTGTGGGTCTACATCAAGATGTGGTTGAACTGTGTTTTCAAGGGGTAAGTAGCCGTATTAGTGGTGCTAACTTCGATGATTTTGCGCAAGATCAGTTTGAACTATCGAAAAAAGCATGGTTACGCCGTAAACCATTGGAACAAGGTGGCTTGCTTAAATATGTCAATGGTGGCGAGTATCATGCTTATAATCCTGATGTGATCCAATCGCTACAAAAAGCGGTCAACAATGGTAACTATGAAGATTATAAAATTTATGCCGATATCGTCAATAATCGGCCACCGGCGACACTGCGGGATTTATTAAAGCTCAATCCACCGCAAAATGGCGCAATTGCGCTTGATGAAGTCGAGCCGGAAACGTCACTGTTTCAACGCTTTGACTCAGCTGCAATGTCAATTGGGGCACTAAGTCCGGAAGCGCACGAATCACTTGCCCAGGCAATGAATACTTTAGGCGGATACTCAAATTCCGGCGAAGGGGGCGAAGATCCGGCTCGCTATAACAGCATAAAAGTATCACGCATAAAACAAGTCGCGTCTGGTCGATTTGGTGTCACGCCGGGCTATTTGATGAGTGCCGATGTGATTCAAATCAAAGTCGCACAAGGGGCGAAACCCGGTGAAGGAGGTCAATTACCGGGCGATAAAGTCACGCCTTATATTGCTAAATTACGTTTTTCAGTACCGGGCGTTACGTTGATTTCGCCACCGCCACATCACGACATTTATTCAATCGAAGATTTGGCACAGCTGATATTCGATCTTAAACAGATCAATCCTCAAGCGATGATATCAGTAAAATTAGTCTCAGAGCCGGGCGTTGGCACAATTGCCACCGGTGTTGCTAAAGCTTATGCCGATTTGATCACCATTTCCGGCTACGACGGCGGTACCGGCGCCAGCCCTTTAACATCGGTAAAATATGCCGGTTCACCATGGGAGCTTGGTTTAGTTGAAACCCAACAATCACTTGTTGCCAATGGTTTACGCCACAAAATTCGGTTACAAGTTGACGGCGGATTAAAAACCGGTACCGACATTGTTAAAGCGGCGATTTTAGGTGCGGAAAGCTTCGGTTTTGGTACCGGCCCAATGGTGGCATTAGGCTGTAAATATCTGCGCATTTGCCACTTAAATAACTGCGCTACCGGCGTTGCCACACAAGATGAAAAATTGCGTCAAGACCACTACCATGGACTACCGGAAAAAGCCATGAACTATTTCCGCTTTCTTGCTCGTAATACAAGGGAAGTCATGGCTGAGCTTGGCGTAAGTCGCATTGTCGATTTAATCGGACGCACAGACTTACTGTTAGAGCTTGACGGCATTACCGCTAAACAACAAAAACTTGATTTATCCGGACTACTTGAAACCGCCACACCACTTGAAGGTAAACCGGTATACTGTATTGAAGACAACAAACCGTTTGATAAAGGTGTTTTAAATAACGAGATCATCACGCAAGCACAACAGTTTGTTGATAATCGTCAAAGTAAAAACTTCTACTTTGATATTCAAAATACTGACCGTTCTGTCGGCACAAGCCTATCTGGCTATATTGCTAAAAAGTATGGCGATCAAGGTTTAGTTGCCGATCCGATTTCACTGCATTTTAACGGTACCGCCGGACAAAGCTTTGGTGTATGGAATGCCGGCGGCGTCGATTTAACCCTAACCGGTGATGCCAATGACTATGTAGGCAAAGGTATGGCAGGCGGGCGCATTGTTATTCGTCCACCGCAAGGCTCAGCGTTTTTAAGCCACGAAGCGACCATTGCCGGTAATACCTGCTTGTATGGCGCAACCGGCGGTAAATTATTTGCTGCCGGCCGTGCCGGTGAGCGCTTTGCGGTGCGTAACTCAGGCGCAATTAGTGTGGTTGAAGGCATTGGCGATAATGGCTGTGAATATATGACCGGTGGGATTGTTTGCGTACTGGGTAAAACTGGCGTTAACTTCGGTGCCGGTATGACTGGTGGTTTTGCTTATATTTTAGATACCGACGGCGATTTTCATAAACGTATCAACAAAGAGCTGGTTGAAATGTTAAATGTGGCTGATTATTCGATTCATGAAGAGCATCTACGTGGCTTAATTATGGAGCATGCACAATTAACCCACTCTTCACGTGCGGAAGAAATTTTAGCCAACTGGGAAAAGTTTGCTAAACAGTTTGTTTTAGTCAAGCCGAAATCGAGCGATGTAAAAGCCCTACTCGGTCATCGTAGCCGATCATCTGCTGAACTACGCATTCAAGCACAGTAAGGAGAGCACGAAAATGAGTCAAAATGTTTATCAGTTTATCGATTTACAACGTGTTGATCCGCCAAAAAAATCGTTGAACATTCGTAAAATAGAATTTGTTGAGATTTATGAAGGATTTTCTCCTGCCCAGTCGCAAGCGCAAGCCGATCGTTGCTTAGCTTGTGGTAACCCTTATTGTGAATGGCGTTGCCCGGTACATAACTATATACCTAACTGGTTAAAGCTGGTTAACGAAGGGAAAATTTTAGAAGCTGTCGAGCTTTCTCACCAAACGAACAGCTTACCGGAAGTTTGCGGTAGAGTTTGCCCGCAAGATCGTTTATGTGAAGGCTCTTGTACATTAAATGCCGAATTTGGCGCCGTAACCATTGGAAGTATCGAACGCTATATTACCGATGAAGCATTTAAAATGGGCTGGAAACCGAACTTATCCAATGTTGAAAAAACCGGCTTAAAAGTGGCGATTATTGGGGCGGGGCCTGCCGGGCTTGCTTGCGCTGATGTGTTAGTCCGTAATGGCATAACGCCGGTGGTGTTTGATCGTCATCCCGAAATTGGAGGCCTGCTAACCTTTGGTATTCCGGCATTTAAACTCGACAAAGAGGTACTGATTAATCGTCGCCATATTTTCACCGAAATGGGCGTTGAGTTCCGTCTTAACACCGAAGTGGGCAAAACGGTGCAACTTGCTGATCTTATCAATGAATTTGATGCGGTGTTTGTTGGTGCCGGGACTTATCAGTCCATGCGCGCAGGGCTAGAAAATGAAGATGCCCATGGCGTATATGATGCCTTACCATTTTTGATCGCTAACACCAAACACATTATGCAGCATCAACAAAGCGATGATACGCCTTATGTTGATATGAAAAATAAACGTGTAGTAGTACTCGGTGGCGGGGATACCGCTATGGACTGCGTTCGCACCTCTATTCGTCAAGGCGCAACTGAAGTCACATGTGCTTATCGTCGTGATGAAGCCAATATGCCCGGCTCTAAGCGAGAAGTGAAAAATGCCAAAGAAGAAGGTGTACAGTTCCAATTTAATGTGCAACCGCTTAGCATTGAAATCGACAGTAAAGGGCAAGTGACCGGAGTAAAAATGGTCAGAACGCAATTAGGCGAAGCGGATGCTAAAGGCAGACGATCACCGGTGATAATAGAAGGCTCCGAATTTGTGTTGCCGGCTGATGCGGTGATTATGGCGTTTGGTTTTAAACCGCATGCCATGCCGTGGTTAGCTGAGCACGGTGTCGAGTTCGATGCGCAAGGCCGTGTGATTGCACCGGAAATTAAAGGCTTTCAAACAACAAATCCTAAAATCTTTGCCGGCGGTGATGCAGTAAGAGGATCGGATTTAGTGGTAACCGCTATTAGCGAAGGTCGCAAAGCGGCAGAAGGTATTTTAGATTATTTAGAAGTGTAATTGGTTTTTTAGATTAAATCCAAAGATTAACCCCACTTACGCAATGTTAAGTGGGGTTATTTTTTAGCAAAATCTTTAATTATCTGTGTAAACGATAAGGCTTACCCATCGTAACAAAACTGCGTGCTTTCAACCCATAATTTATCCACGCTTTGATACCTTTAGGATGACAAATCGTTTCAATGTAATAAGCTAAAGTTGAGCTTGTCTGTCTATGATAATTTTTTAATCTTAAGCATAAAGGCGCATAAAATGCATCTGCCAATTTTTCAGTAAATGGAATAATCAAAGTATTTTATCACCACTCAAGGTCGCATAGACCAGGTCGCGTCGTTTTTATTGCCGAGATAAGGTGTGTCATTCATTTTCAACTATTCTGGCAATAAATACCCATTTTGAAATTTTTAGGTGCTAATCTCACTGAATAGTTTCGTTAAAAACCTTCACTATCACAGTCTACAACGTTATAAATAAACCACATGTGTGCCTTTTTCTGGTTGAAAAGTCGCTTTACCAAATTCATCAAGGAAATAAGCAATATGATCGGTTTTATCACCTAATAAACGTCCTTTAACTTTATTCCACGTTAATAGTGCAATAGTCGAATCAGGTTCACAGCAGATTAACATCGGTTGTTCGAATTCTTGATTCCAATAAAATTGACCGCCATATAATTTATGGGCAGTTAATAATAAATAACAGCCATATTCTTGCGATATCATATCAATTTGTTCTTCTGGTAGGCCAAAGCTTTTATCGGCCATTTCGGCAATAATCATCTCAACAACGGTAATACTTTTTTCGGAATAATCGAGCTGGTTAATACTCCACGTTGGACTATTTAAAACGGCATTTTGTGCCCATGCTTCGATCTCTTGATACAATTCATTTTTTTCAGTCATTTTTATTCACTTCGCTAGATAATTGTTCAGATTGTTTGACAATTTGCCATGCATCTTCCATTTCTTCAAGTGTTGCATCGGCTAAATTGTCCTTTTTATGTTTCAGTAATGCTTCAACTTGTTTAAAACGCCGAATAAACTTGTTATTGGCATTTTGTAAGCATAACTCAGATTTAACTTTTAAATGTCTGGCTAAATTAACGGTGGCAAAAAATAGGTCGCCAAGCTCTTCTTCAATTTTGGATTGATCTTGTGTGGTTTTATTCAATTCCTCTTCTACTTCGCAAAGTTCTTCTTTCACTTTATCGATAACGGGTTTTAACTCAATCCAATCAAATCCAACTGATGCGCAGCGTTTTTGTATTTTTTCAGCTTTCATTAGCGCCGGAATGGCGTTGGGAATATCATCTAATAGTGAATATTGCGCCCTTTGATCACGCTCTTTTTGCTTTAACTGCTCCCAGTTCGGCTTTTCAGCGGTTTTATCAGCAAAAATATGTGGATGACGGCTGACGAGTTTATCGGCCACTGACGAACAAATATCGTCAAAATTGAACTCGCCTTGATCGCTGGCAAGATCAGCATAAAACACAATTTGAAATAAGAGATCGCCCAGCTCTTTTTTTAGTTCGTCCATGTCTTTTCTATCAATCGCATCTAAAACTTCATAAGTCTCTTCGAGAGTATAAGATTTTAATGAATCAAAAGTTTGCTTGCTATCCCATGAACACCCTTTAATCGGGTCACGTAACTGTTTGGTAATCGCCTGTAAGCGCTTAAGTTGGTTCACTGGTTTTCTCTTAATAGTTTAGATTGGTCATTGAAAAATAAGTGTAACACAACTTGACCATTTTTACTGTCTACTGGCACTTTCAGCTTTAATTTTGTTTTTTAAAGCCTGTTTTTGTTAAAAAACAAGCATAAAAACGGTTAAAAACTGTTAAAAAATATAACTTGTAGCAGATAAACACCAATTAAGTATATAATGTTCACATAACAAATTAACTTAATTACATTTAATGAATAATTTACGCGAACTGACATTGAGAGGTACAATTCTTGGTGCCCTTATTACAATTATATTTACCGCATCAAATGTTTACCTTGGCTTAAAAGTGGGGTTAACTTTTTCTTCCGCTATCCCAGCCGCGGTAATTTCTATGGCGGTATTAAGGCTATTTTCCGGCTCAACCATATTAGAAAACAATATGGTGCAGACTCAAGCATCGGCAGCCGGTACACTTTCCTCGATTATTTTTGTTTTACCCGGATTGTTAATGATCGGCTATTGGCAAGATTTCCCGTTTTGGCTCACTTTTGCTATCTGTGCCGCCGGGGGGATGCTTGGAGTACTATTTTCAATTCCACTACGCCATATTATGGTGGTAAAAAGCACCTTACCTTATCCGGAAGGGGTTGCCGCTGCGGAGATATTAAAAGCAGGCTCAAAAACTGAGGGTGATGATTCCAATGCCGGATTGAAAGATATTTTAGTTGGTGGCGTTATTGCCTCTGGTGTAAGTCTGTTTACTAACGGTTTTCGGGTTTTGTCAGAAAGCGCCTCTTATTGGTTTACTGGCGGTAAATCAATCTTCCAATTACCGATGGGCTTTTCATTAGCTTTACTCAGTGCCGGTTATTTGATTGGTATTATTTCCGGTATTGCCGTGTTAATCGGCACCATTATCGGCTGGGTGTTTGGCATTCCTATTTTAAGCGCAATGACCGACTATGACACCAGCGAATCATTAGCCAATGTGGCTATGGGGCTTTGGGCTAAAGATATTCGTTTTATCGGCGCCGGCACCATTGCAATTGCTGCAATTTGGACACTACTGACGTTAATCAAACCCGTGATTGAAGGATTAAAAATCTCATTTAGAACATTACGTGCCGATGTTTCGGTTGATGATATTGCACCAACCGAACGTGACTTATCACCAAAAGCGATCTTTTCGATTATGGCTGGTATGGTTGTTATCTTAGTCGCCACTTTTTATGCGTTTATTTCCGACAGTGGCTTATCCGCTGGTGTTGCTTGGATGTTAGTTATTTGCGCTGTGTTATTTGCATTTATTATGGGCTTTCTTGTTGCGGCGGCGTGTGGCTATATGGCAGGTTTAGTCGGCTCTTCAGCAAGCCCAATGTCCGGCATTGCCATTGTTGCTGCAATTGCCATTTCACTTATTTTATTGGTAATTGGGCAAGCCAATGATTTGTTATCTACCCCTGAAGGGACTAATTTTGCAACCGCATTAGCGCTATTTACTACCAGCACAGTTTTAGCCGTTGCCTGCATCTCAAACGATAATTTGCAAGATTTAAAAACCGGTTATTTAGTCAATGCAACACCATGGAAACAACAAGTTGCACTTTTAATTGGTTGTGTTGTTGGTGCCATTGTTATCGCACCTATTCTTGAAATTTTATATAACGCTTATGGATTCACCGGCGCCTTACCTAGGGCAGATATGGATCAATCTCAAGTATTAGCGGCGCCTCAAGCGACACTAATGACCACCATTGCCAAAGGGATATTTTCTCATCAGCTTGATTGGACAATGATTTTAATTGGCTTAGCGGTTGGATCAATTATTATTATTATCGATTTAATTTTAGCTAAAAACCAATCTAAGTTTCGCTTGCCGGCATTGGCTGTTGGTTTAGGGATCTACTTACCACCAACCATTACCACTCCGATTTTTATTGGTACACTACTTTCGTGGATAATTAAGCGTAAAGCTTATGCTAAAGCCAAAAAAGCGAACCTAGATCCGGAAGAACAATTTAAAAACGTCGATCGCAAAGCGGCATTAATTGCATCGGGGTTAATTGTCGGTGAAAGTTTAGTTGGGGTATTGCTAGCTATCGTTATCGTGATTAGCATTACCAGTGGCGGTAGTGATGCGCCGCTTGCAATATCAGCCGATCTAGGACTATTACCACAATACTTAGGCTTAGCGGTGTTTGTGATTATCTGTTTATATTTTATTCGTCGGGCACTGACTGCGATTAAAAAATCCTAATACTGCGTAAGCAAAAAATGAAGCCCTTTAACTTAAAGGGCTTTTTTATTAGCACAATGTTTTACCGATTTTTAAGGTTAATGCAATATTTTTCGAGGTGTGATAAAGATTCGTTTCGGCGACTTTTCGATCCAGTGCTTGAGATAAACTCGACACTTGACTAAGAATACTAAACATAGCAGTTATGCCATAAGGATAGACCGCCTCAGCTTTATCGCCTAAACTGCCAACAATAGCAATAACCGGTTTATTATACTTTTTGGCGATATTTGCCACCCCAACCGGGACTTTACCGTTGACACTCTGATAATCTAACCGGCCTTCACCGGTCACCACTAAATCGGCTTGTTCAATTAAGCTATCTAAATTAAGTAATTCGGTAATAATTTCAATGCCCGGCCTCAATTTTGCTTGCATAAATGCCAATAATGCCGCGCCCATTCCGCCCGCCGCTCCGGTACCGGGAACGGTCTCTATGTCGATATTAAAGCAACCTTTAATTAGACTGGCAAAGTGTTTAAGATTTGCATCAAGTAACTGAATATCTTGCGGTGTTGCCCCTTTTTGTGGACCAAAAATAGCCGATGCGCCATTTTCACCGGTAAGTGGATTGGTGACATCACAAGCGACTTCAAATTCACATTGCTTTATTCTCTCATCCATTTGGCTGATATCGATACTATCAAGTGCACTGAGCGAAACGCCACCAAAACCTATTTGGTGACCAAATTTATCTAACAGTTTGACACCTAATGCTTGTAGCATCCCTGCCCCACCGTCATTGGTTGCACTGCCACCAATACCGATGATAAATTTTTTACAACCCCGATCTAAGGCATCTTTGATAAGTTCGCCTGTACCATACGAGGTGGTAATTTTAGCATCTCGCCGTTCAAACGGAACACGTTCAAGCCCGCTGGCGGTCGCCATTTCGATAATGGCAGTTTGTCCGTCTTGTGATATGCCATAAAAAGCATGTCCCGGCTCGCCTAACGGGTCAGTTACTGTGACTGTCACTTTATGTCCTTTTAATGCATCAACCATTGCATTAACGGTACCTTCTCCGCCGTCAGCGACAGGTAATAACGAGTATGTTGCATCAGGGTAAACCTGTAAAAATCCCGCTTTTATTGTCTTAGCAACATCTATGGCACTCAGACTTTCTTTAAAAGTATCAGGCGCAATGACAATGTTCATAAATATCCTTTTGGAATTGGTCAAGGTGATTGAGTATGTTGCCATACTCAATATTGACATAAATTACTTAATTTCGATTTTCGCTAAAGCTTCATAATAACGAGCAAGGGCACTATGGTCACTTTCGCCCATACCATCGGTTTTCAGTGCTTGCATCATCTCCATAACAATTGCTGTTAACGGTAATGAAGTCCCCACCCCATGAGAGGTATCTAAAGCATTTTGCAGATCTTTGATATGGAGATCGATTTTAAAGCCCGGTTTAAAATTGCGTTCTAACACCATTGGCGCTTTGGCATCTAACACCGTACTACCGGCAAGTCCGCCCCGTATTGCTTGATATACGAGTTGCGGGTTAACCCCAGCTTTCGTGGCTAAAACCAATGCTTCTGACATGGCAGCAATGTTGAGTGCTACGATGACTTGATTAGCAAGCTTAGTCACATTACCTGCGCCAATTTCACCGGTATAAACCACTGAGCCAGCCATAGCTTTCATTAAATCATAATGTTTATCAAATACCGCTTTATCCCCACCAACCATGACAGATAAGGTGCCGTCTATCGCTTTAGGCTCGCCACCGCTCACTGGCGCATCTAACATCACTAAGCCTTTTTTAACGACCTCATCATGAATTTCCCGGCTGGCTAATGGCGCAATCGAGCTCATATCAATAATGGTTGTGCCGGCTTTGGCACCTTCAACAATCCCATTTTCACCTAAAACAACCTCTTTCACATGCGGTGAATTAGGTAACATAGTAATAATCACATCACATTGTTGAGCAACTTGTTTTGCGTTGGTGGCACTTTGTGCACCCGCTTTGGTAAGTTCATCAACTGAAGCTTGATTTTTATCGCAAACGACCAGTGAATAACCTGCTTTTAGCAAGTTTTTGCTCATCGGTTTACCCATTATTCCTAAACCAATAAAACCAATTTTCATTTTACTCTCCTTTATTACGCTTATAGTAATGGCTGTTATTTTAGAAATGTATCGGCTAATGATTGCGTTGCCATTCTTAGCAAGCCCAGATCATTGCCGACGGCAACAAACGTTGCCCCCATTTCGATATAATGATGTGCGTCAGCTTCTATCGGGGCTAATATGCCACAAGCTTTCCCTTGTTTTTTTGCTTCATCAAATACCTGTTTGATCGCCGCTTGCACCTGTGGATGTTTTGGATTGCCAAAATGTCCTAACGAGGCAGAAAGATCGCTTGGGCCAACAAAAATACCGTCGACGCCGTCAACAGCGGTGATTTGAGCAACGTTATCCACCGCTTGTTGGGTTTCAACTTGAACGATCACACAAATATTTTGATTAATTTTTTCAAAGTAATCCGGTATTGTGCCAAACGCATTACTACGATGTGAAACCGACACTCCCCTTAAACCTTCAGGTGGATAGCGGGTATAAGAGACCGCTTGTTTTGCTTGCAAAGCCGTCTCGACATACGGAATTAAGAAGTTATAAAAACCAACATCAAGCAGGCGTTTAATCAGTACTTGATCATTCCAGGCCGGTCGTACAATTGGCACGCTCGGGCTATCTTTTAAGGCCATTAATTGCGGGACAAACGACACCACATCATTAATGGCATGCTCGCCGTCCAGCAGTAACCAATCAAAACCGGCTAAGCCCAATATTTCTGTTGAGATCGGACTACCTAATGCAGCCCAACAACCAATCAATTTTTTTCTTGCCAACATGTCTTGTTTAAATTGATTGTGACAAGTGAGTTTTTTCATGCAATTACCTCGATTTTTATCTATTTTTAATCATCCATGCCAACTATCTGACCAAACAGGGTTTCTTATTGTCGAATTGCCAGTTAGGGATGAGATATTGCATAGCTACGGCATCATTCCGATTGCCCAGCCCCATGCTTTTAAATAGCTCGTGGGCTTTGAGAACTTGATCGATATCAACCTCGATACCTAAACCCGGTTTTTCCGGTACTTTGATTTTGCCATTGACAATTTGTAATGGCTCTTTGGTTAAACGCTGATTACCTTCTTGCCAGATCCAATGTGTATCTAACGCAGTTGGTTCACCCGGCGCCGCTGCACCAACATGGGTAAACATGGCGAGCGATATATCAAAATGATTATTGGAGTGTGAGCCCCACGTTAAGCCAAACTCATGGCACAGTTGCGCAACCCTTACTGAGCCGTTCATTGTCCAAAAATGCGGATCAGCAAGCGGGATATCGACCGATTGTAACGATAAAGTATGTCCCATTTGACGCCAGTCGGTTGCAATCATGTTGGTTGCTGTTGGCAAACCTGTCGCACGGCGAAATTCAGCCATAATTTCTCGCCCAGAGTAGCCTTGTTCTGCGCCACACGGATCTTCTGCATAGGTCAAGGTATCTTTTAAGTATTTGCCGATTTGTATCGCTTCATCTAATAACCACCCGCCATTTGGGTCGAGCGTTACGCGTGCTTCAGGGAATTTTTGCTTAATGGCAATCACGGCTTCGGCTTCATCTTGCGCAGATAACACACCGCCTTTTAATTTAAAATCACAAAAGCCATATTTTTCATAAGTTGCCTGCGCTAAACGAGCAATTTTGTCTGGGGTTAAGGCTTCTTCATGTCGCAGGCGATACCAATCGCACTGCTCATTGGGTTGGCTTTGATAAGGTAAATCGGTTTTTTGCCTATCGCCGATATAAAACAGATAGCCAAGCATTTTCACTTCATCACGTTGCTGTCCTTCGCCTAAAAGCGAAGCAACGGTAACGCCTAGATGCTTGCCTAGCAGGTCTAACATTGCCGCTTCAATCGCTGTCACCACATGAATGGTTGAGCGCTGGTCGAATGTTTGATTACCTCGCCCACCGACATCACGGTCAGCAAATGCCGTTCGGACACGATTCATAACATTTTTATATTGGGCAATCGATTGTCCCACAACCAGCGGTTTGGCATCTTCAAGGGTTTGAGTAACTCGGCCTACGCAAGGAACTTCCCCGACGCCAATGTTACCGGAATTATCTTTAAGAATAACGATATTACGGGTGAAGTAAGGGGCGTGTGCTCCGCTTAAATTCAGTAACATGCTGTCATAACCGGCCACCGGATAGACATGCATTTGCGTAATAATCGGCGTTGATGAACTCATAGTTTTTACCTCTTTTATTTCTCAATTTCTTTAAATCTGTTTTAACGAACCATGCATGGGCGCTTGCGGTCAAATTGCCAATTTTCAATGAGATATTGCATGGCAATGGCATCATTACGTGCCCCATTTGGTAATTTTTTATAAAACTCATGTGCGCAATTGACTTGCTCCATATCCAGTTCAATCCCAAGGCCGGGCTTGTCGTGCAATTTGATCTTGCCATGGCGAATTTGCAGCGGATCTTGCGTTAAACGGGCTTGACCTTCTTGCCATATCCAATGGGTATCAAGCGCAGTTGGATTACCGGGCGCAGAGGCACCGACATGGCTAAACATTGCCAGAGAGATATCAAAATGGTTATTCGAATGGCACCCCCAAGTCAGCCCCCATTCATGACAAAGTTGTGCGACACGACTGGCGCCGGTTAATGTCCAAAAATGGGGATCGGCTAGCGGTATATCGACCGCTTGCAACATAATGGAATGGCACAGTTCACGCCAGTTGGTTGCAACCATATTGGTGGCAGTTGGTATACCGGTTGCCCGACGAAATTCAGCCATAACTTCACGCCCGCAATAGCCATGTTCAGCGCCACAAGGGTCTTCGGCATAAGTCAGCACATTATTAAGCCCTTTACAAAGTTTAATGGCATCATCTAACCACCAACCACCGTTTGGATCTAAGGTAA
Source organism: Gilliamella sp. B3892 (assembly GCF_026536305.1). Classification (NCBI taxonomy): domain Bacteria; kingdom Pseudomonadati; phylum Pseudomonadota; class Gammaproteobacteria; order Orbales; family Orbaceae; genus Gilliamella; species Gilliamella sp. B3892. The sequence goes on from NZ_JAFNOK010000003.1 coordinate 307,544, forward strand.
TGCGTGCATCGGGAAACTGCTTTTTAAGTTCTATGACTGTTTCAATTTCTTGTTCACCCGCTAACACTCCACCTTTCATTTTGAAGTCTTTAAAGCCGTAGCGATCTTGTGCCGCTTGCGCCAGCTCAACCACTGACTCAGTTGTCATAGCTTGCCGCCGGCGAATGTTGTACCATGGATGGCCTTTCGTTGCGGGTTGGCCATAATCGAGATCGGTCTTGTTGGCATCACCGATATAAAACAGGTAGCCAAGCACGGTAACTTCATCTCGCTGTTTACCTGCTCCAAGTAATTCAGCAACCGGTACATTTAAAAATTGCCCCATTAAATCGAGTAATGCCGATTCGAGTGCCGCTACGGCATTGACTCGTAATTCAAATGTCCATGCACCTTTACCAAAAGAGTCATAATCATCATCAAGGTAGCCTTGATGCATATCATTAACAATTCGATTAAGGATAGAAATAGGTTGCCCTTCGACATGTGCAATAGCTTGTTTCAGAGCGTTTTCAATCGTCACTCCGCCGGGTGCTTCCCCTAAACCGATATGGCCGCTATTGTCCTTCAAAATAACGATATTTCGGGTAAAATAGGGGCTATGTGCGCCACCAATATTCATCAGCATGCTGTCATACCCAGCCACCGGAATAACCTGCATGGAGGTAATCACGGGCACTGATTGCGTATTCATATTCGATCTCTCCTAGGTAGTTAATTCAATAAGCACGTTGTCGTTAAGGTTTTTTCTTCAGTTCCATGCGTTTAATCGGGCCAACAAGCACCAAATAACTAAACGCTGCAACAAAAGCATGACCGGCGACAAACACTAGCGCCCATTCAAATCGACCTGTCCATGCCACGATATAACCGATAATAATTGGTGAGATGATGCTTGATGCATTACCGAACATGTTAAATAATCCGCCAGCCAGTCCACTCATCTCTTTGGGTGCGGTATCGGCCATTACTGCCCAACCGAGTGCACCGACGCCTTTACCAAAGAAAGCCATGGACATAAATAAAATGACTAATCCAATTGAATCGACGTAGTTACATAAAATCATGGTCATTGAAAACAACATACCTAAAATGATTGGTGTTTTACGGGCAATAGAGAGCGATCCGGTTTTTCGCATCAGAAAATCGGAGAACACGCCACCACTGATACCACCAATAAATCCACAAATAGCCGGAATCGCAGCGGCAAAACCAACTTCTTTAATATTCATTCCTCGTTGAGTGGCAAGATAGATAGGAAACCAAGTAATAAAGAAAAACGTTAAACAGTTAATACAATACTGACCAAGGTAGACACCTAATAACATTCGATTCGTTAAAAGTTGGGTAAGATAAGCTAATTTTGGTCCCTCTTTTTTCGTCTGGCTTTTTTTCTGATCCATATCGACCAATGCCCCGCCATCGACGATATAATCAACTTCGGCTTGATTTGCCCATGGATGATCTTTAGGGTTGTGGATCACAAAGAGTGTCACCACACTAATTAGTACACCTAAGCCACCCATAAAGAAAAACACCGATTGCCAACCATATTCATGGGTTAACCAGCCCATAATGGGCGCAAATATTACCGTAGCAAAATATTGTGCAGAATTGAAAATAGCGACCGCAGTGGCTCTTTCTTTAGCCGGAAACCAAGCGGCGGTAATTCGGCTATTGCCGGGGAATGACGGCGCTTCAGCAAGTCCCATTAAGAAACGGAACGTAAAAAGCATAATTAACGCCCAAGCCCCGATAAAAAAATGTACGGTGCCTTGTAATAAAGTAAAAATAGACCAAAATAAAATACTGCAAAAATAGACACGTTTTGAACCAAATCTATCTAATAGCCAGCCTCCCGGTAACTGCCCGATAACATAGGCAATACCGAACGACGACATAACCCAGCCCATGGCTGCGGCATCAAAACCCAATTCGCCTGACATTGCTTTGCCGGCAATACCTAAGGTCGCCCTGTCACCATAATTGATAGCAGTGACAATGAATAAAAAAATGACTGTTAACCACCGAGTATTAGTCCTTTTTTGTTTTGCTGTGTTTATTTCCATGTTTAGCCCCTACACTGATAATGAAATGTTGATCTTGAATTTTTTACAGATGTTGCTGAGTAGAAAATAAATAGATTTTGAGTCTGTCTAAGTAATCCACTATTAGCATTAAGTATGGATAGTTAAGATGAAAATTTCATTGGCAAAACCAACAAAATAATAGGCGGAAATTGATTTATTTATGTGCAGATGAACAAACAAATGTTATGTCCTTCACAAAATTTTTGGCAGTAGGGGGATTTTTGTGACCTATCACACATTTTTATGTTGATAGTGACAAATTTAAACGGAATTAAGCACGAAAAATTGTGAACATTCACAATGCTATTTGTCTATTTCAGATTTAAGATATGTCTAATCAGATAAGAAACTGTGACTGATAATAAATTAAAAGATAGGCGTTGAATGGGAGTTAAGCAATGGAGCATCACAATAACAAGCCGCTTTATATCAAAATCAAAGAACCGGACAATGTCGCTATTATCGTTAATGATAGTGGATTGCCAAAAGGTACGGTATTTGCTGACGGGTTAACATTAATTGAGGATATTCCTCAAGGTCATAAAGTGGCGTTGAATGATATCAATCAAGGGCAAGCAATTATTCGCTACGGTGAAGTGATTGGCTATGCAAAGGTGGAGATTAAAAAAGGAGCTTGGATCAATGAATCTGTCACGCAAATGCCAACTGCCCCCATGCTACACGAGCTTCCCATTGCCACTAAAAAAGCGCCGGTATTGCCCCCCTTAGACGGTTACACTTTTGAAGGCTATCGCAATAAAGATGGATCGGTCGGCACCCGAAATATATTGGGGATCACAATGAGTGTGAATTGTGTTTCTGGCGTTGTGGAGTACGTTTGTAAAATTATCGAACGTGACCTGTTACCTAAATATCCAAATGTCGATGGCGTTGTGGCGTTAACGCATCTTTATGGTTGCGGGGTGGCAATTGATGCGCCGGCGGCTATCGTGCCGATTCGTTCGATTCATAATCTAGCCAAAAATCCTAATTTTGGTGGTGAAATCATGGTTGTCAGTTTAGGTTGTGAAAAACTGCAACCGGCAAGGTTATTAAAAGGCACCGAAGATACTATCCCGATCAGAATCGAAGATGATGATCTGGTTACACTGCAAGACGAGCATGGATTTAAAGCCATGGTTGACCATATTTTAATGGTGGCTGAAAAACATCTGCAAAAATTAAATCTTCGAAAAAGAGAGACCGTGCCGGCATCTGAATTAGTGGTCGGTATGCAGTGTGGCGGCAGTGATGCTTTTTCCGGGGTAACCTCGAATCCGTCAGTCGGTTATGCTTCTGATCTATTAGTCAGATGTGGGGCGACGGTGATGTTTTCGGAAGTAACCGAAGTGCGTGACGGTATTCACTTACTTACGCCTAGAGCGGCTGATGAGGCGGTCGGTAAAGCGCTGATTCGTGAAATGCAGTGGTATGATGAATATTTAGCCGCAGGAAAAGTTGACCGCAGTGCCAACACCACACCGGGCAATAAAAAAGGCGGATTAAATAATATTGTCGAAAAAGCAATGGGATCGATTGCTAAGTCGGGCACCAGCCCTATTGTGGAAGTGTTATCGCCCGGACAACGCCCAACCAAAAAAGGATTAATTTTTGCTGCAACGCCAGCAAGTGATTTTGTTTGTGGTTCGCAACAAGTTGCTTCCGGCATCACGTTACAAGTTTTTACTACTGGTCGGGGAACGCCTTACGGTTTGGCTATGGTACCGGTGATAAAAATGTCCAGCCGTAATATTGTTGCCGAACAGTGGTTTGATTTAATTGATATTAGTGCCGGCGATATTGCGCTTGGTAAAGCAACGATTGAAGATATTGGCTGGCGTTTATTTCATTTAATTTTAGATGTGGCAAGTGGACGAAAGAAACCATGGTCAGATCATTGGAAATTATACAACCCATTAGCCATTTTTAATCCGGCACCTATCACGTAATATTTCAATAATCCCGTTAATTAATCGCTTAAATGTTATATTGTTCTTATTGAATATCGGTAAGAACAATAAGCCTCTCTTAGGCATGTTTGTCTAATTGTAAGCCAATATACAAAAGCAATCGGTCATCAAATTTTGCTAAATTTAATTGGGTAAGCTTAGCAATTTTATTTAGCCGATACTCTAATGTATTACGATGAATAAACAGTTCTTTAGCGGTGTCGCTATTTTGCACGTTGTTTTTAAACCACGTCTGTAACGTTTTTTGCAACACCCCATTATTATCGCCCATTTTGAGTTTTTTCAGCGGTAATAATAACTCCTCAGCTTGCCAATCATAACTTAATCCATGTAACAGTACCGGTAAAATTAGCTCCTGATAGTAGTAGTTACGCACATTAGGCATTCTTTGTTTACCTATCAGCATGGTGGTTTTTGCTGTTTGATAAGATTTTACCAGAGGGCAAAGATGCTGTTCAAAGTAATTACCCAGCGAAATTCGAATATCTAATTGAGTTATGTTTTTAATGGTAATAATGAGTTGCTCAAGTTTTTTCTTGTGTTCGGATAAATCCCAACGACCATATCGATTCAGTGCCGGAATTAAAATCACTAATTCAGTAATCGATTTAATCGCTACTAAGTTATTATTACTTAATAGCTGTATTTGGGTTTGCAGATTCTGTAATTCACTCATCGCCGTATCAATACCCAATTGTCCACTATCCACTTCAATCATACCGACAACTCTGGGTAGATTGAGATCAATATCGAGCCGTTTGACCCATTGAATCATACTATCGGGTAAGATCTCTTTTTCAATAAGGGTAAGAATCAGCTCTTCTTTTAAGCGATTATCATAGGAGAGTTCTTGCAGTAATTGAGTTTGCTCCATCATCATTTCAGCAGACATACAAACAAGTTCACCAAATTGGCGTATATCGGACGGTTCACCAGTTAGCCCTATCACGCCAACGATTCGATCGTTGAGTTTCAACGGTAAGTTAATACCCGGTTTAACACCTTGTAAGCTTTTTACTGTGTTACTGTCAATTGATACGGTGCGTTTTTGCGATATCGCTAACATCGCCCCTTCATGTAGTTCGCCAATACGCTCTAAATCCCCACTACCAATAATACATCCGTTAGCATCCATAACATTGATATTACAATCAATAATCTTCATGGTTCTATCAACAATCTGTTGAGCAATTTTTGGGGTGAGGCTATAAGGACTCATCGCCATTTTAGATATCCTATTTTGATTTTGCATAACTCTCAATTTTTGTTAGGATAGCATATTTTATTTTGAATAATAGACAACAATATCATGATAGTATTTGATTCCATTCAAGTTCGTCGGGGCATTAATCTACTTTTAGATAATGCTTCTGCCACGATTAATCCTAAACAAAAAGTCGGTTTAGTTGGCAAAAATGGTTGCGGAAAGTCTACGCTATTTTCATTAATAAAAGGCGAAATTCAAGCTGATGCCGGCACGGTGAGTTTTCCCTCTCAATGGCAACTTGCATGGGTAAATCAAGAAACCCCGGCATTAGACACTCCAGCAATTGAATACGCCATTGACGGCGACCGAGAGTATCGCCAATTAGAACAAAAGTTAGCCATTGCCAATCAAGAAAATAATGGTGAACAAATCGCTATTATCCATGAAAAACTCGACAATATCGATGCGTGGACTATTCAAGCTCGAGCGGCAACCCTGTTACACGGTTTAGGCTTTTCCAACGAGCAGTTGCAATTACCGGTTAAATCCTATTCCGGTGGGTGGCGTATGCGTTTAAATTTAGCGCAGGCTCTGATGTGTCGTTCCGATCTGCTCCTACTAGATGAGCCAACTAACCATTTAGATTTAGATGCGGTTATTTGGCTGGAAAAGTGGTTAAGCAATTATCAAGGCACACTAATTTTAATTTCCCATGACCGGGACTTTTTAGATCCATTAGTTAATAAAATTATCCATATTGAGCAAAAAAATCTATTTGAATATACCGGCAACTACTCTTCTTTTGAAGTTCAGCGTACAGCGAAGTTAGCTCAGCAACAATCGCTTTATGAAAGCCAACAACAAAAAGTGGCGCATTTGCAAAGCTATATTGATCGCTTTCGAGCAAAAGCGACCAAAGCTAAGCAGGCACAAAGCCGAATTAAAATGTTAGAAAAAATGGAGCTTATTGCACCGGCGCATGTGGATAATCCGTTTCATTTTAGTTTCAAACCGTCGGAGTTTTTACCTAGCCCATTATTAATGATGGACAAAGTGGTCGCCGGTTATGAAGATAAAATTGTGCTGGAAAAAATTAAGCTAAACTTAGTTCCCGGCTCACGAATCGGGTTATTAGGGCGTAACGGCGCAGGTAAATCAACGTTAATTAAATTATTAGCGGGCGAACTGGCACCAAAAGAGGGGCATATTAACTTAGCTAAAGGCGTACAATTAGGTTACTTTGCGCAACACCAATTGGAATATCTACGCGGCGAAGAGTCTCCGCTATGGCATCTAACCAAACTTGCCGATCCCAATATTACTGAACAAGAGCTACGTAATTACTTAGGCGGATTTGATTTTCATGGCGATAAAGTTAGCGAGCCTGTTAATACCTTTTCCGGCGGTGAGAAAGCCCGATTAGTTTTAGCCCTGATTGTATGGCAAAAACCCAATCTGCTGTTGCTCGATGAACCAACCAACCATTTAGATTTAGATATGCGTCAAGCATTAACTGAAGCACTTATTGATTTCGAAGGGGCGTTAGTGGTGGTATCGCATGATCGCCATTTATTACGCTCAACCACTGACGAGTTTTATTTAGTTCACGATCATAAAGTTGAACCATTTAATGGTGATCTCGATGATTATCAAAAATGGCTTGCCGACGAGCAGAAAGCGGAAAAACAACCAACGCAACAAGATGATAGTCAAAATGACAATAGCAAAAATCTTTCAGCGCAAGATCGTAAAGAACAAAAACGTAAAGAAGCTGAGCGACGTGCACAAATGCAACCGCTGAAAAAACAGTTACAAAAAGAGGAGCAGACCCTTGAACGGTTAAGTAAGCAGTTAAAATTGATTGAAGAGCAATTAGCCGATCCCTCTATTTATGAAGCGGATAAAAAGAGTGAGTTAACACAATTATTGTTACAACAAAGTCAATTAAAAGGCGAGCAAGAGGAGTCAGAATTGACATGGTTGGATTTACAACAACAAATTGAAGAGTTTGAATCGGCTTAAATTAAAATGATTGGTAACAATTGACTCGTACCATGGGGTATAAGTCAATTCAGATATCACACTATAAAATACCGTTCTACGTTAATAAGGCAAAAAAAATCACAGAATTGATTCTGTGATTTTTTATATGGGTATATTGCGATATTAGCTTTTTTCGACTTGGCTAAAATCAAGTTCAACCGGTGTTGAACGACCAAAAATGGATACCGATACTTTTAAGCGGCTCTTCTCATAATCCACTTCTTCAACCACGCCATTAAAGTCAGCAAATGGACCGTCATTAACACGCACAAGTTCGCCCGGTTCAAATAAGGTTTTAGGACGTGGCTTATCGCCAACTTGTTGTAAACGATTCATGATAGCATCAACTTCACGTTGGCTGATTGGTGCAGGTCGATCTGATGTACCACCAATAAAGCCCATTGTTCTTGGCACACTTTTTACTAAGTGCCATGTTGCATCATTCATCACCATTTCAACTAAAACATAACCCGGGAAGAATTTACGTTCACTTTTACGGCGTTGACCGCTTTTCATTTCAACAACTTCTTCGGTTGGTACTAATACTTCACCGAAAAAATCTTCCATGTTATGTAATTTGATATATTCACGTAATGATTGTGCAACACGTGCTTCATAGCCAGAATAAGCTTGAATAACATACCAGCGTTTTTGTTGTGTTTCACTCATATTAGCGTCCTAATGATGTTAGATAAAAGACAATTGAACGGAATACCGAATCCATTCCCCAAAGAGCTAATCCAACAATAACAGTTACAGCAGCAACGAGCAAAGTTGTTTGCACTGTTTCTTTACGTGTCGGCCATACAACTTTTCGAAGCTCTTTTCTCGATTCTTGTAAAAATACAAAAAATGCTTTGCCTTTATTTGTTGTGTACGCAATGAATAAAGTAAATAGCGAAATCGCAACAACAGCAACAATGCGGACGATCGTATTAGGTTGATATATATCATTAGGACCAGAAAAATAAGAATTTCCCCAGACAATAAACGCAATCAATACTAGAACTAAACCCCATTTGAATTTGTCTAGAATCGTGTTTGTAGCTTGACTCTCGTTACTTACTAGCATATAAAACCTATGATTATGTTATTTAATAATATCTATTTTCCAAAATGCTCTCACAATAAAAAACATTTTGCTAAACAGACGAGATAAGAAAGGGCATCTAGCGATACCCTTTCTATGGTTATTCTTACTTTAATTATTTGATAACCTTAGCAACCACACCAGCACCAACAGTACGACCACCTTCACGAATCGCAAAACGTAAGCCTTCTGCCATTGCGATTGGGTGAATTAATGATACTGTCATTTTGATGTTATCACCTGGCATTACCATTTCTACGCCTTCTGGTA